>CAIXFN010000091.1 GCA_903918755.1 uncultured Pedosphaera sp.
CACCCCAATGGCACGGTCACCATCCTCGCGCAAGAACCCAATCCCAAGGAACGCCCAAAGATTTTGCTGCAAATCCGCAGCCCTTGACTTAGTCCGCCTTTGCTCGCACACATTTGTTCGCCTTTGAAATCCTCGCGACAACTGGCGGAATCGGGCTTGCATACCGCCGCGAAGTGTTCTATAAACGCCCGCAGTGAGCAAAACCCGCTCACCCTCTTACTTCCAAGGACTGATGAATCTTCCGGTGCAATCGGAACTTGGAAATTACCACTCGAAATCAAAAATGAAATCCGAAACTCCTAGAAAAGCCACGCCCCTTACCAAGGCGAGCACAAAAGCTAAAGCGTCGAAACGCGACACGGGCGCCAGTGTGACGGTGGTCCCTTCGCCCGCCGAGGTCCCCTCCACCAAACGCCCCGCGGTGAAAACCGAAACCGTGGTCAAAGCCACGCCGGTGACTCCAACTCCCGCCCCGGTCGCCAAAAAAGCTGCGACCGTGAAAACCGTGCCGGTCGTGAAACTCCCCGTGACGGCGACGAAGTTGGCGCCGACGTATGAAGAGATCGCCAAGCGCGCGTACGAGATCTATCTCGCCCGCGGTCAATCTGAGGGAAATGCCACCCAGGACTGGCTCCAGGCCGAGCAGGAACTTTTGGCGCGCCAAAACAACTAAAGTGGACCTTACCGGAAGTGTGGCAGGGAGCGGAACACCCTGCCACACCGCAGCCGGAGGAAGCGAAAGCTCGGATTATGATTTGACGGTCAACACCTGCTCCAGCAGTTCATTGATCCGTTTGAGCATGGCCCGCGGGTCTTCGAGCAACCCCGCCGCCACCCGGGCGCTGTCCAGGACTTGCTCGGCCACTTTTCCCGCCAGGACCGGATCCGTTTGCCGCATGGCATCCAACCGGGTCATGATCGGATGGGCCGGGTTGATTTCCAGGTCGTGCTTGAGGGGTTCATCGGGTTCATTGTCCCGCTTCATGGACTTCATGATGCGCCGCATCGTGGAGGTCATGAACTTGTCCGCATCCAGTACGACCGCAGGACTGTCCACCAGGCGTTTGGAGGGCCGGACCGCGGCCACGCGATCACCCAAAGTCTGCTTTATCCATTCGGCGAGGCCCTGGGCCTTTTCCCCGGAAAGGCTGCCCTCCTTGGGGGTGGGCTCAGTGACATCCAATTCGGCCTTTTCCGCCGACCGCAAGGGTTTGCCTTCCACTTCGTGGAGGTGTTCCATCACGAACTCATCCCACGGGTCGTAGAGGAACAGCACCTCGAATTTTCGGGCCTGGAAAACCTCGTAATACGGACTGTTCTCCACGGCTTCGCGGTTGGCGCCGATAAGATAATAAACTTCCTTCTGACCTTCCGGCAGCCGTTTGACATACTCCGCGAAAGAGGTATGCGTCCCTTTGGGAAGGGTGGAGGATTCGTAACGCAGCAACTTGCCCAGGGCCTCTTTGTGGGAGAAATCGCTGACCACGCCTTCTTTCAGAAAGCGGTTGTATTGCTCGTAAAATTTTTGATAGGTGGCGGGTTCCTTATCCGCCTGTTCATCCAAAAATTTCAGGAAGCGTCCCGTGAGGACCTGGTTGAGGCGCTTGAGCAGGGAACTGTCCTGCATCGTCTCGCGGGAAATGTTCAAGGGCAGATCCTCGCTATCCACCACGCCCTTGAGAAAACGCAACCAATCGGGGAACAAGCCCTTGGCTTTGGCCTGGATCATAACCTTCTTGCAGTAAAGGTTCACTTCGGAATCCAGGCGGGCCATGCCGAGGGTTTCAAAATTGCGCTCGGGAACGAAGAGCAGCGCCTGGATGGCCAGCGGTGCGTCGGCGGTGAAATGGAGGCGATACAATGGCTCGGATTGGTCGTGGCCCAGGAACCGGTAGAATTCGTTGTATTCCTCCGGCTTGATGTCGCTCTTGGCCCGGGCCCAGATCGCCTGGACGGTGTTCAGTCGTTTGCCGTTCAGTTCGATCGGAAATTGGACGAAATTCGAGTAGCGCTTGATGATCTGCTCCAGCGTCGCCGACTTCGCAAATTCGAGGGCGTCCTCCTTTAGTTCCAACGTAATGCTGGTCCCGCGGGGGAGGTCGGCGGCTGCTTCCAAATCGTAACCACCCGTGCCCTGGCTCGTCCAACGCCAGCCCGTTTCATCGGGGGCCAGCGAGCGGCTCAGGACGGTGACATTGCTGGCCACCATGAACGCCGAATAAAAGCCGACGCCGAATTGGCCGATCAATTTTGCATCCGGCTTCTTATCCTCCGCCAATTGCTTCAAAAAGGCCTTGGTGCCGGAATGCGCAATGGTGCCCAGGTTTTCGACCAATTCGCCGTGGGTCATGCCGATCCCGGTGTCGGTGATCGTGATCGTTTTTTCACCGGTGGTAATGGCGATTCCCGGCGCGGTATCCGGTTGATAGACCGGTGTGCCGGCCGCCTGGGTAAAGCGCAATTTTTCACAGGCGTCCGCGGCATTGGAGATCAACTCCCGGACGAAGATTTCCTTGTCCGTGTAGAGTGAATGAATGACGATGTCCAGCAATTGCTGGATTTCTGCTTGAAAATGATGCTTTTCGGTTGTGCTCATGTTGTCAATTTACCAGCTTCCAATTACAACGCCGGGCAGGGGGGAGTCAATGGCGATTCGCAGGGGGGAAATCCCCGATTTTTGCGGCCGGCGGATTCTATTTCAAACGGCTGGCAGGCTTGTCCGCGCCCCCGGCAACCGGTAGATTAACCAGATGCGCCAAGCCAGTCAGAGTGCGAAAGCGGAGCGGTATGTGGTCGGGCTCATGTCCGGCACTTCGGCGGATGGAATTGATGCGGTGGTGGTGGCAATCGCCGGACGGAACCGGGGGCTCAAGGCGCGCTTGGTGACTCATCGGCATACGCCGTTTTCCCGGGCCTTGCGGCAGCACATCCTGCAGGTTGGTGAGGACGGCCGGGTAGGGGAGATTTGCGAATTGAACTTCCGGTTGGGCGAGCATTTTTCCCGGGCAGCGCTGGCCGTCATCCAGCAGTCCGGGCTTCCCCGGGAGGAGATCTTCGCCATCGGCTCACACGGCCAGACCATTCATCACCTCCCGCGCGCGCGCACCCCTTCCACTCTGCAAATCGGCGAGGCCGCCATCATCGCGGAGCGGACGGGCATCACCACCGTGGCGGATTTCCGGGTCCGGGACATGGCTGCCGGGGGACAAGGGGCGCCGCTGGTGCCGTTCGTGGATTGGGCCTTGTTCACCGATGACCACCGGCCGCGGGTGCTCCAGAATCTCGGTGGCATCGGCAATCTCACCTTCCTGCCTCCCGGAGCGGGTTTGGAGCAGGTCCGGGCGTTTGACACCGGACCCGGCAACATGGTGATCGACGCCCTGGTCCAGCAGCTCAGCAACGGACGCCTCGCCTACGACCGGGGCGGCCGCTGGGCGGCCCGGGGAAGCGTGAACCCTGACCTGCTGGCCGGTTTGCTGCGCCATCCTTTCCTGCGCCGCCAGCCGCCCAAGACCACGGGACGGGAGGAATTTGGTCGTCCCTTCGTGGCGAAATTGCTGGCCGGAGCACGTGAACTTAAGCTGCCCGATGCCGATATCATCGCCACTGCCACGGCGTTTACTGCGGCCAGCATCGCGGGCGCCTACGCCCGTTGGATTTTGCCCGAACTGGCGAAAGCTGGTGGCGCTCGTTTGCAGGTGATTCTGGGCGGGGGCGGCGCGCACAACCCCACCTTGCGGCGCATGATTGCGGAACGGATAGCGCCTGCGGAAGTGGTGACCCAGGCGGAAATGGGTTATTCGAACGAAGCCAAGGAAGCCCTGGCCTTTGCCGTCTTGGCCCACGAGACCATGCTGGCCAGACCCGCCAATGCGCCGACCGCCACCGGGGCGCGCCATCCGGTGGTGCTGGGGAAAATCGTCCCCGGGACCGGCCGGCGCGATTGGCCGTAAGCCGCCTTTGGGGCGCCTGACCAGCCGTGGACCAGCTTGCGCCGTGCTCGCTTTCCGGTGCTGGTCCAGCCGCCACAACTTCCTGTTCGCCAACTCCCGGAATTCTGGTACTTTGTCGCGGGCGGGTAGCCCAAGTGCATGAGCTTTTACGAAAAATTGAAATTTAACGCGGACGGCTTGATTCCGGCAATTGTCCAGGAACACGCCACTGGACGGGTCTTGATGATGGCATGGATGAACCGGGCCTCGCTCGAATCCACCCTGGCCACCGGTAAAACCCATTTTTGGAGCCGGAGCCGGAAGAAATTCTGGATGAAAGGCGAGGAGAGCGGGCACATCCAGATCGTGAAGGATGTGGCGTTCGATTGCGACGGCGACACCCTGTTGATCCAGGTCGAACAGACTGGGGCCGCCTGCCATGAGGGTTACAAATCCTGCTTTTTCCGCTCGGTGGCGGGCGACGCCACTGAATTCCAGGTCACCGAACCGCTGCTGAAATCGCCCGGCGAGATTTACGGCCAGGGATAAATGGACGAGACCGTGCCATTCGGGAGCGGGGAGTATTGGATTCTGCTCGGCTTGCTCGCGTTCGGACGGGGCATGGATTTTTTCAGCACCTGGGTGGCGACGCCGGATCTACGACTCGAAGGGAATCCGCTCGCCCGCCGGCTGGGCTGGAAATGGGGTGGGGGAGTCAATGTCCTTTTGTGCGGCCTGGCGGCGGTTTCCCCGTTGGGGGCCATCGTCATTGCCACCGCGAGCCTGCTGGTCGCGGCGCACAATTTTCAAAACGCCTGGCTGATGCGGTCGCTGGGCGGGGATAATTACAACCTTTGGCATTTTCAGCGGCTCCGCCAGTCTTCCCTGCCGCTCTACATTGGTTGCCTGCTGGGCCAGACCTCGTTGGTGGGCGGCGTGGGCGGGGCCTTGGCTTATTTTGGGGATCCGCACCTGGTCCCGGTGGCCATCGGTTGGGGCATTGTGTGCTATGCCATTGCGGTCACTTTTTATACTCTCCTTTCGCTCTGGCGCAGTCGCCGGTCTTTCAGTTAAGTTGCCTAACCATTGCCATGTATTCGCCGACTTTGGAAAATTTTGTGACGCTGGCCACGCAGGGGAATCTGATTCCGGTTGCGCGCCGCATCTTCGCTGATTTTGAAACGCCCCTCTCCGCCTACCAGAAACTGCGGGGAAACGACGAATCCTTTCTCTTCGAGTCCGTGGAGGGGGGCGAGCATCTCGGCCGCTATTCGTTCGTGGGGTGCAATCCTCGCGCGATTATCCGGCAGACGGGCGACCGCGTGCATTTGACCGAGAACCGCGTCACCCAGGAGTTCATCGTGTCGCGGGATCCCGCGGCCGGACCGCAGGCGGTGCGGGACGGTCTCGTGGTTGTCGAGCGCGTCATGCAACGGTATCGCCCGGTGCCGGCGCCCTCGCTTCCGCGCTTCACCGGCGGGGCGGTGGGTTTCATTGGTTATGAATTCATCCACGATGTCGAGCCCGTCGTGCCGCGACCGGTCCGGGACGATCTAAAGACGCCCACGATGTATTTTCTGATCGCGGACGAACTCCTGATCTTCGATCATGTCGCCCAGACCATCACCATCGTGGTGAACGCCATTTTGGATGACACCGTCACGCCCGCCGAAGCCTATGAAAATGCCGTGGGGGAGATCGAACGGTTGGTGGAACTGCTGGAGCAACCGAGCAATCACCACACGGTAACCGTTCCCTCCGTGGTGCCGCCCGTCCCGTTTGAATCGAACATTTCCCGGGAGACTTTTGAGGCCAACGTCCGCAAATCCAAGACCTACATCACCTCGGGCGACATTATCCAGGTGGTGGGATCACAGCGATTTTCCACGCCGGTGAAGGCGTCCCCGCTCGACATTTACCGCGCGGCGCGCTCCATCAATCCTTCGCCCTATATGTTTTTGTTGGAGCTCGAAGGCTTCTCCCTGGTGGGCGCCTCGCCGGAAATCCACGTACGTTGCGAGGATCGCAAAGTGGAAATCCGGCCCATCGCCGGCACCCGCCCCCGGGGGCGCACCTCCGAGGAGGATGCGCAAAACGAGCGGGACCTGCTGGCGGATCCCAAGGAGCGGGCCGAGCATGTGATGCTGGTGGATCTGGCGCGCAACGACCTGGGACGAGTCTGCGAATACGGCTCCGTGCAAGTCAAAGACTTGATGATCATCGAGCGTTACAGCCATGTGATGCACATCGTCTCGCAAGTGGAAGGGCGTCTCTCCGCCAGCCAAACGCCTTACGAATTGATGCGCGCCACTTTTCCGGCCGGTACCCTGAGCGGGGCGCCGAAAGTCCGCGCCATGCAAATCATCGCCGAGTTGGAACAATCCCAGCGCGGCCCGTACGGCGGCTGCGTGGGCTACTTCTCCTTCAATGGCAACCTCGATTGCTGCATCACCATCCGCACCGCTCTCATCAAGGACGGGCAGGCCTACGTCCAGGCCGGCGGCGGCTGGGTAAATGACTCAACCCCGGAAGGGGAGTTTGAGGAAACGGTCAACAAGGCGAAAGCCATGCTCAAGGCCGTGGCCCTCGCGGAATCTTTTGCCGCCCGTTAATCGGGCGGCTCCTGCTGCCTCAATGGGGCCGGCTCAGTGACCGCCTTCGCGCGGCAGATCAGGCAAAACCCGGGCTTCCGTGGAGAGGTGGTAAGGTTGCCCGGTGGGCGAGATCACATCGGTTTCCAGCAGAAACGCCTGATGGCCGGTGGCCGGTGCGGTCACCTGGATCTCGGCCTGGTGTTTGTCGTCCGAAAGCGCCACCGGGCTGCTGGTCCATTTGGCATTGCGGAAATCGCGATTGGTGGAAGTGGCGGTCCACATCCGGGCGGCCACCGCCGGCACATCCAACTTGGTCTGCAACTTCAATTGGGTCGGCTGCGCGTCGATTTTCCAGTGATTGGTCGGGAGTGGTTGATGATCGGCAATCATCTGGTAAAACGCCGCCAGGGTTTGCATGGCGTCCAGACCGCCGTTGAGATTATGACCGGCGTTGGGAGTCTGGTAAACCAACTTGGGTTCCGGGAGATCGTTCCAATAGTTCCGTAGCGAATCCACCGTCCAATAGGGGTCGTTGGTTCCCAGCAAGAGAAGTTTCGGCATGTTGTAGCGGGCGCGATAGCTGTAGGGATCCACCCAGCCTCGCAGTTCCGCCATTCGGGGAGGTTCCTCGCCCCCCACCAGGCCGGCTTCCGTATAGTCCTTGATTTGCTCGCTTTGCTGCCCGTAAACCTTGGCCGTCCAGGCGGTTTGGACCCGCATGTTCAACATGTCAATGACCATGGGGGCGATCCCGACGACTCGCTTATCCACGGCGCCGGTGAGCCAGGTCGTCCAACCGCGCTTGCTGGCGCCGCCCACCACGAAGCGTCGGATGGGTTGCTGAAACTCCCGCTGGGCGTATTCCGTCACGGCGTCCATCGCGCGCACCGCGCTCTTGGCCATGGGAAAGAGCAGCGGCCAATCCCGGTCCCCGCTCGCCAGATACTGGCTGAAAGTGTAGGCGATCAGCGCGTCTTCCTTGCGGCCGTCATAAAGCGGTTGATTAGGTACCTGCGTGATGACGGCCGCGATGGCGCCCGCCCGCTCCGCGATGACCCGCAAAATGATTTCCTCGCGCAGGCCGTTGCCGCTGCCGGTCACATAAATGAAGGCAATGTCCGGGTTGCGAACCACGGCCGGCCGGATGATTCGAATATCATGATTCCAAAGCCCGTCGCGCCATTTTTGGGAAGTCAGTTTGATTTGGGCCGCCACGGTTTCCCCGTTGGTGCCTTGCTGGCCGACCAGCTTCCACGTGTAATTGGTGTCCGGTCGGTTGACATAATCTTCCAGCACGCCGGCCAGCGCGGAGCCGCGGACAAGCCAGAGCAAAAGCAGCAACAACAGCGAAAATCCGGAGAAACGGATGAACCGGTGGGTGGAGGAATGCATCCCCAACCCTCCCACAAAACCACGCGGGAAGGCAAGCATTTGTCGCTATTTGCCCGCGCTCCAACCGCCGTCGATGATGAACGCCGTACCGGTGACACTTACCGCGGCGTCGCTGGCCAGGTAAAGTGCGGCGGCGGCGACTTCGTCCGGGTGCAGCATGCGGCCGGTCAATTGCGTCGCGCACATTTCGCGGTAGGCCGCCGCCGGATCCGGATAGCCGGCGAGCATCTTTTTGACGAAAGGCGTTTCGACCCGCCCCGGGCAGATGCAATTCACCCGAATCCCCTGATGCGAATGATCCAGGGCCATCGCCTTGGTGAGGCCAACCACGGCAAATTTGGTCACGCAGTAAGCGGCCCGCTGACGGACGCCGACCACCCCGCCGATCGAGGCCAGATTGATGATTGCACCCGCGCGCCGGTCAACCATGGTGGGCAGGCACGCCTTGGTGACGTTGAACACCCCGCGAACGTTGACCGCATACAACCGGTCCAAATCCGCACCGTTGGTTTCCAGAACGGTGCCCACATGACCAATGCCGGCGTTGTTGATCAATACATCAAGCCTGCCGTGCCGGGTCAGCACTTGTCCGGCGACATTGGCGCAATCCTCCTCGTCAGTCACGTTAAGCCGCCGGAATTCCGCTGAATGTCCCTGCGCCCGGATTTGCTCCGCCAATGCCAGGCCCGCGCTTTCGGTGACGTCGGTCAGAACCACGCGGGCACCCGCCGCGGCAAAGGCGGAGGCAATGGCGGCGCCAATGCCCGACGCTGCCCCGGTTACCAATACCACCCGATCACGCTGCTCAAACATAGGTCTTCTGGCTTGAATATCTGGTTAGTTAAGAGCATTCCGTTGGCAAGAGAGTGATGCAAGCCCGGAGTGGGGGAAATCCCCGAAGCTGGGGGGACGGACAATTCGGTTGCACCGACGGGCAGGTTTGGCACAATTTCCGCATGAAATGGATTTCGGGACTTCCCGGGTTGGCCATCGCGGTTTGGATTGCTCCTTTGGCATTTGGCCAGGCAAACCCGCCCCTGGATCGGCGGGTACAGCAACTTTTTGAGCAACGCTGCGCGGAATGCCACGGCACCGGTCAGGCGCGTCTGAAGCGGGTCCGAGTGCCCCGCCTGGACGCCGGCACGGACCTTGCCGCGTTGGCCCGGGACCCGGATTTTGTGGTGGCGGGAAGCGCGCTGGCTTCGCCGCTCTGGCAAAGAATTTCCGCCCCCGCGGACGACCCCAACCGCATGCCCGCTTCTCCGGCAACGGATCCGCACTCACCCCTGAGCGCAGCCGAACTGGCCTTGGTGCGGGAATGGATCAACCGGGCTCCGGCGGCGGCCAGCGCGTTGGTGAGTGACCGCGCGGTGTTGCATTCCATCGCGCAGGATTTGGCGGCCCAACCGGAAGATCAACGACGATATTACCGCTACCTGACCTTGAACAACCTGGTGAATGCCGGCGAAAGTGACAGCCGCCTGGAGCTTTACCGGACCGCGCTCAATAAGCTGATCAACAGTCTCTCCACCGGGCCGCGCATTGTCCGGTTGGTTCCCGTCAATGCTTCCGGATCAGCCTATCGGTTGGATTTGCGGGACTACGGATGGGGTGCCGAAAAGTGGGAACTCCTGACGCAGGCTTACCCGTATGGCCTCCAATATAATCTCGAGGTGGAGCAATCGATTGCCACCATGACCGGGACCGAGTTGGCTTATCTACGGGGCGACTGGTTTACCTTCGCCGCCAGTCAACCACCCTTCTACCATCAATTGCTCGACCTTCCTGCGACGGATCGTGATCTGGAAGAATCCTTGGAAGTGAATGTTCCAAAAAATATTCGAGAGGGAACCGCCCGGCGGGCCGGGTTCTCGAAGTCTGGCGAGACGCTCTCGCACCGCTTGCTTGAGCGCCATCCCCGGCACGACGGCGCCTATTACTGGCGGAGCTACGATTTCGAGGGGAGTCTCGGAAAACGGGACCTTTTTTCCCGTCCATTGGGCCCCGTGGAAATGCATTACCGGTTTGCCTTCCAACATGATGGCAGTGAAATTCTCTGGAGCCTGCCGAACGGCCTCCAAGCCTACCTGCTCGTGGACGCCAAGGGAAACCGCTTGAATCGGGCGTCGCCTTTCATGATCCAGGACTCCGCACGGCGCGACACCATGGTGATCAATGGGATTTCCTGCCTCCGCTGCCATGTCCAGGGAATTGCGCTGGGACCGAAAATGCGAATCCAGGACGAGATTCGCACCGTATCTTTGAAAACCTGGGGTATGACCGACCACGAAACCAAATTGGTGCGCGATCTATATCCGGTGCCTGCGGAATTTCAGCCGCTTTACCAAGGTGATGCCACTCGTTTCCAAGCGGCCTTGCAACTTCTCGGCGTGCCCGCCAGCGCGCCGGAGCCGATCGGCGCTTTGTTCCAAAGATTTCTGGACGACATCACTCCGGAGGGATTTGCCGCGGAGCTGGGGCAGGGGGGGGCAGCGGACCTCGTCCGGCGACTCAAACAGAGTGCGGATCCGGATCTGCGCAATCTGGCTGGCCGCTTGGAAGCCGGGGGGGCGATCGGTCGGCAAGGTTTCGCGCTGCGCTTCCACCGGATCGCCGAGGAATTGCAACTCGGGCAGGTGCGGAACTTTTCTCCGGTCAATTTTGAGGAATTTTACCCTACTCCCGTGCGGCAAATCGTGCCCTAGTAGTTGCCCCAATCGCCGGCTGGATAATTGTGGCGATTTAGTCCAAACTCCGGAGTCTTGAGTCCACGGATCTTGCGTGCCCGCAAAGATGGCCATCCGGCCCATTTCGCCCTCGCTGCCATGCCGAATGGTGGAGGGTTGGGGAGCGGTGGTGCCATCCGGCTTCCCCGCCCCCCCAAATATTCTAGGCCCGGCATCAGGAGTCCTGAAACTACTTTTCCCCGTCCAGCACCTTCGCGGCCTGGGCTGCGTCCTCCGTGACCCGGGACCGCTGGCCATAAACCATGGACTCCACGGTGCCGACTTTGATGCGCCCCTGGAAAGTCAACGGGGGCGAGAGCAGTTCGCCGCTGCGGGCGTCGAGCGTGATTTTCTTACCGGGGCGGGCACGCACCCGGCCCCACACGGATTTGTCCGGATCGTTCGCACCCGGAAGGGTGGTACGCAGCGGACTGTCCTCGAGCTCGTAAAACGGCTCCGCCTCGGGAGCCAGCGTGATCTCCAGCGGCAGCGCCGTCGCGTATTTCCTCACCGATTGCAGTGTAAATCGGGCCCGCGCCCCGGCATTCGTCAGCGGCACTGACGCCAGACTCGCGGCCAGACTCGGACCGACCGAATAGAAGAGTTTCAACGCTGCCTCCGGATAGACTTGGGCCAGGTATTCCGGCGACGGCTGACCATGGTCTTTCTTGATTTCGAACTCATCCAGCAGGGTGTTGTTGGTCGCAAAGGTCCGCCCTTTCAGCGTTGCAGCCGTGGCTTCGAAAACCATGAAATGATTCGTGGAATAGTAGTTGGTCAGGGCGGGATGAGGCAGGACTTCGTAGAGCGGAGCCCCGCCGCCGCCGGTGGTGATATGCGTGATGGGCCAACTATCGGCGGCGTCGGTTCCCGCAATGGGACGGAATCGTTCGTACAGGTGCGAATGTCCCACCACTACCAGGTCCACTTTGGCTTCATGAAACAGGGGCAGGTAGGCGGCATGGCCCCAACCCGTGGCATGACCGCCGATGTTAAAGACCGGATAGTGCAGGTAAACGATTTTCCACGGCGCCTTCGAGGCCAGCAAATCCGCTCGGGCAAAGGCGAATTGCTCATCATTCGTCTTTTCGTGGCGGTAATCCAGCGCTAGGACATGCACCGGACCGATGTCACAGGAATACCACAGTTGCTGCCCCGGCTGGGTCAGGTAGTGCTGGTAGAGCCTCCCGTCCTGCTCGTGGTTGCCGATGCTCGGAAGCATCGGGATTTCATCGATCACCTCCGCCAAAGGGCCAAAAAACTCCCGGCCCCAGAGGTCGTACCGGCGACCGTCCGCCACCAGGTCTCCGGTATGCAGGATGAAGTCGGGGGCATACCCTTTAAAATTGGCGGCCACAGCTCCATGAGTTTTGGGATTACTGCGCGCATCCCCGTAGGCGATGAAGGTGATCTTGGCCTGGTTCAGGTCAAACGTCCGAAACTGTTTGGGCGGGGTTTTTTGCCCGTTCACCGCGACCGAATAGGTGTAAACGGATCCGGGTTGCAGATCGGTCAGGTCCGCTGAGAAGAGGTACACCAAATTGGTGGTGTTGATTCGCGTGATGTTGGTAATCCCGTCAGCAGTGATGTTTGTCACCGACTGCGTGACTACCGCGTGCAGCAACCGGGAAAATTCGACTACCAGTTCGGAACTGGCAACCCCGCCCAAACCATAATGGACCACCCCGGGCTTGCTGCTGGCCGCTTCCCATTTGATGGTCATCGATTTCGTTCCCGGCCCCTGGAGATAAGGCCCTTTGAGAATTGCGGTGCCCAAATCCTGCGCCGATCCGGCGACAGTGACGAGGCACGCGAGCAAAAGGGCAGCCCGGCCGCCTAATCCAAAAATGTGCGTTTTCATGCGGCTCGGAAAGATTGCCAGCGTCGGATTTGTCCTGCCGGAACAATGGGGTTACGTGGCCATGCGGCTGGTGGGCAAATTGCTGCGGCTTGCTTATTCAAGGTGCCGGAAATCTATCGCCGCTGAGACTCCCTAACAATCAAATATTTGGCAACAATCTGGCAACAAAGAGCGGACGATTGGGTAATGATGGCGGCAAAAGGTGCCAAATGAACCGCCGACCTTCCAGCCGGATGATCGGCGGTTCGAGTCTCGATCGCGGCACAAATGGCCGGAGGGAAGTCTGAGCCTTTCCTGCGTTAAGGTTGATGCAACCGGAAGAAGCGAAATTTATTCGTGGGGGCAATGGTTGCCTGGTAGGATCCTCCCACCACCCCCACGGGTTCCACCGCGTTGGACCAGTTGGTGTTTTGCAGGTTGGTGCTTTGTTGCAAGACATAGCCGGAGGCGTTCGTCAACCACGAGAGGCGCAGCGCGTTCGCCGGCGCGCCGGCAAGGTTTAGTTGCGGCGCAAAATTCGCCAGGAGCGAACGGTTCACGACATTCGTAAAACTATAGGAGGAATCCGAACTGACCACCGTGCCGTTTTCCGTCCAACTCGCAAAAGTATATCCCGGTCCCGGGGTGGCGGTGACCGTCGCCCGGACCCCGTTGGTGTAAACTCCGCTTCCGCTGGCCGTGCCGCTGCCCAACGGGGCCACCGCTGTATCGACGGCGCAATGAGGGGCCGGTATGGCCCCCGTTCCGATCAAAAAGGGATAAGTCTTTACCAGCACGGGATTGTTGCTGGCGGTCACCGTCACCGTGAAGACAAAGACTCCCGCCTGCGATGGGGAGCCATAAACCAAGCCGGTGGCGCGTTCAAAAGCCATCCCGACGGGCAGGGCGCCGGAACCGGTGGCCACAAAATTGGTATCACTTGCGATGACCAGACTGCGGGTTGGGTAGGCCATGCCCAACTGGCCATCGGGAAGATGATCAATCAAGCCAATGGGTGGGCTGGCTGACATGGAGGACATTTGCGCGCCGAGGAATTTGCCCACCACCACCGTGTTGGAATAGGTGCTGGTGCCGTGCTTGCCATCGGCCGCCACGGATTGGGCCAACGCCTCATGAGTGTCGAGATCAGCGTAAGGGCCCACGTAGGCATAATACTCGTATCGCCGCGTGACCACATCGTCGCCGTGATTCAGAGCTTGACCGGCGCCGGCGAGCTTGCCATTGGCACCACCCACTTTATTCGTGGGGTTATAATCGCTGGACATGAAATCCGTTTGCAGCAGTTGCCACTCCACTTCCACTTCGTCAGGTTCGCCGTTGCGCCAATCCTTCGCTTTGGAATTGTTAAGGTCGGGAGTCATCAGATCCCCGATGCGCACTTCGCGATTGGTGTGGCTCGTGGTCCGGATTTCCTTCACCCAGGTCGCGTCACTGAATTCATAGGCCGCATCGGGGGGCGAGGGCGGGAGGGGCAGGACGGGGGCGGGGATTACCGCCACCATTTGTGCAGCGGCGGCGCCCACGGCCGGGGTGTAAGTAAAAACTGGAGTGGAAACGCTCACTTGGGGGCCCAGAACGAGGCTGTGCGAACCATTGTCCACCAGCCAATGGTAGTAAACTTTGCTCGGGTTGGCGCGATACCCCACGCCAAAATGTTCGCCGCCGAAGTTCGTGCCGGGGTTGGTGAAGGCGTGGCCGGCCGTCGGCGGAATCGGACCGCTTGGGACGGCCGTAAAGGCTGACCAATTGGTGTTCGTCCAAACGGCTTCGTACCGGACGAAAGTATTCGTGTGCCATACCAGCAGCCCATCTTGAACGGCCTGCTGAGTGATTTTCGGGGTCCCGTAATGATTGTAATCGAAGGTATAGGTGATCGCGGCGGTGGAACAGTCGTCCAACTCGATCTCGAAGCCGTGGCAGGGCACCCCCGTGTCGTTGACGGTGTCAAAATTGTTTACGGTCCCATAGGCGATGCTGGCGCGGGCAGTGCCGGTTGGGAATGCGCTCAGGCAGAGTGCCAGCAGCAGGGCCGGCATGAAGGCGCTGCGTGCAGCGCGTTTGTGTGGGTGGTTAAATAATTTCATTTTGGCAGTGAATGTTAAGTTGCTGTCCTGAACCTCGCATCCGATGATGAAGCGGACGTGAATGCATGATTAATATTTGTTTATCATTCGACCGCGTAGCGAGGGTTGTCATGGTGCAGGAAAGGCCATGGTACGCGGTCTGGATGGGCGGGAATGGGGGCGTGGAAACTCCTTTCCCGGAGCGCGTTGGTGTCCCGGCCGCTGACATTTTGACTTGGATTTGGCCTTGGCGCGGTTTCAAACTCGCCACGGCATGAATATTTTACTGGTGGAAGATGACCGCAAGATCGGTCAATTTGTGAAGCGGGGATTGGAGGAGGTATCTTATTCCACCACTTGGGTGCGCACTTGCCAGGAGGCGCGCGAAACCATGGCAGAGGGGCAATTTGATGCCGTGATTCTCGATATCGGCCTGCCCGACGGCAGTGGCCTACATTTACTGACGGAATGGCGCGAGCAGGTGCTGGACGTGCAGGTCCTGGTCTTAAGCGCCCGCCATGAAGTCGATGACCGCATCGCCGGGTTGAACCTCGGGGCGGACGACTATCTGGCCAAACCGTTCAGCTTTGGCGAATTGTTGGCCCGGCTCCGTTGCCTGGTCCGACGCCATACCGGCCAGAAAAAGACCGTTTTGCAATACCGCGGGGTCCAGTTGGACTTGTTGAAGCGCGTAGTCACGCTTGACGACGTTCCTGTGTTTCTGACGCAGCGGGAGTTCGCTTTGCTGGAATATTTCCTGCGCAATCCCAGCCGGGTGCTGACCCGGACGCAAATCGTCGAGAAAATCTGGGATTGCCACTTTGACATGGAATCCAACTTGGTTGACGTCTATGTGGCCAAACTGCGGGCCAAATTGCGGCGGGCGGATGAAAGTGAATCCCTGTTCCAAAGTGTGCGGGGGGTCGGTTACAAACTCCTATGATCCCCTGGCGGCCTTCTCATGTCCTTTTCTACGCGGGGGTGGTAACGCTGACGGTGACCCTCGTGGTCGGCTTGGGCTTCTGGTTTATCCGGCTGCAGATGCTGACCGGCAACGACTTCCTGCTCGATGCTGAAAGCAAGGAAATCTTGGCCCGGGTCGCGAAGCTTTCTCCGCCCTATGATGCGCCGAAGCTGGATGAAGCCTTGCGCGAACACTCGGAATACGATGAATCGCTCTTTTATTTCCAGGTGCACGAGCCCGCCGGTCGCGTGTTATACCACTCGGCCAATCTGGGCGCGGAGGCCTTGAAGGACATGACGGGCGGGTTGGACAAACGCACAGTGGAACTGCCCCAACTGGGTCTTCTCCGGGTGGCGGAATACCACACTCCGGTCCTGCATATCCAGATTGCGATGTCTTTGCGCAATTTTCAGAACATCAGCCGGCACTTTTTGTGGGTCTTTCTGGGAGCACTGCCCTTGTTGGCGAGCTTGAGCATCGTCTTTGCCATGGGGATGCGTCGTTCCACCCTGCGCCCGGTACGCCTGATGCAGAACGCAGCCCGGCGGATCAGCGCCAATAATTTGGGGGAGCGCATTGTCGTGCCCCCCGGGGGCGGGGAGATGAATGCGCTGGCCGGTTTCCTCAATGAGATGATCGGGCGCCTGGAAAAATCGTTCAACCAGTCCAAACGCTTCACGGCGGACGTTTCTCATGAACTGCTCACGCCGTTGTCCATCATCCGACTCCATTCGGAACGCTTGTTAAATGATCCCGAACTGCCGGAAAAATACCAGCATTCGGTCGAAGAACAGTTGCAGGAAACCATAAGGCTATCCGAAACGCTGGAACGACTTCTGTTACTCGCGCGCGCGGATGCGAGCGCTTTGGTGCTAAAATGGCAAACTGGATCCACGCGGGAATTCATCGAGCAATTCGCCGAAGATGCTCTGCATCTGGCGGCTAGTCGGGGGTTGTACGTCTTCCTGGCGCAAAACGATGATGCGTTGGCCTGTTTTGACCGCGGTTGCCTACGGCAGGTCTTGTTCAACCTGCTCTCGAATGCGTTGCGGTTCAGCCCCCCAGACGGCACCATCACTTTTGATTCCCGCTGTATCGCAGGCATGTGGACGGTCGAGGTGCGGGACGAAGGCGCTGGCGTGGCTCTGTCAGAATTGGACCGAATCTTCGATCGATTTGTCCAGATTGCACCCCGGGCGGACTCGGGAACCGGAGCCGGACTGGGGCTCGCCATCTGCAAGAGCATCGTGGAGTTGCATCAGGGTCGGATTTCCGCCGCCAACCGGTCCGACCGGAGCGGATTAGTAGTGACTTTCCAGTTGCCTTTGGGACCTCGGGTTGGGTGATGGGGCCGCATTAGAGCGAGACGGGACCCCGGTGCCTGACCTCTGCCGGATGTGAAATACCCGTGTACCGACTCAGGCAAAACCAAGATCAGGTGTTGCGACTGAATTCCATCATTGGATAGCACTCCTGCGGGTAACGGTTGCCCGCTTGCGTTGCCTCAGATCATTGCGTCGGCAACTTTTTGGCGGCTACTTCCGGGACGGCACCAGTTCGATGGATTGGATGGCCATTTCCGCTCCCGGCTGCGGTTGGGCAACTGGTTCAATCGCCAGGCCCGTGATGAGACCCCGGTAAGCGGCCGAATGGGCGAAATCGAGGGTGTAGGCATGGAACTGGCCGTCCGCATTTAATTTCAAAGTAAGGCTTTTTTGACGATCAAATTTGTCATCATCCAGCCGTTTCCAATAGACCCTTGCCTCCGTGCTTTGGCCGGTGAAGGCGACCCGCAATTTCATGGCGGAAGCGGCGTCTGCCCGCCAACAACGGATGCCGCTTTCCAGGCGCGGGTTCCGCGGACCGCATTGGATCCGCCATTCACCGTGGAGCGGAAAACCTTGATCGGTGGCCTCGCTCACGGTCCAATGCTGCCGGTCCTGTTCAAACCGCCAGGCCGGCGGAGTCTTGACCGCCATTTGGTTGAACCGTTGGCGGATGTCCGCGAGCCGGCCCACCATAAATTCGGTGCGGTGCTCATAAACGATGTTGTAATCGAAATTCTCCATGTGGATCGGCGCCACGTACGCAGTGGAACCATGCTTGGGGTCCTCCGACCGGCCGTCGCCATGAATCCCGCCATGGAACTCGCCGCCATCCTCCTTGAACACGCCCAAGCCCCAGTCATGGTCGTCCACCAAAGCCGCCCATCCCTCCGTGGCGGTAAATCGCGTCCACGGCCAGGGCCGGTGCCAATCGTTGGTCACGTGGGTAACCTCGCCCTGGGTGAACGGCTTGTCTCCCGTGTACGACATCAACCGGCACAGCCGGGAAATCGTATAAACCGCCGGCAACTCTTGGGGGCAGGGGCGATACTGGGTTTTGTCCTGGCGCAGATTCGTGCAGCGAAACCGCATGTGGATTACCGGACCGTCCAGGGTCGTCCAAGTTTCGAAGCGGCAGTCGCCCGGAACATTCTCCAACGGCCACTGCATCGGAATGCATTTTATGTAGATTTCCTTCCCGTCATTCTTGTGCTCCACGACTTGCGAGGGATGCAGGAAGCAGTCACCCGTCTGGATCGGGTTCCACCCCAAACCCGCCCACGCCTTGGCGGGCTTCTTGTCCCCGACCTCAAACGGCCAGGGTCCCGAGTAGTGCGACATCTGAATCTGCCGGCCCAGGTCCGCGCTGTTGATGATATTCCCCGGATGATCCTTGCTGGAAATAAACGTCACCGCTCCCCCCAAGGCCAGGTCCATGCCGATCCGCACCTCCCCATTGTCCAAGAAAGTCATCTTCGGCTCCGGCAAGGATTCGGCGCCCAGGCCCGTGCAGCTCAAAAAAGCTGCAATTCCAGCGAAAGCCAACCAGGTTTTCCCAACAATGTTGCTACCCATAACGAAATATTGCTTCCAGATTTCCGCAGTCTGCCGCGCACTGCGGTCAAAAACAACCAAACGTTGAACACCGCACGGAAGGCGGGCGAAACTCCCGTCCACCCCGTCCACGAATATGCCGCTTCCCCAGCGCCAAAGGCGCACCCCAACACCAGCCTGGGGCAAAGCGTCCCCCGCGACGCCCCAGGAACCTCACACTCCCCAAAATCCCCCAAGCACTGAAAGTGCGAACCAATCCCCTCGCGAGGCGCCAGCGCCTACCCCATGTGGTCGTGCCGCCCGGGAAGCGCCAGAGGTGCGCCATGTTTATAGAAAACATCACCAATAAATCCCAAGCCTCAGCGAGGCGGCACAGACCGCGTGGTGGGGGAGGGCAGGGAGCCGGCGGCGGAATCCCCTGTTGCCAACAATCCCGCTCCCCGGTCCAAAAACGACTCCCCCAAAACCCACTCCCCATCAGGCCTGACGGCCTAATCCATCAACCTCGAAGCAGGTTGTGTCCCATAGCCCGGGGTTGGCGCAAGGGACGAGCGCCTACCCCGGGTGGCCACCTAAAAAATCCCCCAACCTATACAACGAGATTGCGCCAATCCCCGCTCTGGGGGGGAGGCAAACAATTCAAAATCGCCGCATCAAAAGGGTTGTTTCGAGTGCCGACTACGGAACTCGTGGATTCGGAAATTCTGCCGTTTTGAAATCCAGCAAGAATGCTCTTGCGAAGCAGCGGAGGCTGGCTTTAATTTGCCACGTGATGTAGTATGTTTATGGCTTGGGCATCATCGCATGTTTCATGAAACTGGCCGCGCAAGTTTTTTTCTGTAAAATGTTTTAGCATTTTGAACTGAGAGCTGGGTATTGGTTATCCATGTTGAGGTAAATTTTCTCGCTGAGCCATTCGTCGCTGATTTCGGCGAGGAGGGCGCTAATCAAACGG
>CAIXFN010000092.1 GCA_903918755.1 uncultured Pedosphaera sp.
CACATTGCGTGAGAATTTATGGGTCCAGTTAGCACCAGCGGAGGATTCTGGGACAACGGCAGCTTTTTGGAATGAGGGGCGCTTTTTTTTCAAAACTTTATTAATTCAACAGGCTGTTAGGCCAGCGGATGGCGAGTTCTGGAACGGGAAACTGGATTAAGTTTGTGGAGGTGCGACTGGCGCCCGGTGCGACGGGCTCACCTACTGCGGTGGTGCGGTGGCGAAGTAAGAAAGTCTGAGCCTCGTCACCTCGGCACCTACAATTAATTGGGCTGGCGCGAAGGCGCAGCCCCAAGGCCTGCCGGGAGGTTCCGGGTCCCGGCAGGCGGATTTTCGAGCGTTGATATGTCAAAGAGCAGCCCGGCCGCGGTTGGGGCGGGGCAAAGCTGGAGGAAGGACGTTGGTGTTCGAGCCCCGGGGGTAACGGCAACCTAATGCCAAAAAATCTCCGCGCGTCGCTTCCACACTCGACCGGCACGGCGCGTCCAGCCCGACTCATCCTGAACTCCGTCTTGTAACTCTCGCGTGAAAAATACCATAAAAGCGAAGTGGCCTGATGACCCGAGCTTAGCGACGACCTTGGCGGCGCGGGTGGAGCGCACTGAGCGCCTCCCGCAACGCCCGCACGGACGGCGAGGAGGCCGTTGGGTGCAGCGCATGGGTTTTAGGTGATGTTCTCATCTGAAACTAACCTCAACCACGACCGAAACTCTGCCATAACCGTAAGTGTGGTGTCGTCAAAGTGTGCGTGAACAAGTCTCGCACTGAAATCACGAAATCGGGAAATGTCGGCGGTGCTCAAACCCTCCAACGCCTGACAATGCCCCTCAATCTCCTGTTCAAGCTGTGTCGGGGTAATCTCGCCTGCCTCATACCGTCGGCAGTGCCACAAAATCTGAGAAGTGATGTCGGAGTTCGCCATACGCGTGAAGGCACCTAACGACCTAAGCTCAGCGGCCCGGCCAGCGAGACACGTTGATTGAAACCGAGACGTTCACGCCTGGCTCGCTGCGGCGCATGGTTGTTAGGCCGCAGTATCGGCATGCTCGAAAATTCACTCCAAAGACTCTCGCCCTGTCTTGAGGTCAACGAACTTCTTCAGCCGGCAAATTCGGCACTCAAAGACCTCGATGTTCGCGATGCCGTCGAAGAACTCCCAGTCGTGCTTGTCTGTCGTACACCCGGCCAGGCCGATTCTCGCGGCAACCTGCCTGAGTTTGCTGTCGGTAGTCTGATTGCTCGGTTTCATGGTGAACGTGCGGAGTGGCCTAACTTAGAAAGTTGAGCCACCGGCGACTCGCTGCGTGAACCGCGACAGCGGAACTGACAGCGCCAACGGCGGTTGGCTCCGGCGAATGGTTGAGCTTTCTCATACACTCAATCTTCATTGTCTCGAACAGCGTCTCGCGCCTTCTGCAAAAGGTCCGCGTAGTCTGGACGAAACGGTTCCACGAGTGTCTTCTCCAAATCACAACACATGTTCCACAGGACACGCTCCTCAGCTTGGTCGTGGATCTCCAACTTGTGGTCATTGCTGAATCTCGAAAGAAACTCGAAAAGCACCAAAGACTCCTCGCTCGAAAGCTCGATCGTAATCCTCTCGTCTGGAGTTGGCGCGTTGGAACTCATCTCAAGTTGGTGATTCCGCCAAACTATAATTGGACTGCATCACCCCTCAGCTTAAATCCAGCCTCCGCTGTATAGCAAGGGTGTTCTTGGTTGGTCGCAACATGTCAAAATGTTTTGCAGTCGAGTGCCGATGCTGAATTCGTGCGACAAACCGGGGGAACTGGTGGTTCCCAATCCAAAATTGAGGGTCATGGACGAATTCTGAATGGCTGCGAGGGAGAAAAGGCCTGGTGGGCATCGTTGCGGGTCGAGGCATTTCCCGGGGGGCAGGAGGCCGGGGGCTTTATGGCGCTCCTAACGGAGCTTGGTTTTTTGGCTGGTCACGTGGCTATAGACATGCCGCCCCGAACGGGGCTTCGGAAGCAGCGATTCAGCCATGCGATCGAAGGACGAAGGGTGTTGGAGACGACGAGAGGTTGACGCAACCTCGTTGAGGTTGAGGGATTTTTTGATGGTTACCCGGGGTAGGCGTTCGTGCCTCGCGCCAACCCCGGGCTGGAGGGCGCAACCTCGTTGAGGTTGAGGAAGGGACGGCGATGTGGTCGCGAACCTTCCAAAAAGCGTGGTCGGCCGGAAGGGTTTTCCGGCCGCCTGTTCGAAATCATGCTTTGGCGGGGCGGAGGGACAGCCATTGGATGGCGTCGGCGGGGGGGAGCACTTGCTCTTCCCGGGTGCGCAGATTGCGCGTCCGGGCGACCAACTCGCCCGCGGGATTACGTTCCAATCTCACGGTGTGCAGGGCTTTGGATTCCTGGGCGCGCTTGAACTGCTTGTCCGGTTTGGCGGGCGTGAAGGAATAGTCCACGGCCAGTCCCCCGGTGCGGAGATCCTGCACGAATTTGAGGGAATCGCCTCGCAAGGTTTCGTCTTCGATCAGGCAGAAGGCGTCCAAGCCGGCGTCGAAGGCAGGCAGGAGTCCGCGGGATTTCAGGAGTTCCAGGAGGACGACGTCGCCAAAGCCAAAGCCGAGCGCGGGCAGGTGGACTTTCCCGCCGCTGATGAGTTTGACGAGGTTGTCGTAGCGGCCGCCCCCGGCGATGGCGCGGAATTCACCGCGTTTGTCAAAGGCCTCGAAAACCACTCCGGTGTAATAGGCCAGCCCGCGAATGACCTGGTAGTCCACCTTGACGTAATCGCGCAGGCCACGGCAGGCCAGGTTTTGAATGATGCCGGCAAGTTCCGCGGTGGGTTCGCCCGCCTGGATGAACGTGGTGATCTCGTCGTAAGAAAAGCCCAGCGCGGCCAGCTTCTCGCGGCTGCGGGCGGGTTCTTCGCGCTCCAGTTTGTCGATGATCTGATAAAACTCGTAGGCTTTGGCCGGATCGGGGCAGCGTTGGTTGAAGAAGTCCTGCCAGGCATTACGGCTGCTGAGGCGGATGACGAAGTCCTCGGCGGTGAGGCCGAAGGAGCGGAGGACGTCAATAAGCAGGGCGATCAGCTCCGCATCGGCGGCGGGATCGGATTCTCCGAAAATATCCGCATTGAGTTGGAAGTGTTCGCGCAGGCGGCCTTTTTGCTGTCGCTCGTAGCGGAAGAGTTGGGGAATGGCGAACCACTTGATGGGCTTTTTGTAGTTGCGCTCGTGCGCGGCCACCATGCGGGCGAGGGTGGGCGTCATTTCGGGACGCAGGGCCACCTGACGATCGCCTTTATCGGTGAAATTGTAGAGTTGGCCGACGATTTCGTCACCGCTCTTGAGGGTGTAAAGTTCGAGCGGTTCCAGCGGGGGGCCGTCGTATTCGCGGAAGCCGTAGCGGTGCGCCATGGCGCGCCAGCGGTTAAAAATATATTGGCGGGCGTCCGCACTCCAAAGGTCGGGGTGCGGCAACGGCTCGGGGTAAAAGTCCCGGAATCCAGGCAAACGATCCATCATACGCCGACCAGTCAAACGGAAAGGGTTGGCCGGAGGCAATACTCAAATGGCGGGGGGCGGAGGCCGTGTGGGGGCCGGAAAACAATAAGTCCCTGCCCAACCTTGCGGTCAGACAGGGACAAATTGGGGAGTGGGAGTTCGCCACGCTCTCTTTCCCGGGCTGACATTCGGCGCACATTGGCTGCCAGCTTCCCGACGCCATTCTCCGCGGCAAGCGGAGTCACCGGCCTCATAGCAGGGCCGTCCTATGCCTTGCGGCAGCGGGATTTTGAGTGAGGCCTCTCAGCTCGCTTGGGCTGGCGTTTGCGGACGCCGACTTGCGAACCAGGGAAAGACACGTCTGTGATTGACGATTCGCGTCTTAACCATCTAGCGCCAGGACGGCCACCGCCAAGGGCGGTGCGTTGGCCTGGTGCCACGGGTCTGACCTCTTAACTCTCAGGTTGCATTTCGCTCACAAGCCAGCGGTACCGCTTGGCGGCATCGCCGACGTTTTGGAAGGCTGACGAGGCTTGCCTGACCTCCAGACCCTCCCGGATCGCATGCTCTTTTTGTAACACCTTTCGGCGCTTTTGATGGGCGGATGGAATTACCACCGCCGGAGACAGGCGAACCGTGCTGGCGCACAGTAGCAACCATTAACCCTCTGGGTAACTGCGATTCTCCGGGGACTGCAAGCGTCCCGGGGTACTTGACCCGGCGCGGAACGATTTGCCACGTTCCTGGCCGCTCAGTTCCTTTTTCGCGTTGACTGACGGTGCGCGAACACCGCCAGAGGAACTGGTGAATTGTGCCTCACGCGATCCGCCCGAAGGCGTTGCGCAGAGGGGAAGGGCCAACCAGCCTGGCTCCTCCTTTCCCCAGTCACCTGGGATTATCCTCGGGTGCAGCGTGATCTTTCTTGCGACCGATCCCGCACCGCCCGGTTCTTTCAATGAACTGATCATACGTTAGCACGGATCATGGCAAAAACAATTAAAACTTACTCACCGGTTATTCACCGGGGCGCGCGGAAACGGTGAAAGGGGAGCGCAGAATCATCAATGAAATCAAGGGATTTAAGTGGTTCGCATCTTTTGCGACGATGCGGCAAGCGAGGGCCATATCCGACGGTGAATAACTTGCCCGGTTGGCGGGCGGAAGACGAGGCGGCACGCGGTCGGGCCGAGGGGGTGACCATGGTCGCGGGGAGGCGGAAAGCGGCCGAAACCGGGGAGGGGGGACCAAAGCGGCCGGAAAATGCGAGTTGACCGGGGTCCCGGCGGTTGTTAGTTTTCGCCCCCCCATTGCGATGGGACATTTATGCGACATACGATCTCTGTGCTGGTCGAAAACAAGTTTGGCGTGCTCACGCGCGTCGCGGGCCTTTTCAGCGGCCGGGGTTACAACATTGACACGCTCAACGTTGGCCCCACCGAGGATCCCGAGACGTCGCGCATGACCATTGTCACGCGGGGCGACGATGCGACGCTCGAGCAGATCGTGAAGCAGCTTCAGAAACTGGCGAACGTCCTGAAGGTGCAGGATTACGGAGCGGAGGATTACATCGACCGCGAGTTGGTGATGATCAAGGTGGCGGTGGATTCGAAGTCGCGGTCCGAGGTGATGCAAATCACCGACATTTTCCGGGCGAAAATCGTCGATGTCCAGCCGACGAGCCTGACGATCGAAGTGACGGGGAACGAGAGCAAAGTGGAGAAGTTCCTCGATTTGATGAAGACATTCGGCGTGCTCGACCTGACGCGCACAGGGAAAGTGGCCCTGCCGCGGGAAAAAGCGCATGCCGCCCAGAATTTGGCCCAATAACACAACAAAACCAATGCCTGCAAAAGTATATACGGACAAGGATGCCGATCTGGGCGTCCTGAAGAACAAAACCCTGGCGGTGCTCGGCTTCGGCTCCCAAGGCCATGCCCATGCCCTCAACCTGAAGGAAAGCGGCCTCAATGTCATCATTGGCCTTTACGAGGGGAGCAAATCCATTCCGGTCGCCAAGGAACGCGGTTTCGAAGTATTCCCCACGGCCGAGGCCGTACGCCGGGCGGACGTCATTTTCGTCGCCCTGCCGGACACGAAACAACCCGCGGCTTACGAGAAGGACATCGCCCCGAACCTGACGAAGGGCAAGACCCTCCTTTTCTCCCACGGATTCGCGATTCATTTCAAAACCATCGTCCCGCCGAAAGATGTGGACGTGATCCTCGTGG
This sequence comes from uncultured Pedosphaera sp., assembly GCA_903918755.1. GTDB lineage: Bacteria > Verrucomicrobiota > Verrucomicrobiia > Limisphaerales > Pedosphaeraceae > CAIXFN01. The sequence goes on from CAIXFN010000092.1 coordinate 5,710, forward strand.
CGCCGAAAGGCCCCGGTCATATCGTCCGCCGCCAGTTCACCGAAGGCAAAGGCGTGCCGGCGTTGATCGCCGTTTACCAGAACCCGAGCAAGCAGGCCAAGAAAGTCGCGCTGGCCTGGGCCAAGGGCGTGGGCGGCACCCGGGCGGGCGTCATTGAAACGACCTTCAAAGAAGAGACCGAGACCGATTTGTTCGGCGAACAAACCGTGCTCTGCGGCGGGGCCACGGCCCTGGTGCAGGCTGGTTACGAAGTGCTGGTGGAAGCCGGTTACCAGCCCGAAATGGCCTACTTTGAATGCCTCCATGAGTTGAAGCTGATCGTTGACCTGATGAACGAAAGCGGCATCGCCGGGATGCGCTTCTCGATCTCGGAAACCGCCAAGTGGGGCGACGTCTCCGTGGGACCGAAGATCATCGATGCGAGCGTCAAGAAACGCATGCAGAAGGCGTTGAAGGACATCCAAAGCGGCAAGTTTGCCCGTGGCTGGGTGGCGGAATACCAGGGCGGTTACAAGAAATACAACGCCCTCCTGAAGCAGAGCGAGAAGCACTCGATCGAAAAGGTCGGGGCCCGCCTGCGCGGCATGATGCCGTGGATGCAGAAGCGCTCCGTGAAGGGCGTGCAAGCCTCCTACTGACCAAGCGCCGAAGGTTGAGAGAATAACGAAATTCCCATCCTCCTTTCAGGAGGGTGGGAATTTTGCTTTTTTTGGGGGGCGGGAGTCCGGCGCCCTGAATTGGACGCGATGTGGTTGGGCGAGGCGGATCGTAATGGTATCGCGGCCCTACAGGCCACTGACATTCAGGTTACGAAAACCCAGGCTGTTCGCCTGGGCTGAAGAATTCTGCACCTTTGGCGCAGGGAATGGGAGGACCGGAACGAACGAAGAGGGATTGGAGTGGGTCGCTCTGGACGGTATCGGCCGTGATTCCTGCCTGTCCGGCGAGGCTCCGAGAAAAGACCCTCAGGACGCCTGATCCCGCGCCATAAATTACAGCGGTTGTGGAAGATTGATGGCCCCAGCTCTCCCCAGCCCTCTCCGTCATTCGGACTGACAGAGAGGGCGAAGCGGGCGGGGCGGCGGGGCGCTTACATGCCCATGATCTGGTAACCGCAATCGACGTACAACACCTGGCCAGTGATGGCGGCGGCGCCGTCGCTGGCGAGGAAGGTGCCGGTGGCACCGAGTTCCTCGGGCAGCACGTTACGGCGCAAGGGAGAGTGGGCCTCGTAATGATTCAGCATTTCGGTGAAGCCGGCGATGCCGCGGGCGGCCAGGGTGTTCACCGGGCCGGCGCTGATGCAATTGACGCGGATCTTTTTTGTGCCGAGATCGTAGGCCAGGTAGCGGGTGCTGGATTCCAGGGAGGCCTTGGCGACACCCATCACGTTGTAATGGGGTACCACCTTTTCCGAGCCGTAATAGGTCATGGCCACGATGCTGCCGCCGGCGGTCATCAGCGGGGCGGCGCCGCGGGCCAGGGCGATCAGCGAATAGGCGCTGACGTCGTGGGAGATGCGGAAGGCCTCGCGGCTGGTATTGATAAACTCGCCTTCCAGGGCGGCCTTGGGGGCGAAGGCCACGGAATGCAGGAGGAGATGCAACTGGCCGAATTTGGCGCCCACTTCGGCAAAGACGCGGTCGATATCCTCGTCCTTGGTCACGTCACATGGCAGCAGGAGGGTGTCGGGACCAAAAGTGCCGACCAATTCTTCGACGTTTTCCTTCAGACGTTCGCCCTGGTAGGTGAACGCCAGACGCGCACCGGCGCGATGCCAGGCCTGGGCGATGGCCCACGCGATGGAGCGTTTATTGGCGACCCCGAAGACGATCCCGAGCTTACCTTCAAGTTGCGACATAGATTGATGATTGATTGCCATGTTCACCGTTAGCAGTAGGCAAAATCACGGTGACTGGCAAGGGTGAATCTCCCGCGCCAACGGGGCGAGGCTGACGCGAACGGAGGGTGCGGACGCGGTTTTTGATTTGGTGCCCGGTGGGGGGCGGCGCTATCCTGACCGGGTGGCCGTTCAAATTCCCGGTTATTATACCAGTCTACCGCCGGTCGCGAAACTCTTCGCGACCGGCCAGCCGGTGTTGATGTACCACAAGCTGGGGCCGCGTCCGCCCGGAGTGCGCTTGAAGGGGTTGTACGTGGGGGCAAAGTTGTTTGACCGGCAATTGGCGGAATTGCGTCGGGCGGGATTCGTGACCGGTGCCTACGGGCCTCCCGCGGCGCCCACGGGAAATCCGGGACGGTGGATCGGGCTGACGTTTGACGACGGATTTGTGAATGTGCTGCGGCATGGATTGGAACCGCTGGCGCGGCACGGATTTAAGGCCATGCAATTCCTGGTGGCCGATTTGCTGGGGCGGGCGAATGAGTGGGAATTGCGCGAGGGGGAGCAAAAGGAAATGCTCATGGACGAGGCGCAGATCCGGGAGTGGCTGGCGGCCGGGCATGACATTGGCGCGCACACGCTGTCGCATCCGCGGTTGACGCAAATCAGCCTGGACCAGGCGCGGGAAGAGATTTTTGCGAGCAAAAAGAAGTTGGAGGACCGGTTTGGCCGGGCCATCCGGCATTTTTGTTATCCCTATGGCGACTGGAACCCGGCGGTGCGGGACCTGGTGATGGCGGCGGGCTACGAGACGGCCTGGACGACGAACCCGGGGGTAAATACGACGGCCAACAATCCGTTTGAACTCCGACGGAACATGGCGCGGTATCGCTCCCTCAATTTGAAGACTGTCCGGGAAGATTTGGCGCGCTGGCTGGGGGCAGCCCTGGGGCGGGGAGGAGAATGATTCGGGGGCGGTCGGAGGGGGGAAACTGACCGGGAGGAAGTAAATTTTAAAAACGCGGGATTTGCCCTTGCGCACGCCGCGGAGTCGTGTTTTCTTTTCCCGCCGGAATGGTACTTCCGCTTGTGGAAAGCGGCCCGGATTCCGGCGCAATCGTTCGTTTTAATTTGTAAACTGATGCATCGGTCCCATTCGCACCCTGGTGGTTTCAATCCCTCGGACGTCCCCCAAGTTCTGCCGCGCTATTCCGCCAAGAAAATGGCCAAGCCGGTTAATTTCGTTTGCGAGGCGCCCGGCGCCCGGAGCGTATCGCTGGTCGGCGATTTTAACGATTGGGATCCGGCGGCGTACCCGATGAAAAAGCAACCGGATGGCGGCTGGCTCATTCAGATTCCCTTGAATCACGGGCATCACCACTATCAATTTGTGATTGATGGCAAAGCCTGCCTTGATCCCCGCGCCCAAGGCGTGGCGCGCAACGAAAAGAACGAAAAGGTCTCCCTGATTGCGGTGAGTTAAGGTCTCCGATGGCCGCTCCAAGCCAGCTTTTTGCTGGTTTTTCAGTTGGTATGGTGTATATACACTTCAATGAGTGATGAGCGGGACTGGCTGGCAATGCAAAATTGCCTTTGTTTTAACATCCGGCGGAGTTCCCGGGCGGTAACGCAGTATTATGAGAATGAATTGCGGCGTCACGGCCTCCGCCCCACGCAAACGCCCATTCTGTCGCTGCTTGCCGCCAAACCGGAAATGGGGATGGCGGAAGTCAGCGAATGGCTGGGGATGGATCGCACCACGCTGGTGAGGAATCTGCGACCACTGCAGCGCGAGGGACTCGTCCAGATGACCGGAGCCGGTCGGGGGAAGCGGGTGGTATTGTCGATCACACCCGCGGGCCGCGCGGCTCTGGCGAAATTGCTGCCGGATTGGCGCATCGCCCAAAGCCGGGCGGTTGCGGTGCTGGGGCCCGAGCGGTGGGCCGCCCTGCTGGGGGACTTGGAGAGAGTCGCCGCCAGCTTGCAGGATTGATTGATTTTCCAAGCCAAAAACGAACCTAAACCTTTATTTGAGATGTGTATATGCACGCGCTGAATTCTGTGAACGCTGCCGTTGACGAAACCCGGATGTTGGAGTCCTCGTGGCTGAGGCAAGTCTGCTTGGACGCCGGGGCTGACGATGTGGGTTTTGTGTCCGTGAATAGTCCGGCGCTGGCGGAGGAGCGACCCCATGTGGAGCGCGCGTTTCCGCGGACGCGCACCCTGGTGAGCCTGGTGGTGCGGATGAACCGCGAAAATATCCGAAGCCCGGCGCGGTCCGTGGCGAACCACGAATTCCACCACGCCACGGACGAGGCCAACGAAGTGGCCCGGCGGGTGGTGGCGGTCCTTGAGCGAGCGGGTGTCCGGGCGTTGAATCCGCCTTCCGGGTTTCCCATGGAAGCGGATCGCTGGATGAGTGAGCGGATGTGGGTGGTGGCGCACAAGCCGGTGGCGGTGGCGGCGGGGATGGGGCGCATGGGGATTCATCGGAATGTGATCCATCCGCAGTTTGGGAATTTCATCCTGCTGGCCACCGTCTTGGTCGCGGCCGGGGTGGACGTTTACGGCCAGGAATTGGATTACAATCCCTGCCTGACGTGCAAACTCTGTGTGGCGGCGTGTCCGGTGGGGGCGATTGGCGCGGATGGCGCGTTCAATTTCTCCGCCTGCATGACGCACAATTACCATGAATTCATGGGCGGATTTGGCCGCTGGGTGGAAACCATCGCGGATAGTCGCAATGGCCGGGATTACCGGCGACGCGTCCGGGATTCGGAAACCGTGTCCCAGTGGCAGAGCCTAGCGTTCGGTCCCAACTACAAGGCGGCCTATTGCCTGGCGGTATGTCCGGCGGGCACAGAGGTCATCGGACTCTACCAGAATACCAAGAAGCAATTTGCGGACGAGGTCATGCGACCGTTGCTGGACAAGCGGGAGGATATCTTCGTGATCGCGGGTTCCGACGCCGAAGCCCACGTGCGCCGCCGCTTTCCCCAAAAAACGGTGCGTCCGGTGCGCAGTTCGCTGCGGCCGCGCAATCTCAACACGCTGCTCCAGGGGCTTCCGTTGTCCTTCCAACCGCAGGCGGCGAAAGGGTTGGAAGCCACCTTTCATTTTACCTTCACCGGCACGGAAGCCCGCGAGGCCACGGTCGAGATCCGGGAGCAGCGGTTGCAGGTGAGCCGTGGGCTGGTGGGCACGCCAACGGTCCAGATCACGGCGGACACGGAAATCTGGCTGCGCTTCATCCGGGGCGAAACCGGGATTTTCTGGCCGCTGCTGCGGCGGCGCGTACGGGTGCGGGGACCGTTAAGATTGCTGCGGGCGTTTGGGCGGTGTTTTCCGAATTGAGGCGATCACGACCTCCCAAATGTAGCCGTCCAGGGAGCGTTCGTGGTGGGGCGAGTGGGGAGGACGGAGAAGCATTCCGCCATCGCTCAACAACACTGCTGCGCCCACAGCCAAAGCGCCCAAGATGCCCATGTCCCGATGCATCGCCGGCCAAAGGGGGGGCGCGGTGGGAATTGCGAATGACGCTTTCCAGTGCCGCTCCTACGGAGCTTGGTGGTGGTGGGTTGGGGGTGGCTATAAACATGGCGCTCCTCTGGAGCTGGGGATCGTTGTCCTATTCGCAGGTGACACCCTTCTTTAAACCATCCCCGCAATCGAAGCCGGATAGAAGAAAATGCTCGAAACCGTGGGCCATACTCATTATGCTGGAACATCATCCCGCTCGGCAAATGACGTTTGGTTGTCTTTTACTATACTACGATGAACATGACGCGCAGAAAAATGGTGCTATCAACGGTCGGCGCGCTGGGTGCGACCTTGCTGCCAGCCGTTGCCGCTCAACCCCGGCCAGCCGCTCACAAAGGGAAGGCGGAGGCACTGTCGGGGCTGGTTTCGTTGGATGATTTCGAACGCGCCGCCCGGGAGCGGATGGCCACCATGGCCTATGAATTCGTCGCCAGCGGTGCCGGGGACGAAATCACAATTCGCTGGAACCGGGAGGACTATAACAAGCTCAAGCTCCGCCCCCGCGTGCTCGTGGACGTGGAAGTTCTGGATACGAGCCTGGAGCTGTTTGGACAGAAGTCAGATTTTCCCATCCTGCTGGCACCGACCGCGCTGCAGCGATTGACTCACCCCGAAGGCGAGGTGGAAACCGCCCGCGGGGCGGGCGTCGCCAATGCCACCTTTGTCGTGAGCAGTCTCAGCACGCGCCGGATGGCCGACATTGCGCGGGCCACCACCACACCACTGTGGTTTCAATTGTACGGTTTGAACAAGGAAAGGCATGGATTCGTGCGCGATGTGGTGCAGGAAGTGAAAGCTTCGGGTTGTCGCGCCCTGTGCGTCACGGTGGACGCCCCGGTGCTGGGAGCCCGCAACCGCCAGGCGCGCGCCGGGTTCCGCATTCCGGATGTTTTTGAAACACCGTATTATCCGGAACGAGTCGGAGCAAAAACTGCCGCGGGACTGCCGATCCTGGGAGGGTTCACCTGGAAGGATGTCGCCTGGCTGCGGTCGGTAACCAACTTGCCGATTCTGCTGAAGGGAATTCTCAATCCGGAAGACGCGGAATTGGCAATTCGCGCGGGTGTCGATGGGATCATCGTTTCCAATCATGGAGGACGCTGTTTGGACACCCTCCCGGCCACCATATCGGCTTTGCCAGCGGTTGCGGAGAAGGTGGCCGGCCGCGTGCCAGTGCTGGTGGACGGGGGTATCCGCCGGGGAACGGACGTGCTGAAGGCGCTGGCCCTCGGCGCCAAGGCGGTGCTGATTGGGCGGCCGTACATTTACGGTTTGGCCGCAGGAGGCGCGACGGGCGTGAGCCGGGTCGTGGAAATTCTTCGGGACGAATTCAAGATGGCCATGGCGCTGACCGGTCGCCGCACGCTCGCGGAGATCGATCGGTCGGTGATCGGGTGAGGGGGCGGCACGAGCCGGAAAACGCTCGAGGGAATGCGATTGACGCTTTCCAGTGCCGCTCCTACGGAGCTTGGTGGCTCCGGGTTTGGGGGTGGCTATAAACATGGCGCTCCCCTGGAGCTGGGGATCTTTGGTCATGTGCGCAGGTGACAATTTCGCCGCCTGGGGTATTTTACACCGGTTATGACCATCCAAGATTTGCAAGGCATCGTTCACTCCGATTCCGAAATCATGGGCGGCACGCCCGTTTTCGTGGGTACGCGGGTTCCCTTGAAGAATCTGATCGACGCCCTGGAAGGGGATGAATCCATCGAAGATTTCCTGGAAGCTTTTCCTTCCGTCACCCGCTTGCAAGCCATCGCGGTCATTGAAGCCGGTCAGTTGAAAATGCTCGAAACCGTCGGCCATGCGCATTCTCATTAACGAATGTCTCGACTGGCGTCTGGGGCGCGCGTTAACCGGGCATGATTGCGTCTCAGTTCAGAAAATGGGCTGGGGCCGCATCACAAACGGGCGACTCCTCGCATTGGCCCAGGATAAATTTGATGTCTTCCTGACCGCGGACCGGAATTTGAGTTTTCAACAGAACACCACCAAATTTGATATCGCGGTGGTGGTGCTGGAGGCGGGTAGCTCCCAGTTGAGCAAAACCCTCCCCTTGATGCCCCAAGTTTTGGCGCTCCTGCCGGGATTAATGCCGGGACAAGTTGTAAGCGTCAGTGTTTGAAACCAATTGATATTGGCACTTCCCCAATTTTTATCGCAAGTCAATGGGCACGACGAATATTTCGAGTTCCTCCACATCGCCGTCAATGCTGAATACTCTCGTTGACCGCGCTTGGTTTAGATTTTTTGGAAGCGCAAGATTTTTGTGGCGCTCTTGTTGACCGAATTCAGATATGGGCTAAAATTTAATCCACATTGAACCTGCAAATGAGATGAATACCACCCAAGTGATAGCCGCAGGAGATTGCGAAATTGCAGGGTTGCCCAAAAAAAGGAACTCAAAGCACGCGCAAGACGCGGAAGGACGCTTTTTTTATGTCAAAACGGATTATTGCCTAAAACGCCAGGAAAGCAACCCGACATGGCTCGCCAACGAACTCCTTTTTTATGAGGTCGCCAAACACAATTCCCTCAGAATGCCTTTTTCCAGTATTTTGGAAATCGACGGGAGGCTTTATTGGGGAACTGAATTCCGATACGATCGAAGTACGCTGCAGACTGAAACAAGCTCTCGAGCAGAACTCCTTGCCATCGCCTGTCGATCACATCGTGAACTAGTTGCGTTATGCCGCGCTCTCCTGCTTGATGTCGCACTCTTAAACAGCGACAGGCAACCTTGGAATATTTTGGCTGACCAAGTCGATATTCAACCGCGGCTTTGGTTTTTTGATCATGAAAAATCTCTTCTTGGCGATGGAAAAGAAGCTGCGGATAGTCCATCTGGGGATTTGGGGCGAATCCATCCAGATTCGATTTCAGATCGAAAACTTCGAGATTATTGCGCGTGCGATCATATCAATCGTTTCGTAGTTTCAGGGCTTACAGACGTTGAAATCTGTGAGATGTTTGTGAGTCTTGACCTGACCGGATCGGTGCTGAGACTGGCAAAAGCTAAGTGCCCACAGAGTTGGCTTTCCGTTGAGTTGTTCTCAAGACTTGAATCATTCTTACAGGCTTGGTGGCACCATTTGCGTGATGGTATGAGACGGGATGCCGCTTACTTTAGGCGCCATTTCCAATGATTGAGCGAATTGCGTTCAACAAATATATGAAATGCCCTCATTGTGTCGAAGTGCAAATTGTTCAGGCTGCTTCCAGTGCGAACAGGAGAGCGTCTCCCAGTATTAAAAAAACCTTTGCATTGGAAGCGGGATTTGGATTCGAGCGTGTCTCCGCCGCCGTCTCAATCAGTTGCAAGCGCCAGTTGCGGCGGCAGATGAAGTGAAATGTTCGTTGGAATGGCCAATTTTCTTTGCCAGAGCCGCTCCTACGGAGCTTGGTGGTTCTGGGGTTGGGGATGGCTATAAACATGGTGCTCCCCTGGAGCTTGAGGATGCCGCTGATTCGCTATTGTCCCCATATAACAAATGCGCGGTAGAAGCTGCGCCAGGTTTCATTGGGACACGGTCCTGTTGTTGTTGATAGGTTGGATCGCGCAGACGGTTACCTGGCTTTTTCGCGCGGAGGGGGACATGTCCCAGATGATCAGTTTGCCGTCTTTGATCGTTCCGGTAATGATGCCGCTGCCGGTCACGTGCAGTTTGAAATCGGCGTCCCAGTCGGCGGGCCAGGCGGGGAGGAGGAGGATTTTGTCGCCGGCTTCCTGGACGAGCATTCGCTGCAAGGCGATGGAACCGGCCCCAAAATGATCGAAATCGGGGCAGGAATCCGGGCCTTGCCGTCCAAACATCGGGAATCGGCACGTTGGCGACGCCACCCGAAACCGCCGGACTAGGCCAGTGGCGGCTTCGGCGGCATTGCCCGCGTACGCCCAATCGATCTGGTCCTGGGTCCAACAGGCGGCCGCGAACGCATCCTTGATGGTGCGGTTTTGCATGGTCCAATTCACGATGTCGCTCGACCCAAGCGCCACGCCGAAGCATCGAAAGGGGAAAACGGGGTAGAGTTCCCCATTTTCGCTGTTCTGTCGGCGTTCCCAGGATTCCGCAGGGACAATGACGGAGTGGCCGGCGATGGTGCGTACGGGTATTTCGGGAATCTCGAAGCGAAACCGTTGCCACGCTTTTTGGTCGGCCGGACTGCCCGCCTTCATCCGCAACAATTCATTCAGGCAGAAGCGCAACCCGGCGATGTCCGGGGAGGGACTGATGGCCACCCACCAGGTTTCCAGGGATTGGGCGGGTTCGAGGTGCAATTTGCCGTCCGCGCTGCGTGGATAGTGCTGGTCGAAAAAGAGCAGCACCTCGCGGGCGAATGGCGTGAGAACGCGATCCCGGAAGTCGGCGTCGCCGGTGTAACTTGCGTAGTCAATCATCATCGCCGTGGTTTCCAGTCCCGAGGTGAAGTAATAGTCGTGATACCAGCCGTCGTATTTCTCGCCGGGTTTGGTCTTGGGCGGCCGGATGCCGCGATCGCAATCGCGCTCCGCGCCGGTGGGTTCCGTGTTCTCCCGATAATAGGCGCCGGCATGGCCAAACCAGGCTTTCGTGATCGCCTCACGCATCGGCAGCAGATTGGCATAGTAGTCGAAGAAAGGTTTCAGGAGATCGAAGTCCCCGCTGGCGAGCATTGGCCAATAAAGTAGGCGTTGGTTTTGGTAGGTGAAGCGCCGACCCCAGAGTCGGTCGTCCTCGTGGGTGAGCCAGGTGCCGTCCGCCTGCTTGACGGCGTTGGGCCGGCTCTCGCCGCCTTTGGCCAGATGCAACTGCTGGGTGAAGAGCCCGCCGTTGAACTTGGTGGGGACGCGTCCGCGGCTTTGGCAGGCCATGAGAAAGCGGAACATGTTGTAGCTTTGGGCCACGAGCGCCGCGCCATCCGCTTCCGGTCGGTTGCCATCTGGCCCCGGTTGGCCGTTGAACTTTGCTCGTTTTTCCGCCGCCAACTGGTTGTCGGAAGCCCGGATCCAGCCGCGCTGCCAGAACCCGGACCACCAGGCGCAATGGGCTTGCCAGGATGCCGCGAGGTCGCTGGGCTTGGCGGCGTTGCCCTCAATGGTCTGAATCCAGGCGGATGGTTCCGGCGTCTGCATGGTTAGGCCGTGAACACGAATATCGAACGCCTTTCCGGTGCCACGGAACTCGCCGTCCTGGAGCGCCAGGCCGGTGGCTTCCAAGAGATTCCCGAACGTATTATGCCGAAAGGGGTCGGGAAACCGGGCGGCCATTTCCGGGACCTCGTAAGCTTTGAGGTCGTCAGGATAGACGCTGTGGTCGCCGACCGCGAAATACCAGAGCAGTTTGCCATTGCGCTCCAGGCGAACATCCTGGGGTGGGGGCGCGCCGGCCACCACGCCCGGGGAATAGGTCTTCACGGCGTTGAAATCGCAGTGGTCGAAGCGCTGCCAAAACTCCGGCCGCGCCGTGACTGTTACTTCTTGCGTCGAATGGACCTCGACGTGGGTAACCGGACGATTGGCATCGACCCAAATCCGGAGATTGACGCCATCGGCTTCGATGCGGATGGAGCCGGTGGCCAGATCGAGGGTCTGGCGAAACGGTTTTCCCGAGGCGAAAGGGTTGGGATGGAGGGAGACGCGCAGGCGACCGGTCTTGAAGAGGTCCCCCATGTAGGTGTACGCATCGTTCTTGGCGAGCAACAGGAACAAATCCCCGTTCTCAATCGCATACACGCCGGCGGCGAGGTCCCCATTGCCGATGGGCATGACGCCGGAGGCGTCCTTCGAAGCGGATTCCCACACGACGTTGTACTGGCTGATGGGGTTGTCTGGACCGGATCCAGTTGGAGTTTGGTCGGCGGCCGCGGTGGAAAACAACGCCGTTGCTGAAGCCAGCATCCAAGCCAGGATGCCGGTGAACCCTATTTTCATTTTCATATGCCCTGATTTCTAATTAACACCCCTTTGGTCGCAAAAGCCAGCGAAGTAATTTTGCGTGGTTCATTCCGGCTGAATTTTGCAGGGACATCGAGGGACGGCGTCCATTTGCGAGGAACATCCGATTAAGGATTGCGGCGTTGAATTTCGAGCTTGTCCCCGATTTGGAAAACTGTAGCGATTAATTCCTCGCCGTCCTGACCCTGGCAGACGAGTCGAACGCGTTGGCTCCGGAACTTGCTCTGCGGAATCAGCAACGGCCAGTCCGCTTGGAACGCGCCCCCGTTGGGAAAGGCAAGGCGGGTGGCGAAGAAGCGGAGTTCCACTTTCTCGTCTCGAACGCGGTAGGCCGGATATTGATGAGCGCCCAGCACATTGAAGGGTGGTCCGGTTACAGCAATAAAATTTTCACCGTTCAGTTTGACGACTCTGACGCTGAGAGATGGGGCGCTGAGATTAATCATTCGCGGACGGATCTCGCTGTTGCCAAGCAGCGGGTGGTTGTCTTGGGAAATCCGAATCCCGAAAAGTCATTGAGGAAAGCGGTTGAGGCGAACATCAAACGAAAGCAGGAGTTTGCCGCCGCCGCAATAAAGAGCATTCGTAAAATCCAAAGCAGAGGAGTTGAAACGCTGTCCCGCATTGCTGGTTGCATGAACAAGCGGGGCGAGAAAACGCCACGAGGGGGAACATGGACGGCAGCCGCCGTGAAGCGGGTTCTGGAGTGTGTCGCCTAAATCGCAAACGCCATGCGGTTCTGCTTTGTCAGTTCCGAATGGTTTGGCATTTGCACCAGTCAACGCCAACAAGGTGAAAGGTCTTCACTATGTCTCCGCACTTGTCTGCAAATCCGTCTGTGTTCGCCAAGCACAAGAAAACGACTTTGCCCTTGGGACTCAGCACTCCGTAGAACCTCAGTCCGTTCTTCGTTTCAAAGGCGAAACCACGCTCCGCAACCGCCATGTGACTGTAGATGCCAAAACCGCTGAACTCTTTTGAGATGGTGAAAAGGTTTTTCAGTGCAGGATAGGCAATGACCCCATCGTCTATCGGCGTCTCAATCAACTTCCGAACATGCACTCGAGTGAACCCCGCCCCTTTCCGTTTTGTTTCGTAGATTGCCCTGATGCTCGTGATTTCGGTTTCAACAACCCCCAGCAGTTTTTCCGACACGAACTCAACCTGCCGCCAGTCGTCTTCATGGATGACCAACATTCCGTCCAACGAGTTGGTCTTTTGAAGGACGCACATCCTGTCATTGATTGTCGGCAGCGAAAACAGAATGTCTTGCGGATTCATCATCTGGACGGGGGAGAGGACAACCCGTAGTTTGCCGCTCCGCTCGAAATCGCTCTTGTGTTTCGGGGTTGCGTCCACAACGCTCCATTTTTTGTCCGCGATGTCCAACGTAGTGGCGACTTCAAAGCTTTCGGGCAACTGCCCGATTGGAACCATTGATACGGCAAAAGGTTTATCCTTACCGCTCTCAACAAACTCTACCTTTATCTTGTCGTGCTTTTTGCCGAACCACAGCATGATGCCCAGTATAATCACGGCGAGAGACGCAAGCACCAAGTTTCGGGCGGAACTTTTCGTCAGCATTCGCATGAGCTGTAGTTTCGCAAGTTTCCCACAAAGATTGAAGTGGCAAACGGAATGGTGCGGAACGCCCTAACCAGGTGATGGTTGCTAAAATAAACTATGCCCAGGCGTGGCGATATCAGAACTCACCTCGTAAATTCTTGAGCAGCATCCAAGTAACAAAAGCGAACATTACCGAGGTCAGCAGTCCGATGAGGCGCAGGCAGACGAGGTATTGAGTTGATTGAACGAATCTGCCGACGAATTCCATATAGCCCCTGGCAAGTCTGATTCTGGGCGGCAATTTCCGGCTGACAGAACGGATGGCGAAAACCTGAATTCTTCCGGGAAAGAATAAGCAAAAGATTGCTGACACCAGCAAAATACTGGCGAAAGCCAATAAGCCAAAGGTCTTCAACTTTTGTAGGTCGCTTTGATTTTGAGTCTGGAGCGGGATTCGTCCAGGAATTCTCCGACAACCAAATTAATTTAATCCGAGGTACTGACGGAGTCAAACGCGTTTGTCAGATTCGCGCAACTTCGACATGGTGGCCAGAGCGACTACGGTCAAAGAAAACCAGAGTGCAAAATGGGAGAAATGGCGCTGGTTTTCCTGCCGGACCTCGCGAAGAGAGTGGGAAACCCACCGGCCCGGCGGCATTGTCTCATTGTCCCAATCGCTGTTGGAGGAAAGTGCGTAACCTTGCCGGTGACAAGACCGTGATGATTTTGCCTTTAACGGTCAGGAGTTTCTGTTCCCGTAATTTTGCCAGGGTGCGGGAAAAAGTTTCGCTGACGGTTCCGAGTTCAGCCGCCAAGGCGCGCTTGGTCATCGGCAACTCGATCTTTACCGGTTGATCGCTTGGCGGATGGGGGCATCGTTTCATCAGCCAGTTGGCCAGTCGGGTTTCGACATCTTTCAGCGTCAGATCTTCCAACTGCCCGACCAGCACGCGCAGATGGCTGCTCAGGGAGCCCAGCATTCGGAGGGCGAGTTCCGGTTGTCGGCGCAGCAGGGCCAGGATGCCATCCTTCTGGACCAGCAAGACTTGAGTCGGCTCGATGGCCCGGGCATCCGCGGGATAACCGGTGGCGCTCGCGAGGGCAACCTCGGCGAAAGAATCGCTCGCGCGAAAGACATGGATGACCTGTTCCTTGCCCGCGGCATTCACGCGGTGAACGTTCACGGCGCCTTGTTGGACGACATAAAAGCCAATCGCCGGATCGCCTTCATGGAATAGATAGTCACCCTTGGCCAGCGATTTCGCCCCGCAAATATCCGCAATCTGGCCCAGATCAGTGGGCGGCAGCCCGGCGAAAAGCTGGCAGCCTCGCAGCGTGTTTACGACCGCCATTTGTTTTAGTTCCGCAAGCGGGGCGTTCATGTGCGAGCATTAAACCGGTTTCACGCGAAATGTAAACCAACCAGATGGAGCCGGTTCCCCGCAATTCCGGCAAAAGCTGGTTGGACATGTCTCGTTGACGACTTGCGATAGGCCGGCGTGGTAAATCCACCAGGAGTTTGACTTGAGTCAAAGACCTCCGGGAAGAGTTGGGGGAAGATCAGGGCATGACGGCAAAAGCTGCAAGAATCGAATCCGCGACGAGCGGCCCAAGCGTGGCCAACGGTGAAGTGCTTGATTTCGCCGGGACGCGCCTGAACCGGGAATGGAAAACGATGGCGGCCATGATCCGCATTTATTGCCGCGATCGGCATCATAGCGCGAACGGAATCTGCGCCGAATGCCAGCAACTCATGGATTACGCTCACGTGCGTCTGCAACGTTGTCGATTTGGAGCGGAAAAGCCGACCTGCGCGAAATGTCCGGTGCATTGCTACCAGCGCGCGCGGCGGGAGGAAGTAAGGGCGGTGATGCGTTACGCAGGGCCGCGCATGTTGTGGGAGCACCCGGTGATGAGTCTGCGGCACTGGCTGGATAGTTTCAGGCAAGCGCCGGGTTGGTAAAACCGGAGGTGCGAAGCCGCCCAAAATGAAAACGGCCCTCAGTAATGAAGGCCGTTTGCGGTTGTTTGCTGAGCGTTGGCCGACTTCAGTGCCCGCCGCAACATTCCGCCACTTTAGCGAGCGGAATGGTAGCCTTGAGCTTGGTGATTTGGATCCGGAATTCCACCGGACCCCTCACGAGATGCACCCAGGTGAAGGCTTCCGGCCATTGGGCGGCGAATTGGTAGTAGAGCGGCACAGGATCATGATCGTTCAGCAGGATGAAATGGTCGCCCACCGGCATTTCGAGCCAGGTGCGGATGATGAGGCCGTGCTTGATGGAACAGGGGATGGGACGGACGTCCAGCACTTTGTCCTGACCGACGAGGGTTTCAGTAGCCATATTTTGGATTGGTTCGGGAATTGGTTTTGACTCGCCTAGATTAATTCGGGGCGGAGAGGGTCAGGAGCATGGAGAACTGTTGGGTGGCCCGCACGGCGTGCGGCAAATTGGCCGGCATGAACAACAAATCGCCGGGCTTGAGCGAATGCGGTTTACCCGCGAGGGAGAACTCGCACTCCCCGGTCAGAATCTGAATCAAGGCGTTCTGGGTGGAGGTGTGTTCCGTCAGTTCCTGGCCTTCCGCAAGAGCGAAAAGAATTACCCGGGAGTGTTTGGTGCTTAATATCGTTCGGCTGACGATGCCCGCCGCAACGAATCGGGTTTCCGCGGTCAGCGAAAGGATTTTTTCAGTCTGACCATCCAGCAAAGGCTGCTCTCTCATGAGTCCAAACTAACCGTCCCGCGGATTCCACGCCTTGACGTGGGTCAAGACATTGGGGGATTTTCTCAGTCGATCAAGGCGCGGTGAATTCGATGGCGGTGGCGGAAAGGGCGGGAAGTTGGATTTCACGGTGGTCCGGGGTCAGGGTCAGGGGCGAGATTTTGATGCGGTTGGGGGTGGACCAGTGATTCATCGCATCGATTTGGCGGGCGTTTTGAGTATCGTGCAGGGATTCGGCCCGGACGACTGAGGGGGCGGAGGAAAAGCCTTCAAATTGCAGGGTGCAGGTTCGCGGCTCACGGCGGTCATTGACGGCGAAAACCACGATGGATTTGCCGTCCACGGAGCTGGCGGCGAACAGGTCGGGGCCTTCGCCGTTGGTGGTGAGGCGCAGGGGTACGGGGAGGGAGTGGCGGGCGTATAATCGCATGACGTAAAAGCTGGGGCGTTTCAACAAGCCGGCCGGACTGGTCTCGAGAATCGCGCCGCAAAAGCTGTTGGCCAGGTTGGAGCGGCAGGCGATTTCAACCTTGTCACTGTGCCGCATCAGCACATGGAGGTAGCGGGCATTCAGGAGGGCGGTGCCGAGGGTCATTTGTTTCCCGCGCATGAGGCCCCAATCGCCGCCGCTGACGTTCCATTCGGTGACGGCGATTTTGATGTGCCGGTAATCGGGGTTGCCGTTGATCAACTGCGTGAGTTGGGTCAATTCACGGTCGCACGCGCCGAAATCGGCGGTGTAATGATGGGGGGCGACGAAATTGAGCTCCCGGCCGGATTGCGCGAACAATTTGGCGGAGGGATACGAGGAGAGAATTTCCACAGACGGGTCGGCGCGTTTCATCCGCTGCATAAAACCGTTGAATTGCTGGAGGTAATGCGGATCATCGCCGCTGATTTCGTTGCCAATCTGCCAATACTTCACCTGGTACGGTGCGGGATGACCATTCGCCGCGCGGCGCGCGCCCCACGGAGAATGGGCGTCGCCATTGCAATACGCGACGAGATCCGCCGCGTTTTCGGCGCCGTCCGAAAAGCTCAGGCAGATCAGGGGGGCGGTGCCGGTGAGTTCGCAGAACTGGCAGAATTCGTCGATTCCAACATCATTGGAATCGAGCCGGCCCCAGACTTTGTTGGGGAAGGGGACGCGCAGATCGCGGTCACCGATGCCGTTTTTCCAGCGGTATTCCCCGGGGTCGCACACCGAGCCGCCAAAGCGCAGGAGCGCCGGGTGCACTTCCTTGACGGCGGCCACGACATCCCGTCGCCAGCCCGACTGATTGTCATTGGGCATGAGGGAGAGTTTGTCCACCCAGAGCCGGCCCTCACCTTCCGCCAGCACCTCAAAGACGACGCGGTCGGACTCGCCGGTGGCATGCAATTGAACGGAAGCCTTGCGCCAAGATTCCGCCGACGGAGGGAGTTTCGCCTGGGCCAGGGTGAGCCAATCGCCGTTGGGGAGCAGGGTTTTCAACCGGATGCTCAAGGAGATGCCGGGGTGGTCCGTGCGGAAATAACCGGTGCAGGTGTAGTCCAGGCCCTTTTTTACGGCGAGGCCGGATTGGGTGAGTCGGGCGGGCGTTCGCCGGGTGGACTCCAGGCGGGCGCAGCGCTGGCCGTTGAAAGCTCCATTAGTGTCCAAAGACCAACCGGTGGCGGCGTCCCATTCGCGGTCACAAATGTCCGGGGAGCCATCGAAATAGCACCAATCCGCAAGTTTGGTCACGCCCTCGAAGGAGCGATCGTTCAACATTTCCGCCCACAGCGCCGGGGCAACATCATCGAGGAGTTCGATGAAGTTGCCAAAGAGCTTCGGGTCCACCCGACCGGGGTGAAGGGGTTGCGCTTGTATGGTCGCGGAGAAAGATGGAGTTTCCGCGCCGCTGGCGCGGGGCGTGAGGGCCAGGGTGAGACCGAGGAGAGCGGGTAGGAGGAAAGAGCGGTTCATAGGCTGGGGATGAGCTGGGTGGCAGTTTCCCCGAGGGGCGGGGTGTTGGCAAATGCAAATTGGGTTTTGGGCGGCGGGCCGGGGATGGCGGGGAGGTTCCATACGAAGTCACGAAGTTGAGACGGGAGGGGAAGGTGGCGGCAGATTCCTTGCTTGCGAATCGGGGGCCCATACCGGAGATTTTGGGGCAGACCAACCGGATGATGATCATGGCTGCTGTGAAGGGAAATAAGGATCGGAACGGCTACCCAAATGGGGGATCGGCCTCGAAGAAGGATTTTGTCACAGCCCGGAGGGTGCTTGCCTGGTTCGTGACGTTGGTCGGTTTGTTCGTCTTCGCGAACGGGGCTTCCTATTTTATTCGTTCGTATGGATATAGGGCGCCGGAGCTTCAGGATGGAATCGTTCGAGTCGGTTTTCCTTTCCTCATACTGGAGCGGGGCGGGTTTGCGTTTCGTGAAAAATTTTCGTGGTGGGCTTGTTTCCGAAGCTTGTTAGGGGCGGCATTCCTGGCGACGGCTTTGTTTGCCGGTGCGCATTGGCGGAAGCGGCGATCATGAAATCGTCAGATCAACCAATTTGTGATTGTGGCGTAACCGGGGATGAGCGGTACTTTTGTTTCGGGGCGCCCGCGCCGGAGTTGTGGATGGCCATTCCGGAAGCTGAGCGGGAGACCCGCGTCCGGTTGGAGGCGGATTTGTGCGTGATCGACCGGCGGGATTATTTCATTTGCGGTTGTCTGGATCTTCCCATCGTTGGGACGACAGGAGTCTTGCGGTTCCTCGTTTGGGTGTCATTGAGCGAAACGAACTTTAACCGGGCCGTCGAGCTTTGGGGAACCCCTGGGCGGGAAGCGGAGCCGCCCTATTTTGGGTGGTTGAACACCCGGCTGCCGGGGTACCCGGAAACGTTGAATTTGAAAACCCACGTCCATACGCGGCCGGTGGGGGAACGGCCAGCCATCGAGTTGGAGCCGACCGGACACCCGCTGGCGGTGGATCAGCGAGAGGGGATTACGCCAGTGCGCGCGCGCGATCTGGTCGAGGGGATGGGGAAGGGCGGGGGATGAAGGGGAGGTTTCACACGAAGTCACGAAGATCACGAAGTGGGGAGGGAAGGGGGTGTTTGGGGGGTGGATTTTCGACACCGAAACGTCAATTGACACTTGGGCGTGGGGGGATTATAAACTTTCCGCTTAGTTAACTGTACTAAACCAATTAAACCTGATATAAAATTATGCCAATCGCTGTCGGCACACATGCCCCTGATTTTTCCCTGAAGTCCAAACAACCCTCCGGCCTCGTTGACGTGAAGCTCAGCGACAATTTCGGCAAGAAGAACACCGTCCTGCTGTTCGTTCCCGCCGCGTTCACCGGGGTTTGCACCGCTGAATTTTGTGACCTGACCGCCGGTATGTCCCAGTACGAGGCTTTGAATGCCGCGGTCATCGGCATCAGCGTGGACAACGTCTTCTCGCAGGAAGCCTGGGCGCTCAAGGAGAAGATCGGCATCACCCTGGCCAGCGATCTGAACAAGACCGTGACCAAGGCTTACGATGTGCTGTTCCCAATGCTGGCTGGCATTGGCGACACCTCGGCCCGCGCGGCGTTCGTCATCGACAAGAGCGGCGTGGTCCAATACGCCGAACAGACTCCCACGCCCAAGGATCTGCCGAATTTCGACGCGATCAAGGCGACCCTGGCCAAGCTCCAGTAATCGGCCGTTCGATTCGTTTTTGCCGTTGGCAGTGTTTTGCACTGCCAACGGTTTTTTTGTTTTGGGGGGGCGGGTTGCTCACGAATGCCGATATCCCGGCGTGACAAATCGGCGGGGTTGCGGCAGGCTGGCGGGGTTCTGTTTCATGGTTAATCCAGCGGCATCGGATGCGTCCATTTCCGAGGTGAAATCGCTTGGCGGGAAGCTTGGTCCCCTGCTCGGCGGAGGATTTTTCCGTCCCCTGGCACGCCCGAGCGCGGCGGTGTATATCGATTGCGCCGACCGGTTAGTGGAGGCGGCGGATGAGGGGGGACAGATTGCCCATGCCGAGGCGCGGGTGTTGATCCGGGAGGTGTTGCTGCAGCATCCGGATGTGCAATTGGAGGAGGACGAAGGCGGGCAATTCCGGGATCTGAATCAACGGGCCAGCCAATTTTTCAACAAACTCATCGAGGTGCATTGGCTGGAACCGCGGCGGGTCAGTTTGGACGAGAATTACGTGCTGATCGCTCCGGCGTTGCACCAATTGCTGCGGTTACTGCGGGAATTGGCGGAAAACCGGCCGGCGGAACTGAAGGATTTTTCCGCCACCCTGCGCTCCTTGTGCCGGGATCTGCTGACCGAGGGAGTGCTGGATCCGGCGAAGCTGGGGCCAGAGGAGATGCGGCAGACCATGAAGGACCTGCTGGAGCGCGCTGGTCGGGCGGGGGACCAAATGCATGCGGTGGAGGCGCTGGTGCTCCAACAGGCGAACGCCCAACGCAACAGTGTTACGGCGCAGGAAACATTGCAGCGATTTTTGGTGGAGTTCCACATGGGCGAGCACATGGTGTGTTATGACGCCTTGAAGGAGGCGGGATTGCTGCCGCGTTTGAACCAGGCCCGCTCGGTGGCGCAGGAGGCGTTGTATGATCCGTTCACGAAGCAGCGGCTGGCCGAAGGGCTGGCGAAGCACCTGGACCTGACGGCAACGGCTGCCTATGGCGAGGCCGAGCGGTGGTTGCTCCGGTTGGACAAGCTGCTGGCGGCCATTCCGGTGAAACAGCGGTTGATTGATGGTCGCATGGCGGAGTTCAGCCGGCTGTCGGCGGCGCGCTACAATTACCAGACGGAGATGCGGGGGCGTCGGCCGGAGCAGGTGAAAGCATACCTGGACGAGGCCGCCCGATTGCACGGCGGACGCTCGTTTGCCGATCTGGCGGACGAGCCGGGGATGCCGTTGCTCTCGCCCGCCTGCGAAATGTATTTCGGGGTGGACTCGCTCTCGCGGCCGCGCCGCGCGCGCGCGGCGGTGGATCTGAGTTTCGCGGCGACGACGTCGGACGGCGATGCCGAAGGGGCGAAGAACGAAATTCGCCGGCGCAATTTGAATGTGCTGACGCCGCAACGGGCGGTGCGGTTTATCGAACGCCATCTGCCGGCCAAGGGAACGCGGATTTCAACGGAGCAACTGCACGTGCGGCTGGAAGATGACCTGCTGGATTTGCTGGCGGTCCTGGCGTTCGATCGCGGATCGGCGACCGAGTCCCATCGTCCGGTGCGCTGGCGGGTGCAGGCGGTGCGCGCGGATCTGGGTTTGGAGCCCGCACGGATACCGCGGGACCCGGAGGCGGACCGCCTGGTGGAGCGATTCACGATCGAACGAATTTCCTGATATGTCGCTACCCTGGCCCACCTTTACCACCTGGTCGCGCATCATGGAGCCGGATCGCGCGGCGTTGTCCGAAATCCTGGCGGAACTGCTGGCCCACGGGGCGCTGATCGGCGGGACGGGAAGGGACCAAGAGCTGTATTTGCTGGCGCGAGAGTATCAGCGCGAGATCGGGGAATATCTTGCGCCGCTGCAACTGGAGTTATTGCCCGATCCTGACCGGCCGATTTTTCAATTGCGACCCGTGCCGGGCGATTGCGCCTTGATGAGCCGGTTCAACAAGGCGGAGACGCTGCTGGTCCTGACGTTGTGGCGGATGTATCACGATGCGAGGATGGAAAATGTGGTGGCCAGCATCGTGGTGACCACCAACGAGATTTGGGAACGATTGCGCCTTTATTTCGCCAATCTGAACCCGCCAGCCGAAGCCCAGTTGCGCGAAATGCTGGGCAAATTGCGGCACCGCCGGTTGGTGCGGCTGCAATGGCACGAGGATCCCGCGCGCTTTGGGGAGTCGCAGGTGGAGATTTTGCCCACGTTGCCGCGGGTGATTCCGTTTGAAAGCGCGGGAGCATGGCAGCAGCAGGTGTCGCTTTATCAGGCGCCGTCTGCGGCGGCGTCCGAACCCGGTCGGGTGGAGGAGGAACCATGAGCCAGCGAATTTCCCTGACCCGGATCATCGCGATCAATTGGTACGGGTTCCGGCAAATCATCGATGTGGAGGACAACGTGCTGATCTCGGGAGCGTTTGGCACGGGGAAGTCCGCGCTGCTGGATTTGGCGCAATATGTTTTGCTGGGCGGGGAGCGTCAATTCAACCGGGCGGCCGCTGGCAATGCCCGGGGGCGCGACCTGGTGGGGTATTGCCTGGGAGATACGAACCAAACCCGGAACGGGCAGCGGCACTTTTTGCGCACAAGCGGGGTTTCCCTGGTGGCGCTGGAATTCAGCCGACCTCGGGAAAAGGGAAAGGCGCAACCAGCGCGGGAGACGTGGGGCATCCGGCTGGATTTTTCCAGTCCCGACGCCGCGCCGCGGCCGACGTATTTTTGGATTCCGGACCGGCTGGAATACGCCGAGCTGGCGCCGGACGGCAAGAGCCTGCTCTCTGAAGACGCCTTCCGGACGTGGTTGCGGCGGACCCATGGGAACGAGAGCCTGTTTGCGCGACAGCGGGACTATTTGGAGGAAATGGCCGCCCCACGGCACCTCAATTTTGATGCGGCAGCATTTCATCGCACGTTTCCGAAAGCAATCGCCTTTGAACCGGAGGAAAATGTAGAAAAATTCATCCGGGAATTCATCCTGGAGGAAAGTCCGCTGGATGTCCGGGATGTGAAGATCGCGCTGCGGGCGTATGATGACACGCGTCGGCGCCTCGAAAAGCAGGAGGACGAGGCGGCGTTCCTGCGGCGGATCGCCGAGCAGCAAGCGAACTACGAAAAGTTCCGGCGGGAAGAAGGGATCCTGCTGCACACGGGCCACACCCTGAAGTTGTGGCAATGCGAGGAGAGTGTCGCGCGCCACGCCGCGAACCTGGCCCGGCTGGAAGCGGAGCAGGCGGAGGATTTGAAGCAATTGGAGCAGGCGCTGGCGGCGGCCACGACAGTGCAGGCCCTGCTGGACCAGGTGCGTTTCGAAATCGGGAAGGATCCGGACGGGGGCAAAATCGCCGAGTACGAGAGCCAGCGGAAAGAGTTGGATGGCAAGGTGAACCAATTGCGGACCGCGCAGCAATCGGTCCGGCAGCAACTGGCCGACCGGCATTATCGCTGGGTGAACTGGCTCAAGCACGGACAGGGATTGGCGCTGGACGGATTGGCGAAGGCGCTGGTGGTGAACGACCGGTGGCTGGCGGATTTGCGGGCGGGTCAGGAGGCGGAGCAGTTGGCGGTATTGCCCAAGCTCGCGCAGCGCTTCACGGAAATGTGGGTGGCGATCGAGCAACTCCTACAGCCGTTGAAGCTGGAAATCAGCACGGCGGAAAAGCGCCTGCGCCAATTGGTGGAGGATTTGGAGAGCCTGGCGAAGGGGCAGGCGCCGGGGGCGTTCCCTTTGTTTACGCTGCTGCGGCAAAAATTGGGCGGGCGGGTGGAGCAATTGGGGCGGTTGATCGAAGTCAAGGCGGAGGCGGAGCGGTGGTGGCCGGCGCTGGAGTCATTCCTGGCGCGGAACCGATGGGTGATTGTGGTGGATAGCGCGGAGGATTACCGGGAGGCGCTGGAATGGCTGCGCAAGACGCCGCCCGGGCGGGATCCCGAATCCCTGCTCAATCCCGCCGAAGCGAGACAGTTGCGGGCCGGCACGCGGGAGAATTCCCTCTTCAGTAAGGTGGAGATTATTCACCCGGTGGCGCGGCTGTACGCGGCGCATTTGCTGGGGGATGTGGCTTGCGTAGAAACTGTGGCCGAATTGGAAAAATCCGATGCGCCGCGGGCGATCACGCCGGAAGGTATTTTCAAACAGGCACCTTTGCGCCGTCGGTTGCGCCCGGCCGGGGCGGTGGAACTGACGCTGGGACGGGAGGGGCTGGAGCGGATGCGGGCGGGCAAGCAAAAGGAGCAGGTGGAGGCGCGCGCCTCGCTGGACGCCGGGAAGCAGAAACTGGCCGATGTGCAAACCTGGCTCGACACGGGCCGCAAGGGTGGACTGGCCGAAGGCGCCCTGCCGGAGCGGGCGGCCGAGTTGGCGCAATTGCCGGAGTTGGAAGCGCGATTGGGCCGCGTGCGCGAGACCATAGCCTTGCTGATCACGCCGGAACGCGAGGCGCGGCAGCAGCGGTTGGTGGAATTTGAGACGCGGCTGCGCGAGGCCCTGGCCCGGATCGCGGTGTTGAAGGACCGACGCGACCGGTTTGAGCTGACCACGCGACCGGAACGTGAAGCCCGGGAACGGGCACAGGCGGCGGGCGAGGCCGCGCGGTTGGAGGTGGCGGCGAGTCGGGTGGAATTGAGCCGTCAGTTTACCGGAATCCTGGAGGCGGAACTCGTGGCGGCGCGCGATGGCTGGCGCACGGAGTTTCCCAATAAGTGGACCGAGTGTTTTGAAGCCGTCCAGCGGCAGGCTCGGATCGTGGGGGCCGCGGCGGTGGAAGCCCGGGCCCAACGGCGGGCGGAGCGGGAGAAGTTGATGGGCGTCCGGGATGAGCACGGCAATCTGCGACATCCGGAATACCAGCACGATTTTCCGAGCGACGACGAAAGCAATGAGCGGTGGTCCAACCGGCTACGGGATTTGGAGCAGATTGAATTGCAGGCCTCCCGGCAACTCGCGGCGGATCGCAAAAAGGACTGGGAACGGCGCCTGGAAGAGAGCGTGCTCAACGAATTGAACCGGCGGATCGCGGACGCGCAGAACACGATCCGGTTGCTGGACCGTTATCTCAGCCAACCCATTGGCAAATTCCGGTACCGCATCAGCCAGAAGCGGGACACGGCGGGTTATGGTGCCATCTGGCAATTGCTCGGCACGGGGTTGGAAATCACGGATCCACTGCTCGGGGCGGAGGTGGAGCGGGCCAAGCAGGAGTTGATGGCGGCGGTGAATGGGGTGGACGAACAAGATTCCCGCGCGCTCCGGTTGCTGGATTACCGGAATTACCATCACTACGATCTGGAGATGGTGCCCGCCGACAAACCCGATGCGCCGCCGATTTCCCTGGGACGGAGCGGACGCAATCTTTCCGGCGGAGAGAACCAGGCGCCGTTCTTTATCTCGATGTTAGCAGCTTTCCGGCGGGTTTACGACCGCGGGGACCGGGGGTCCGCACGGTCCCAGCAACTGGGGTTGGTGGTGATGGATGAGGCGTTTTCCAAATTGTCCGGGGACGGTATCGAGGACTGCCTGGCGCTGGCGCGCAGCTTTCAACTCCAACTGATTATGGCTTTCCCGCCGGAACGACTGGGCGTGATGGTGCCGCATGCGCAAACGGTGATCATGTGCCAGAAGCAAGTGGAGCGCGACGCGAACGGCTATGTCACGCGCATTGATAACATCCCGCTTTTGACCACGATGGCGGAGGCCCTGGATGCGCTCACTTGACGGATGAACCCGGAACGTCTGCCGGTCGCCAGCGAACTCTTTGCCCAATGGCAACGCGCCCGGGGCGGGCTAATGAAACCGGCGGTTCGTCCCTTTTCCCGTGGTTGGGAGGATTTGCTGGAGGATGCGCGACTGGTTGCGGCCACGGAGCGGGCGGAGGCGGAGAGCGACATCCGGGTGCTGGCAGCGGAGGGGTGGGTGGCGCTGAAATTCGTGCGCTACCGGCCCCACCTGATTGAGCGCGTGGTCATCCCGTTGGAGGCGGAAGCGCGGTGGCAGGAGGCGTTCGGATTCGTGGCGCCGACCGGGGAGGAGGCGCGGCGGATCCGGGAATACCCCTGGGTGCCGGAGTTGGAGTTTGTCCGGGAAGCCGATTTGAATCTGCCGTTCGAGGAGTTGGCCCGGCTGAACGAGTTTTTAGCCAGTGGCGGACGGCAGCGTCCCGTGGTTCCCATCAAGGAGCGATCCTTGCAGATTTTCGGAGAGGAAAAGCGGCTGGATTCCTTGCTGGCATCGGCGTTGTTCCGATCGGGGCGGTTGGATCTGCGGGCGGATTTGCGTTGCGAAATTATTGGTGTCCCGTTGGCGTGGCGGCGGGGTCCCGTGGCGGCGGCGGCGCAACCGGTCCTCGTGATCGAGAACGCCGCGACATGGCATTCCTACTGCCGATGGAATGAGACTGGGGGCCATTTCAGTGCGGTGGTTTATGGGGATGGCAACCGATTCATGGACGGGATTGGTTTTTTGGCCGAGATTTTTCGCGAGGTGGGAGGCATTCGGCCGGTGCGCTATTTTGGCGACTTGGATCCGCACGGACTGCGCATTCCCCAGGTAGCCTCCGCGCGGGCGCAGGCGATGGGTCTGCCGGCGGTGGAGGCGGACTCCTGGAGTTATGGTGAATTGTTGCGGCTCGGGGAGGGGCGCGGGCAACCGGCGGAAACCGATCCTGTCGCAAGCGCATTGTGCGGCTGGTTGGGAGAATGGGCGGATCCGGTCCGGGAACTATTTGCCCAGGGCCAACGGTTAGCGCAGGAGCATGTCGGCTGGGAACGGCTCAGTGCCATTCCGCCGCTTGATAGCGCAGACCGCCAGGAGAATTCCCCCGGCAGGTGAGTCTGGCAGGCAAACCCGACTTATTGCTCTGCCACCGGCAACACGATGGCACTGGCCGCGCGGGCACTGTGATAGACGCTCTGCGTGGCTTTGCGATACGCTTCCGGTGGGGCGTTGAAGATGTTTTCGACGTAGGTTTGGGGATTTCGGTCGTAGAGCGGGAAGAGCGAGGACTGCACCTGCACCATGATTTTGTGCCCGGGCAGGAAGACGTGGTTCACGTGGGGGAGGCCCCAGCGGTATTCCTCGATTTTGCCGGGAGTCAGGGCTTTCGGGCGGTCAAAGCCATGCACATAACGACCGCGGAAAATCT
The DNA here is from genome assembly GCA_903918755.1 of uncultured Pedosphaera sp. Classification (GTDB taxonomy): domain Bacteria; phylum Verrucomicrobiota; class Verrucomicrobiia; order Limisphaerales; family Pedosphaeraceae; genus CAIXFN01. The sequence continues at coordinate 32,103 of CAIXFN010000092.1, forward strand.
CGATACCGATCGGAATTTCCATGCCGGTCATTTCCGTCGCCGGGGCGCCCTGGCCCACGCCTTCCGACACGGTGTCGGGGTACACATCGATTAATTTTACCACCCAATCGCTGTCGCTGCCGGAGGTCGCCGCGAATAAGTCCACCAAGGGTTGGCCCATGAGATGAATCGGTTTATCGAGCGCCGAAGTGGCATACACTAGCACATCCGGACGGTCGGAGACGAAGCGCTGATCGTGGACCAGCCAGGGTTTCCATTGATCCGACGCCCCCATGTCGATGGGGCGGGGGATGAAGGGGACCGGCTTGGCCGGATCGGAGAGGTAGTCATCGTGATCGCCGGCATCCGCGCTGGGCGGTTGAAAGGACAAGCCCATCCGGTCATGCAGATAGAGCCGCACCGGTTTGCCAACAGGCCAGTGGCCGGACTCCTGCCAATGATTGGCGCCCGTGGCGTAGGTCAGGACGGTCGGGGTGTGCGGGTCCGGCGCGTCCTTGAGGTAATGATCGAAGAAGGGTTTCAGGTATTTCGATCGGAATTCCGCCGCGGTGTCGCCGGTGAAAATCAAATTGCCCAGATTGTAGCCATAGTGGTTGACGCCGGAATGCCGCCACGGCCCGATCACCAGCGACACCAGATTGTTCGTGTCCCTGGGTTTGATCGCCTGGTAAACCGCGGGCGCGCCGTAGGAATCCTCCTGGTCCCACTGGCCGACCACGAGCATTGTGGGCACCGTCACGGGGCGCGCCGCGAGCCATATGTCCACCGCCTGCAAAGACCAGAATTCCGTGTAGGCGGGGTTTTGCATCACTTTTTGCAGGAAGGGATACTGGTCGAACCCCCAGTGGCGGATGAAATCGCCGGTCGAGCCGGCGGCCAGAAAGCGACTGTATTCGTCACCGGCACCCAGCGCCATCCCGCCGCCTTCCGCCTTGCCCGTGCTTTGGCCCACGGTGTACGCGATATTCGGATTCCGAAAAGCGCCGTTATGAAACCAGTCGTCGCCCATCCAGCCATCTACCATCGGGCTCTGGGGCGCGGCGGCCTTGAGGGCGGGGTGCGGGTCAATCAGGGCCATCAGGGAGGTGAAGCCCAGGTAGGAGGAGCCCACGATACCCACCTTGGCATTGCCCTCCGGGACGTTTTTCACGAGCCAATCGATGGTGTCGTAGGCGTCAGTAGACTCGTCCACGGTGGACGAATTCAACGGGCCGCGGATGGGGCGGTTCATGACGAACTCGCCCTCGGAATTGTGCAAGCCGCGGATGTCCTGGTAAACGCGGACATAGTGATCCTCCGCGAATTCCGCGTCCATGATCTGCAGGACCTCGGTGATCTTCTGGCTGGCGGTCCGAGAGGTGTTGCCCTTGGCGTTATACGGCGTGCGGCTGAGCAGGATGGGGGCATTCGTGGTGCCTTTCTTCATCACCAGCACCGTGTATAATTTCACGCCGTCCCGCATCGGAATCATGACCTCGCGTTTGATAAAGTCTGCTTCGGGCCGGATTTTCTCATAGGAAGGCACAGTGTCCACGGTCATGGGGGTCACGCGGCCGGGCGCGGGATTGGTTTGGGCGGTAACCGGGGAGACGGTGGTTGCAGCCAAAGAGGCCAACAAGCCGAGCGAAAATGCAGTTTTCATGGTTGAAAGGAATGCCGGAACGACGCGGGCTGATCAGAATTCGCATGGTCCCAACCGCCCGTTGCCTGCCCAAGACCATGGGAGAAACCAGCCCGTCGCCGTCATTGGGGCTTTCGTATACCGGAGTCCCGCTCGGTTCGCAATCCTCAGCTTCCGAATTTGCTGGGCGATGTGGGTAACGTCCCGATAAAGGAACATTCTAATTTGGTTTGGCGTCAGGATGCCTTTGAGAACGCATCTGGTTGGGTTGGGGAATGATCCACATAAACAATATCAAGAACTGATCCCTTGTGACTAAAATCCGCCTGTGGGGCTGCCGGGTACGCAGTATAGGAGGCCGGGATGGTTGGACGCCTCCTGGTCGAACTGCAAGAGGGAGATCCATTGTACCCGGGCGTCAAATCCCAGGATGCCGGCGCCTTTGCCGTGGCGGTTGCCGATGCCTTCCGTGTCGTTGGGGATCTGGCTGGCATCGAGGCCGCCGTTGTAGCCGAAATAGATGCCGAAATTGATTACTTTGGGTTCCCATTGCACGTAGGCGGCCGGGTTGAAATCCGTGAGGCGGAATTTGTGTCCTTTGGTCTGGTAATCGCCGGTGTAGTCCCCGAAACCGCACACGGCGCCGTTCATGATATAACTCGAAACCCGCTGGATGCGGCGCACAAAATCAGGATTGGTTTTGCGGTCCAGTGGGCAGTAATAGACGTCCCGGTTGCGGATGTAAGGGTAGTAAAGTCCCTGCTCGATGTAGGTGAAATCGTTAGTGTTTTCCTGTAACGTGCCGCCAACCAGGACAAAAGGATCCGGCGCGCCGCCATTCTTGGGTAAGTAGAGCCAACTGGGGCCAAAGGAATTGTGCCATTGGCACCACGGCATCCAGTCGTGGTTGTCCTGGGCGTACATCTGCATGGCCAGGCCCAGTTGCCGGAGGTTGTTGATGCAGGCGGTGCGTTGCGCGCTGGCCTTGGCCTTGGCGAGGGTGGGGAGCAAGAGGGCGGCCAGGATGGCGATGATGGCGATCACCACCAGCAATTCGATGAGCGTGAACGCCGAGGCGCGGACGCGCCGACAACGCCCCGGACCTCCGGCCCGCGGAGGGGAAGACGCGCTTTTGCAATGGTTGTTGTTCATCGGTACTTTCGCGCTCGCGCCCATTCCGGCCGGGTCACCAACCCGTCGGCCCCATTTAGGTGTAGCCTGCCCCAGATGGGTGACCGTCTAGAGCTGATCGGCTGATCATAATCCAGGCCCTCCAATCGACAAGCAACGAATCGGGGCCGGTTGGGTGACAATTCCTGCTCGCAATGGGTGCGAGCTTGCGTTCCCGGGTAGGGAAGGGTAGTTGTGCGTTTATGCATGCTATTCGCCTTTGGGTCCTACAGTTTTGCGTAGTGGTGCTGGCCGCCGCAGGCAGTCGGGCAGCCCCCGGGTCGTTCTTCGCCCCCGTGCAGCCGGTTCGTCCTTTTCAGTTTATGGCGCATCGGGGGGAATCCCATCGTGCGCCGGAGAACGGGCGGGCCGCCTTGCAGGGTTGCATCGAGGACGTTTTGGAATGGGCGGAGGTGGATGTACGCCGGACCCGGGATGGCCGGCATATTTTGTCGCATGCGGACTCGGTCGTGGCCGGCTCGAATGGGGTCTGGCGGATCGCCGAGCACACTTTCGAGGAATTGGAGACGGTGGATATTGGGACGCCGTTTGCCGCGCGTTTCCGTCAGGAGCGATTGTTGTCCCTGGAGGAAGCCTTCAGCCTGGCCAAGGGCCGTTTGAACTTGTGCCTGGATTGCAAGGCCGTCGATCCGGCGCAGTTGGCCCGGGAAATCCTGGCGGCGGGGATGGAGTCGCAAGTGGTGGTTTACGACAATCTGGCGGGTGTCCGGGCGGTGGGGGCGGCGGGTCAGGGGCGCATTCCGCTGATGACCAAGTGGCATGCAGCGCTGGGCCCGGTGGAATGGGCCGTGACCAATGGTTTAAGTGCCGTGGAGATTGACGCCCTGGAAATCACGCCGGCCATTTGCGCGGCCTTCCACCAGGCCGGGATCAAAGTGGAAGCGAAAGTGCTCGGAGAATGGGATCGCGCGCCTTTTTGGGACCAGGCCGTCAGCGGCGGGGCGGATTGGTTGCAAACGGATTTGCCGGAAGAACTGATGGCGCACACGCTTTGGCAGCGGATCAAGACGCGGCCGGTGCAGTTCTCGCTGCATCGGGGGGCAAACCGGTATACCCCGGAGAATACCCTGCCGGGTTTCGACAAGGCGATCCGTATGGGTGCGGATTACATCGAGTTCGATGTGCGGACGACCAGCGACGGCAAATTGTTCCTGTTACATGATGGCAAGCTGGATGGGCGGACCACCGGCACCGGCCAGATTGCGGAAGTCCCATCCAACGTCGTGGCGACGTTGAGCGCCGGGGAGAAGTTTAGTCGCGAATACACCAAAATTCCCCTGCCGACGCTTGATGAGTTCCTGGGTGATGTGGCTGGGAAGGTGGGGCTTTATTTTGACGCCAAGGCCATCGATCCCAAGACCCTGGCGGCGGCCCTCGACAAGTATGGTGTGCTGGAACGCACAGTGGTTTACGGCAGCCCTTCGTTTCTCGCCCGGGTCAAGGAGGCGAATCCAAAAATCAAACTGCTGCCGCCCCTGTATTCGCCGGCGGCAATCGAAGCCATGGCCCGGGAATTGCAACCTTATGCGTTCGACACGGAGTGGAATCTGCTTTCCCCGGAGCTCATTGCCAAGTGCCATGGGCTGGGGATCAAGGTCTTTTCGGATGCGCTGGGTGACCACGAGAAGATCGAGGAATACCAGAAAGTCATGGATTGGGGCATCGACCTCATCCAAACCGACCATCCACTCCGATTGTTTCGTGCGATCGAACTCCGGCAGGGGCGTTAGTCCCCTTTGCGGGTCTCAAATTTTGCCCTGCAGAACCTTCTGCAGCAGGTGCCGGTGGCAGTGGGGTTCCGTTTCGCCGCAATGACACAAAAGGGTGAGCGTTTCACGACGGCCCAACTCCTGGAGTAGGCGCAGGGTGAATTTCTGCCCGTGATTTTTGATGGTGATATTCCGCGTGTCGATGCCGCCATCCTCGTACAACTCCTGGCGGTAGCGGCGGCTGAATTCCGCCCACGTTATTTCCCCAGCGAGGATCGCGCGCAGCAGTTCCTCGCTGGGGCCGAGATTCGCCATCCACACGTGGTAGAGCGATGGGGAGAGGCCGCGTCCACGGAACCGGGTGGCCAGGATTCGCAAACCATCCTGGGTCGGCTCGATGGGACTGTAAACTGATTTGGTGAGGATCATAGCGATGGTTATTGGCGGCGGGTGGCGGTGCGAACCTGCCGAAATTTGTCCAGCCCCACGGCCCCGAGAATGACCAGACCGAGAACGACTTTCTGGGTGTAACTTTCCACGTTGGTCAGGTTCATGCCGTTTTGGATCACGGCGATGGTGAAAGCGCCGGTCAAAGTACCCAGCATGCGACCTTCACCACCCGCCAGGCTGGTGCCGCCCACGACCACTGCGGCAATCACGTAAAGTTCGTACATGTTGCCATAAGTGGGGGAACCGCTTTTGAGTTGGGAGGCCATGATCACACCCCCCAGCCCGGCCAGCAACCCGCTCGCGACATAGGCCAGCAGGATCACCCGCTGGATGGGCACGCCGGAAAGTCGGGCGGCCTCGCGGTTGCCGCCGACAGCGTAGAGTTGGCGGCCGGTAACGAAGCGGGTCATGAGCACGTGGGCCAGGGCGTACAAGAGGACCATCAACACGACGGCGTTGGGCAGGTGCAGGAAATCCGCGCCGCGTCCGAGCCAGATGAAGGAGTCCGGGATTTGGTAGATGGACTGTCCCTTGGCCAGAATGTAGGCGACGCCGCTGGCGACGAGCATCATGGCCAGCGTCACTATGAAGGGGGGAATCCCGAACCGGGTGATCATGGCTCCGGAGAATCCACCGACTAATCCGCAGACCAGCACCGCCGCCGCACACGCCAGCACCAAACCGATGGCGGTAGCCTGCACGCCTCCAGCGAAATCGCGGATGAGCAGGGCGGCGAGGACAGCGGAAAGGGCGATCAGACTGCCGACGGAGAGATCAATGCCGCCGGTAATGATGACCATGGTCATGCCGATTGCCACGATGGCGATGACCGCAATCTGATTGGCAATGTTGAGCAGGTTTTCGGACTTCAGGAAGTTGGGCCAATGATACCGCCGCGGGGTCACGAGGCTGGCGGTGCCCAGGGCGGGAAAATCCTGCTTCAGGTCGGCGAACACCAGCCAAGCCCCCGCGACTTCCGTGGCGGCGATGGCGTCCAGCTTGGCGCCGGTGGCGGCGATTTTCACCAAAGCCGCACGGGCCTCACGGGGTTCTCCTTTCACCACTGCGAGCACCCGCGCGCCGGAGGCCGTCAGGTCATGCTCCAGCTTGGTCGCGAATTCCGGGTCGCCCGGCTGGTCGCTGGCCGCGATCAGGACACCCGGGGTAAGTCCGAATTGCTGGCGGAGGGTGGCGGATATTTGTCGGGCCGCCGCTTCCCCGCGGGGGGATTGTTCACTATACGTCGCAAAGCTGAAGAACGCGCCCAGCAAAACCAAGACCAACACCATGCCGAAGTCAGAGAGAAAGCGCGCGAATTTCATGCGTTCAGCCGCCGGGCCGGGCGAAGTGTTTAGACGCCCAACGCGGACTCCAAGGCCCGGCGCATCACCGTCACATCCGGATCGATGCCGGTCCAGTATTGCACTCCGATCACGCCCTGATTGACCAGCATGCCGAGGCCGTCGAGGGTCCGACAGCCCCGCGCGGCGGCTTCTTGCAGGAAAGCTGTGCGAACGGGACTGAAGACCACGTCGGCCACAACCATGTGGGGTTGGAGCGAAGCGGCATCAAGCGGGAGCCGCGCCTTGGGGGCGTACAGACCGATGGAGGTGCCGTTGATGACAATTGCAGTGTCGGCCGGAACGGTGTAATCGCCAGGCCATTGGACGAATTCCGCCTCCACTTGCAGCTTGTCGCGCAAGACGGCCACCAGTTCCCGAGCCCGGGTGGCGGACCGGTTGACGATGGTGATGCGCCGGGTGCCCGCGAGCCCCAGTTCGACGGCGATGGCCCGCGCCGCGCCGCCCGCACCGAAGAGGACGACGGATTTTCCCCGCGGATCGATCAACTCCGCGAGGGAGCGGAGGAAGCCTTTGCCGTCGGTGTTCTCGCCGATGAGTTTCCCGTCGCGCCGAACCACGCAATTCACCGCTCCCATAACGGCGGCGGATTCGCCCAGTCCGTCGAGGTGCGAAATCACCGAGACCTTGTGCGGTAGGCTGCAATTGAACCCGCGAAAGCCCATGGCGCGCGCGCCCCGCACCGCGTCGCCCAGTTCCTTCGGGGACACCTCCATGTTCACGTAACGCCAGGGCAGGCCATGATGCGCAAAGGCGGCCTCAATCATGGCCACGGTGGGATTACCCGCGGCGCCTTGGGAGAAGGAGCCGATGAGTTCGGGACAAAAATTAGCAGAACTGTTCAAGAGGCAGGGAGATGATGGTTTATTTGAGTTGCGGATCTTTTTGCGCGTCGGCCTGCCGGTAGAGGCTGGTAGGAATGAGCATCTGAGGCGGGAGCGACTCCCCTTTGGAATGACGGATAATGGCTTCCACGATCTGGACGCCCATTTTTTCGGGGAATTGGATGGGGTCAGCGTAGATTTTGCCGTCCTTGATGGCCTGCTTCCCCTCGGGTTGGCCGTCAAAGCCCACGAGAATGATTTTGGTTTTCCCGGCCTTTTCCAGCGCGGCGCGGGCGCCCAGGGCGGTGGGATCGTTGATGGCGAAGATGCCGCGCAGATCGGCATGGGCCTGCAACGCGTCTTCGGCGGCCTTGTAGCCCAGGTCCTTGGCCCCGCCGCCTTCCAATTCAGTCACAATTTCGATCCTGGCCTTGGAAGTGGCGTTGTAAGCGTCGATGACCTCCCGGAAACCTTTTACCCGCAGGAGACAGGATTCCGCCTGTTTGAAATGGAGCACGGCGATCGGGCCGCCCGCTTCGCCGAGGGCCTCGATCATCGCGCGGCCGGCTTCCTTGCCGCCGCCGTAATTGTCGGTGGCCACCTGGGTGACGATTTTCACCCCCGGCTCATTGCAGGGGATGTCCACGGTGAAGACGGGGATACCGGCCGCGTTGGCCTCCTGGATCACCGGGATGATCGATTTGGAATCGCACGGGCTCAGTACGATGGCGGCGACCTTTTTGACAATAAAATCTTTGATCTGATTGCCCTGTTTCGCCACGTCTTTGTCACCGCTTACGACCAGAGTTTCGTAGCCTTGCTTAGCCGCTTCCGCTGTGATGTTGTCGCCGATGACCTTGAAAAACGGGTTGTCCAGTGTGAGCAACGAAACGCCAATCAGCCCCCGGGTTTTGGGGGCCGGAGTTGGGTTGGCGGTCGTGGTGGTGTTCGTGGCGGCGGGTTTGTCACAACCAGTCAGCAGCGCGAGGGCGCAGGTAAAAATGGCAAGCAGGGTGGCTTTCATGGCAGTTGGATACTTAGGGATGGTGGAAGGGGTGGGGGGACGGAAGTTTGGGAAATTGTGGCAATCCGGTGGGGAGCATGCGCCCGAGATCCGGGCGGCGAACCCGGGGGCGGAACGGGTCCGATCAAGTAAAATGGGCGGCGCATGGGAACAAGTTAGGACTTCGCCGGGAGGGAGGCAATAACATCCCGACCGGGGCGGCCGGTTGGTCGGAGCTTGACAGGGCGTGGCAGTTTTGGATTTGCTGGGAACGTGGCTTTTGAACACCGCGATATTATTCCGCATTTTCTTAAATCCTCCAGGGCAGTCCCGAAAAAGATATCCGACGCGCAGTGCTGGAAAGGCAAACCACTTACGGTCGGGGTGTTGGCTTGAAAGCTGCGGGCCGTCCGAGGAAGGTCCCATTCGGGGCGGGGCCCATTGAGGCGTTATGTCCCCAGTGCGGGCTTTGCTGCAATGGCGTGTTGTTTGCGGATGTGGAACTCCGGAAGTCGGACCGCACCAGCGCCTTGGAAAAGCTCGGGTTGGCCGTGTTCAAACGGGGACGCCACCGAGTTTTTGCCCAGCCCTGCGGCTGCTTTGATGGCCGGCATTGCGCCATTTATGAGGACCGGCCAACCCATTGCCAGGCTTTTGAGTGTGGCTTGCTGCAGCGGGTGTCTGCCGGCAAATTAACGGCGGCCGCGGCCTTAAAAACCATCGCCCAGGCCAAACGCAAAGTTGCCCGCGTGGAGTCGCTCCTGCAAAAGCTGGGCGAAGAGGACGCCTCGCCTGCACTGACGGAGCGCTACGTGGCGGCCATGTCCGCCCCGGTGGATCTTGCCAGCAACCACGGGCCGGATCACCAGGGGCAGTTGATGCGGCAAATGGGGGAATTGATGGAATTGCTGGAGGTCAAATTTCGGACCTGAGGCGGGTGCCGCGTTCGCAGCCGCTCTGCGGAATCGTTTTGCTTAAGTCGCGCGGGTGCGATACTGGGTGGGGGAGAGGCCGAGACGGTTCTGAAAAACACTGCTGAGGTAATCCGCCCGCCGGAAGCCGGACCGTTCCGCGACGCTCTTCAGGGGAAGCTGGGTGGTCTGCAGCAGGTTCTTCGCGGCTTCCAGTCGCACCCGCAGAATTTCGGCATGGATGGGCCGGCCCACCACGGCCTTAAACTGCTTTTCCAGGAAACGACGGGAGGAGCGGGCCTGGACCACGACGTCGGCCACCGAAATGGCCCGGGTGGCATTGCCTTGAATGAAGCGCAGGGCCTGCCGGACGTGCCATTGGTCCACCGCGGTGTCGTCGGTGGACGCGCGAGATTGGACGGAAAGGGGGCGCACCAGTTGCGGGTTGGCGGGCGCCGGTTCGCCGCGCATGAGCGCGTGCAGCGTCTGGGCGGCCAGATAGCCGATGCCTTCGGTGTCCGGCACCACGCTGGAAAGCTGGGGCTGGCAGAAGGTGCACAGGAGCGGGTCGTCGTCGACGCCCAGGACGGCGATTTCACCCGGCACCGCCAAGCCGGCCCCGGCGCAAACTTCCAGCAGGCGGCAGCCGCAGAGATCGTTGCCGGCGAGGATCGCGCAGGGTTTGGGGAGGGCTGTCAGCCAGGCGCTCAAGCGCGGCAGCGACCGGGGATGGTCCGTCAAGGGGAAGGCGGCGAAAGAACCGCCAGCGCGGGCGACGCAGTCGGCGAACAATTCCTGGCGCCGGACCGACCACTCGTAGCGGGGATTACCGCAATACGCAAAGTGGCGGTAAGAGCGCTGGCGAAAATAATCCAGCGCCAGTTCGCAGACGCCGCGATCGTCCAGGTCCACCTGGCAGGCACGGCGCGCGGTGGTGTAGCCGGAGACATTTACCACGGGTACTTTTTTGGCGAGGACGGCGCGAGTGATGGCGGGGGTTTCCAGTCGGGCAATGATTCCTTCGCCGCGCCAGACGGTCAACCAGAGGGGCGTGGCGCGCAGGGGACCGCTTTCCTCCAGGTGCAACGACCAGTCCGTGTGGCGCCGCGCGTAGTGCGCGATTCCACGAATGAGACCGCGACCATGAGCGCTGGAAAGTTCAACGAGCACCGCGACCCGGGGATGGGGCAAAGCCGTCATTATGAGGCTCAGCATGGCAAATCGCGTCCGACTGGCAAGTCGAATCACGCGGAATGGGGGCGCCGGAGCGTGTGCGCAAAATCACAAGAGGAAGGACGCCAAATCCCAACCCGCCTGGCGCATGCTGCAAACTCATGAACACCATTGCTTGCGCCAGTTTGCCGGTTCAGGAAGGTCCTTCACGGTCCGCGGTCCGATTCCTGGTCCGACTGGGCGGCTGGTTGGCGGCCTTCCTGGTCGCAGCCACCGGAGTGGTTGCTGGCGAATACAGCGACCCTGCTTTAACGGTACAATTCCCGGTGAAATCCCTCCTGAACGCCCGCGCGGTGACCACCCTTTCCAATGGCACCCTGATCACCTGGAACAAAGGCATCGACGACAAATGGAGTGGGCTGGCCACGCGGGGGGCCGCGGACGCGATGGGGAGTCTGGGTAAGCTCGCATTGCCCGATGACGGCATTTTTCCCGCCAACTCGTTCCATCCCGGGGTGAGCCTGCATTTCGCCAATTCCAACGCGAGCGGAAGCCAGGTGCGTTTCACGGGCAAGCAGGTGGCTGATCGGTATGCGATTACCGCCGGCGATGAGCGCTATGCGAATCTGTCGCTGTTTTTCATGAGCGCCTTTGGCACCAGCGAGATCAGCGTCGAAATCGCTTATTCCGATAAATCCACGGAGCTGAAGCAGTATGCGGTAGTTGATTGGGCGGCCTTGGTTCCCGAAACCGAAACCCGGTATTTTCTGGCCGCCAACCTCGCGAAGTGGGGACCCAAAAACACCGAATTGGAGAAGGATCATCATTACCTGCTGGGAATCAACCTGCAACCCAACCCCGCGAAAGCGATCGCCCAGGTCACCATCAGCAAGCCGGCCTCGGCCACCAGCCTGGTTTTTTGGGGCGCGACCGGGTATCGCGCCGCGCAAGCGGGTCCGCGGGTCCGGGTCATTGATGCTGCCGGCGCTCCCATTTCCGGGGCAAAGGTGCAAACGGAGCAGGGGAGCTGGCAGGGGACCACTGATCTCCTTGGCGAATTCACTCTGGCCGGGACGAATTCGCAGACCCGGGGTACGCCGGTCAATTCCGGCGAAGCGGTGTTGCGGGTAACCCGCGACGGGTACTTGGATGATGAACAGCCAGTTCCCGCGCGGGACGCCAAGGATCTGGTTATCCGGATGCTCCCTTGCGCGGCCACGGTGCGGGACATTGATGGGAACACCTATCAGGCCGTGCGCTTGGGAGGGCAGGTTTGGACGACGACCAATTTCCGCGCGACCCGCTTCAACGATGGCAGCCCAATCCCGTTTGATGGCGCCACGCCGGCCTGGAAGGACAACACCACGCCGCTTTATTGCAATCCCCCCAACGTGACGGATTCCGGGATGATCAGAAAGTACGGGCTGCTCTACAACTTCTATGCGGTGGAGACGAAGAAGCTCGCGCCGGCCGGATGGCATGTTCCCACCGCGGCGGAGTGGGTGGAGTTTGAGAAACATCTCATCGGGGCCGGGTACAACTGGGATGGGTCACAAACCGGGGACAAGATTGCCAAGGCAATTTCCGCGAGAACCAGTTGGAAGCTTTCCGATGTCCCGGGAGCGATTGGCAATAATCCGGGGTTGAATAACGCTTGCGGATTTTCCGCTTATGGCACCGGGTTTCGTCACGAGTCTGGCATCTTTGAGCCAGCTGGCAATTATACGGGTTGGTGGACGGCCACGGCGGTTTCCTCCGATCACGCGGGCATGATAGATCTGCATGGCAATCAGGCCGCCTGGAGCAACGCTCACCACTATCGCTCCGCTTGCGGATACGCGGTACGATTGATCCAGGATGCCAAGTGAACCTTGCCAACCGGGTGGGAGCGGTCCTGACGGAGGCAGAATTTCGGCTGGCCAGCTAAAAACAACCGCGAATAGAATTGCTCCCCTCCAAATCATGGCAGCCAATTTTTTTGACGACCCGTTGATTTTATGAACGATAACCATTCTCCATGTGGGAGCCGCATCATTCCCCTCACGTGGGTCATTCTCACGTTCTTTTCCGGAGCATCGCTTCGGGCGCAAGCGGCCCTGCCACTGGATTACCGGGGGCAACCTTTCCATGACGCTGCCTACCGGGTACTGCAACAGGCGGAGGCGGACCGGCCAGTCGTTCCGTACCGCGCTTACGAGGCGGCCCGGGTGCTTTGGGATAGTAGTACCGCAACGAATGGCGTCGGCTGGGTGAACGGAGGAGATTCCGGCGCCTTCGCCCGCCTGGACGAAAGGGATGCCGAGGGCAAGCGGCTGATCCATTTCCACGCCGTTACTCCCAATTATCGCTACGCGGCATTTGGCTGGCAGTGGACTCCGCTGACGGAAAAGGGCGTGGATTTGCAGGATTACGCCGCCGTGTCCTTTTCCCTCAAGGTGAGCGGCGCGAAAAAGCCGCAGGAACTTTTCTTTGGAGTGAGCGCGGAGGAGCCGGCTCCGGTTTCCCTCCGCCCCTTCCAGCCGGCATTTGCCGATGGCGGGTGGCATCGTGTTACCATCCCTCTACGCGCCCTGAAATGGACGCCGGCGGCGACGAACCGTGAAGTTCGCGGGATTTCCCTGAAGACCTTTGTCTGGAATGCCAGTGATTTCGATCTTTTCGTGGACAACGTGGGCTTGGAACGGGAACTCCCGGTCGGGAAGGGGGGCGCTCATTCCGCGGTCGGGGAAGACTGGAAAGCCGAGGCCATCCGCTGGACCAGTACTCCTGCCTGGGGTCAGAGCATTCCCGGCAAAATCGAATGCGCTTTCTATGACCTGGGCGGGGAAGGCGTCGCGTACCACGACACCACCCCCATCAACACGCTTAGCGCCGTGCTCAACCAGCAGCCGCTGCACCAGCGGCCGCATGCCACGCCTTACCATTGGAACTTCCGCCGAGACGAGGGCGTGGATATTTCGTTTGTGAAGGATTTTGCGGACCTGAACCACACCAACATGGCCGATCCGCCCATCAATCAGCTGTACATCGGCGGGACAGAGGATGGGGAATGGTGCAACTACACCGTCGTCGTGAAGCAGGCCGGCAGTTACCGGATCATCGCCGCCTATGGGAATGTGGCGGGCGCGAAGCCCCTCCGCTTCGACATCGACCACCAGCCGGCCGCCGAGTGCCCGTGCCCGGTGATTACCACGAGCATGCACAAATGGACCCGGGAAGAGGTGGGCCGGATTACTTTCGCCGAGCCGGGCACGCACCTGCTGACCCTGCACTACGAGCGGGGCTACAATCTAGGCTATTTCGAGTTTGAGCTGGTCAAAGCGGGACATAAATGACTTGGGGAACGCGGCGGGGGGCGGCAAGTGGGGAAGTAGCCGGCGGGCGCGCGGCTCGCTCGCATTCCGGAGTTTCACCGCGGTAGATTGACGGCCCGAGAGCTTCCGGATTCCCTTCCGGAATGCTCCCGGAATCTTGCTGGCGAATTCATTGAATAAGTGGAGATATTCCAAGAAATTCCGCAAAATTGTAACAAAATATTTTTTGACTCCGCCGGAACTTTTTATTAAGATACGCAACGTCAACCAAACTTGCACCTGTTCGCCGAAAATGTTTTTTCAGCGGTGGATTTAGAAGATCCGGAATTCAGATTAACAAACCACAGATTGACCAATATGAAGTTGTCCTCCTCCCCCTACTTGAGCATCGCGGCGGCCGCGTCATTTTTGTCGGTTACTTGTGCGACCCAGGCGGACACGGTTACTTTCAATATCGACTCGGCGCAGAGCTCGCTGACCATTTCGGGCTTGGCGTTCGGCCTGCCCTATACCCAGCAGTCCGCGGGATCGCTGGTGGACGCGTTTGGAGGCACTTTAGTGGCCGATTTGACTGGTGGAGTTCTGACATTCAGTGGCGGCAGTTCGATTACCGCGCTGACGAATCCCAGCGGGCCGTTCAACACCGCACCCAATCCCATCGGTTTCGAAGCGGGCAACTTTGGAGTGCAGGCGAATGGTTTTGTTACCGGTTACGGGGTGGCCAATATCAAGGGTGCCTATAAAGATATCGTGCTGGATCTCACCAGTGGCACCGTCCAGAATGGCCTTGCTCCCTCAGGGCAGAACGTCAATCCGACCGCCGGCACGCTGGATTATGGCATTGTCCTGAATGCCAACCCTTTTCAGGCCAACAGCTCCTCGATTGTCGGTAAAGGTGGACTCAATGTGGCCACGGGCATCGCGACTTTTGACGGCACCGTGCTGACGCTGCCGGTTCAGTTCAGCAGTCCGACCTACGCCAACCGTAATGAGACCTATACGGGTGTGATTGTGGCGGATATTGTTCCCGCTCCTGAGCCCTCCACACTCGCTTTGGCGGGATTGGGTGCGGCGGGTTTTGCCGGTTGGTCCTTCCGCCGTTCGCGGAAGGGTTGCTGAGGGAGGGACTGTGGTTGATGGTTTTCCGGGCATGCCGGCCTCCCCCTGTCCGGGGTGACTTGATTATTCCTGCCCGACAGGAAATTGCGGAAGGAATCTTACTATGCGTTTTGCCTCATTGGAACTCCCCGGTTACCAAGGTCCGGGACTTTGTAACAAATTGAGCTGGCTGGTCGCCGTGGCGGTGATCGCGCTTAGCTCTGTCGGGTTGCGCGCGCAAACAAGCTATGATTTCGATCGCGGCACGAATTCCGGTTGGTTGATGTCCACCGCACATCCGTCCACCATCAGTTATCCAGCGGATGCCTTGGGCGGGCACGCGTTCCGTTTGCAAGGCGCTCCACAGAGCAGCGGAAGTGACACCAACGCCCGGGTCTTTGCCATCTGGACGAACCGGCTTTACACCAATTTCTACGCCTCGGTGGATATTGTCTCCTGGAACACCAATCAGGACTGCGAACAGGTCATTGGCATCGTGGGGCGGGTGAACAGCAATGCGGCACTGCCCGACAGCAGTCCCCTCCGGTTCGACGGACCACTGGATCCCGATTTGCCAAACGGGATAACCTTCAACGCGCGATTGCACGATTACCGCTCGTACCTGGGGACGGGCAACACGAACCAACTGGGGGCGGCGGACCAGATGAGCGCCTGGGGAATTGTGAACGGCTTTGGCACGCTTTCACTGGGGAATCCGGTCACGGTCACGCAGGCGCGGTTTCGCTGGGTGCCGGGTCATGCCTACCGGCTCGTGATTTCCTGCACGAACCAATTTGGGGACAGCCCCACATACTTCACTTCGAGCATTTACGATCTCAAGGACCTTTCCCGGCCCCTGCTGACCATGACCGGGGACGACACTTACAATGCCAACTACTGGTACATCCCCCAATATGGCTACGTGGGGCTGTTCGCGTACAAGTTGAACAAGTCTGATTACGATCCGAACGTGGACGTGACCTTTGACAATTTTTATGTGAATGAAACGGCGCCGGCCACGCCGCTGGCCGCGCCGGCGATTCCGCACGGAAAGCCGGGCGCGCCGCAGGTGATCAACCGGGTGCCGACCTCCCTCAAAAATTTCCATCCGGCCGCCGCCGGGATCACTTTTAACGCGACCACGCTGAGCGTCACCAACGCCATCACCACGAATGCCATTCAGCTCATCCTCAACGGCGTGGATGTCTCGGCGGGATTGCAGATTGCCGGCCCGGCCACGAATGCCTCCGTGGCATACAAGGGACTGGTGACGAATACGTTTTACCGGGCCAGTATTGTATTGCGGGATGGGCTGGGCCGCAGCACCACGAATGAATGGAGTTTTGATACTTTTTCCGATGCATATCTGGCCTCTTCCGCGGTCAAGGTCATTGAGGCGGAGGATTATGATTTTGGCGGTGGCCAGTTCATCGATGATCCGCCGGCCTCCGGTTACAGCGATTACGACCCCTTGAGCGACAATGGCACAGTCGTGAATGCCGGACTGGGCTATGTGGACCTTTCGGGGCAGAACGACCGGACGGCTCCTCCCGGAGACTTCTTCTCCCTGGACGGCGGGGCGCATGGTACCGAGTGCATGTATCGCCATGGCGATGCCATTGGCACCCAGCAGGGGAATTTTGGCATTTTTGTGGCGGCAGACTATACCCAGGGAACGGGAGTTTCTTACGGGCAGAGTTACGAAACCCAGCGCAGCAAATATGCGAGCCTGGATGCCAGCCTGCAGGAATACATTGTGGAAAGACTCCAGGGGAGTGAATGGCTTAATTATACGCGCATTTTCAATGGCGGCGCTTACAACGTTTACCTGCGCGCCGCTGCCGGCCTGGCCCAGCCAGTCCGGCTGGATCAGGTCACCCTTGATTCGGTGACGAATTTTTTAGGCACCTTCGATGTGCCCTCCACCTTCTACAATCACAATTATACCTACGTTCCGTTATTGGCAACGAACGGCAGCCTGGCGGTGGTGAATTTGAGCGGCACCAACACCGTCCGGCTCACGCTGGACAGCCTGCCCAACAACGCGACCCAAAACGGAATTTCCCTCAACTATTTGGTCCTCGTGCCTTCGGTTCCGCAGGTTTACTCCTCGGCCACCCTGGCGGGACCGTTCCTGCCGGAGACGGAGGTGCTGGTGGATACCGCGCAGCAGAAACTGACGATTCCCCGGAGCGGTGCGACCCGTTTCTATCGCATTGCCTGGTCGCGGTCAGTCCGTATTTCCAGCCCCGTCATCACCGGGGCCAACGTCGTGCTGGGTTACCAGTGATCCCGACGGGGCGTTGATCCGTGAAGACCGAGCATCTCAAGCCGTGGCGGAGTCGCCGCGGTTTCACCCTGATTGAGTTGTTGGTGGTCATTGCGATCATCGCGATTCTGGCGGGCCTGCTCCTGCCGACTTTGGCGCGCGCAAAAGTCAAAGCCCTGTCCATCCAGTGCCTGAACAACAACCGGCAGATGATGCTGGCCTGGAAGATGTATGTGGACAGCAGCAATGATCATGTGCCGTCCGCTTATGGCAATCCCGATGCCTGGATTCCGAACAGTATTTCAATGAATTGGAACGGGAACGCGATTGCCGATGGGTTTAACGCGGCCAATTGGGATACCAGCGTGATGATTGAGAAAAGTTGCCTCTGGCCGTATTGTGGCAACAACCCTGCCATCTGGCGGTGTCCTGCGGACAGCAAGTATCCCTGCTTCGCCTCCTCCGGCCCGCTGCGTGGCCAAACGGTGCCACGTCAACGAAGCATTTCGATGTTGAGTTGGTTCAATGGCAGCGATGCGGACAATTTTGGCCCGGGCTATATCAAGTACAAGAAGTTGAGCGATGTCTTGAATCCGGGTCCAGCCATGACCATTGTGTTTCTGGATGAGCGATGCGACAGTATCAACGATGGCGAGTGGTGCTCGGGGATGTCCGGTTGGCCGGACCAGCCGGCGAACTGGGTGCTGGTGGATTTTCCCGCCAGTTACCATGCGGGTGCTGGCGGATTGGCTTTTGTGGATGGACATTCTGAAATCCATAAATGGCTGGATTCCCGCACCACGCCGCCGATTGGCGCGCTTACTTCCTTGGATGTATCCATGCCCAACAACCGGGATGCTTTGTGGATCATGGAGCATTCCACCCGCCGCCCCTGAGGAGGGGGACAGTCTCCAGTTTCACTCATCGTTCATAAGCCACACCGCCGATGGGGTTGGGGAGATTGCCAAACGTCCTTGAACAACCGATAGATCATGCGCATCAAACGAATCATTCGATACACCTTGCTGGGATTGGGGGCCATCCTCTTGCTGGCGGGGCTCCTGGCAGGGACCACCTGGCTGTACTACCATCCCGGCGTCCAACGCACGAATGGATTTGTATATGGCCACCGGTTGGGGCATGACCTCAAATTCGATGTCATCCAGCCGGCCAACACGAATGGCATCGGAGTGATCATCATGGTGAGCGGCCGTTGGAAATCCGGGGAAGCCGGCAGTTTCCGCCATTGGATCACCGCCCCGCTGCTGCGGCACGGATACACGGTGATTCCCGTTTATCACCTCTCCCAGCCGGAAGCGACAATCGCCGAGATCACGGAGGATGTGAACCGGGCGGTGCGCTTCATCCGGCATCATGCCCGCGAATACGGTGTGGATCCGACGCGCCTTGGCCTGACCGGGGGCAGCGCTGGGGGCCACCTGAGCCTGATGATTGCCACGCGCGGCGGTCCGGGGGCCCCGGATGCGGCCGATCCAGTGGACCGGGAAAGCAGCGCAGTGCAGGCGGCCGCCATTTTTTACCCGGTTACCGACCTGCTTAATCTCGGTTCCTCAACGGAGAATCTCGGGGACGGTGGACCGCCGAAGAGCTTTGTGGCGGGGTTCGGCCCCCTGGCCACGAACATGGCCACGTGGAAAGTGCTCGGGCGTGACTTGTCCCCGATTTACTTCGTCAGCTCAAATCAGCCGCCGATTCTGATTTATCACGGGGATGCCGACACACTGGTTCCCCTGGAACAATCCCAACGATTTCAAACCGAGGCCCGGAAGGCCGGCGCCACGGTTGAGCTGGTGGTCCATCACAAGGGCCAGCATGGCTGGCTGACGATGGTGTGGGATATCCGCCGGTTCGCCGATTGGTACGACCGCTACCTGCGGAAGATGGAATAAGCGAACCGGCCGGAGAAGCAGGTTTACTGCGGACGACCCTTGGGGACGAACTTGAAGGGGAGGACGTCCGGCACCACGCGCACCTGGGTGGTGAATTTGAGCGGAGGCAATTGCGGTCCCGTCGGGAAGGTTAGTTCCACGAAGAAGGCGGTCCAGCCGCGGGCGGGTTTCTCCACGCGGGCGACGAACACCCCCGGGCTTTCCGGCTCCAGCTGGGAACCCACCCAATGTGGTCCGAAGGTTTCCAAGCGGAAATCGCGGGCTTCGGGATTGGTGGCCTGCCAGAGCTTGACCCCGGCAGGGGCGTCCTTGGCCATGACCCGAATGGCGCCGTCGGACTCCAGCGTCCACGAGAATTCCGGCAAGTGGGCTTTGGTGAGGATGGAGAAGTAGGCCGCCGTGAGCGTTTCATACGCATCCGAGCCGCGCAGGGAATGGTCGGCGTTGGGCACGTAACGCAGATATTTCACCCCCGGAAGATCCGCGAAATAGAATTGGGAGGAATCCGGCAGGAAGAATTGATCCCCGGATGCATTGATGATGAACTTGGGAATGGTCAGCCGCTGGCGGTATTCATAAGGTTCCTCAATCTTCATTAGGGCCTTGTATTCCGGGGTGCCGTTCCAATCCATGATCTTGAACTGGGTATAATTTTCGATAGATGGCGCCCAGAAGCCGTAAGCCGCGTAATGATGCATCATCGAGGGTTCGATGTTCAGGACGTCGATCACAATGGGGATGATGGCGGCGACCCGCTTGTCCACCGCTCCGGTGGTCCAGGTCGTCCAGCCGCGTTTGGAGCCGCCCGCCACCACAAAGCTGTCCACTTTTACGCCGCCCGCTTCCGTGCCGGCGCAGAAGGCGGTGATGGTGTCCATGGCGCGAACGGCCGCCTTGGTCATGGGCAGGCGGGCGGGCCATTTTTTGTCGCCGGTCCGGAGAAACTTGTCCCAGGTATAGGCAATGAGCGAATCCTCGGTCCTTCTCTCGGTTTCACCCGCAAAAACCAGGGGTTGATTGGGGACCATTTTCAATTCGGCCACCACGGATTTGGTGGCGGCGGCGATGCGCAAAAGGTTGGGATCCGGATTTCCCGGAGGATTGCCCCCATTGGCCCCGCCACTGATGAAGAGCAGCGAAGTGGAACTGGCCACGGTCTTGGGACGCGCCACGATGACCCAATGTTTCCAGAGCGGGCGATCCACCTCGTTGGTGGTGAGCCAGGCCTGCGAGGTCATCTCAATGACGAAGGTGGTGACGTCAGGGCCGGGAATGGTGTTGACCAGATGGTAGCTGTAGTTGGTGTCCGGCGCCGCAACATATTCGTCCAATGCCGTGCGCTCACCCGGCAGTGCGCGGGGTGAGAATTCCGCGGAGGCGGGCAGGGTGGTGGCCAGCAGGAATCCGGAGAGGATGGCGCCCAAAACCTGCGCCGGCTTGGTCCAATTCAAGGTGAACGATTTCATAGTGATTTCTTCAGTCCAAGTGGTTAACGACCAAAAGAAATACCTGATCCCACGGATAGGTCAATCCGGGAAGCAGGCAGCCGATAGAAGATACGACTGGAGAAGGATGACGGGGCCGCTTTCGATCCCGCCCGCTGCTCCTTGCCTATTTCCGGGGGCGCTCGACAATATGCCAGAGGACACCGCCCGGATCGCTGAGGAACAACACCCGGAGGCCCCAGGGTTGCAGCGCCGGCGCTTTAGCGGTGATGCCGGGGTATTTTTGCGCCAACTGGATCGACTGGATGTGCTGCCACCACTGGTCAACATCGGCCACGGTCAGGCTCATCATGAAGTTCTCGGCATGACCCCGGGCGTAAAAATTTTGTAGAAAAAACCGGAAGGAACCGATCTGAAACTCGGCAATTTGATCATTGGCCCAGTTTTGCCGGAACCCCAGATCGAGGTAAAACTGGCGCGAAAGAGCCGGATCCTTCGCCGGAACGAAGGCCTTTAGGTCAATAATGGAAGCATCATCAGGGCGATTCATAGCGCGTACACGAGGCTGCCGCAAGTCCCGGGTGAATGCAAGAACCGACTGGCCGCAGAAAACCCCCGCCAAAGGGTTCGTTTTAGCGTGCCGTTATGAGATTGGCGAGATCACTTGAATTTTGACAAAAATTATCAACACTGATCTTCAATGTCGCCAGCAATTTCAAAGGGTGGGGGAACGGCATCACTCAGATTCATTGGCTGAGCGCATGGGCACGATGTATCCAAGTGATGGGGAGGGGGATCCCAGCGTATGAAATGGATTTTTCCCAGGAGCAAACTGTTTTTCGCAAACCTTGTCATGCTGTCCCTTATTCTCGGAGGAATTCTCCTGGTCGATTCCGGGCCGGAACCGTGGCTCGATTCGGAAAAGGTCTTCATGGCTCGATTGGAGAATAGTTTGGGAGAAATTAATGAGGCGAAATATCGATGGGCTGAGGAAAAAGAAAAGCCCGAGGACGCAATTCCAAGTTTGGGCGATTTGGCGCCGTACTTGGGCAAATGGAAAGATACCATCGAGGAGTTCAAAGCGCTCGGAATCGAATTCAAGGTCACCTCAACGAAAACCCGCTATTCAGATGTCGCGACATTGAAGCGGGGCATACGGTTCCGCGCCGCCGTCTGTTCGTATTACCGAGCTGGAACCTCGCTCAGGATTAAGACAGGTTGGAAAGCACCCCCGCCCGGCACCTCACCGATGACACTTCGAATCTGGCTCACCAATCTGTATGCCGGATTCTTCCTTAGAGCGGCGCTTTTGATGCTGGTACTGGCAAATGGAATGATTTCCCTTTTGCGAAGATTCACGAAACCCGCAAAAT
The DNA here is from genome assembly GCA_903918755.1 of uncultured Pedosphaera sp. Classification (GTDB taxonomy): domain Bacteria; phylum Verrucomicrobiota; class Verrucomicrobiia; order Limisphaerales; family Pedosphaeraceae; genus CAIXFN01. The sequence goes on from CAIXFN010000092.1 coordinate 53,755, forward strand.
GAGTGAAAATCCGTGTTGCGCTTTCGGCCGGAGAATTGTCCAAGGCGGCAGCGGAAAAGCGAGGGTAGTCGGCTAAAAAGGCGGCAAATGAAACGTCCGAACCGACTGACCCCGTCCTTTGAATTTGCAATCGGTATTCTAGCACTGGGTAACTGCGACCCCGCATGCCTCCGCCCGCAGTTCGGCCAAGCGTTGCCGGACCAAGTCCGCGATGAGCGGGATGGCGGCGGCGACGGCGGGGGATAAATCCATGGTCATAGCGCCGAGATCGCCGATGGAAACAGTGAAAAGATCGACCTCCGGCAAATCGTCCAGAATAGCGGAGGACTCAAGCAAATCTTTCAGCCCGATGTCGTGGGCGGTGAGGGTCGGGGGAAAATCGCTGGCGTAGCGGGGTTTGATATGGGAAACGGTTCCCAGCGGGTGGTCGTCGGTGGCGGCATCGATGAGGATCATGTGCCGCCGGTTTTCAAACAGGCCAAGCAGGTGGAAACCGCTGGTTCCGCCGTCCACCAGTTCGGCGAATTCGCCAAATCCGTGTTCTTCGAGGTATTGGATGGCAACCACGCCAACGCCTTCGTCACCCATGAGCAGATTGCCCACCCCGAGGACGAGGGGCCGGGGCGATGGGGATGCGGAGAAGCTCATTTTTTGGAGGCGGCGACGGTCTTTTCCTTCATATGGGGGTGGTATTCCTTCTCGATGAATTTCCAACCGCTGCCCATGGAGGAGATTTCACCCCGTCCTTCCACGTAGTCATGATAAAAAACCAAGTAAACATGCACGATGGAAAAGAGGATGAAGAACCACATGAACACATGATGCCACTGGCGAACCGAAAAATCTCCCCCCATCAGGGGGACAATCCAAGCGAACAACTGCGGGAACCAGGATTTGCTCATGGCGGCATATAAACCGAAGCCGGTAATGGCCTGGAAAAGGAACGCCAGGAACGTGAAGAAATAGGTGAAACCGGCGACGGCGTTGTGCCCGATGGTTTCAATCGGTTGGTCATCGACCTGAAGGATGTCCACCGCGATCACCGCTTTGACCTCCTCCCATTGCCGTTTGCGAAAAGGAATGAAGTTGCGCCAACTGGCGTAACGGTTGCCCGCCCAACCCCAATAGAGGCGGAAGAGAAAGTTGAAGAAAAACACGTAGGCAAAAAGGAAATGAATGAAGCGCACTTTGCCGAACCAGTAGGCAAACGAGGCCTCAGAAGCCCGCTGGATGGCAATGGGCGCGCCGATCAAATAGCCGGTGACGCACAAAATGACGATACAGAGGGCATTGAGCCAATGATAAACCCGGACGGGAATTTCCCAGACATACACCCGGCCAAGTGTGGTGGTCTTCGGCATAATCGCTCCTAGTCACCGATGGTAAACCGGTTCAAAGTACGGCCCTTGGGGTCATAGAGGTGGACGGCGCAGGCCAGGCACGGGTCAAAGGAATGAATCGTGCGGATGATTTCCAACGGCTTTTCCGCATCCGCCACGGGAGTGCCGATCAAGGAAGACTCATAGGCCGAGCGTTGGCCCTGAGTATCCCGCGGGGAGGCGTTCCAAGTGGAGGGTACCACGAGTTGGTAATTGCCGATTTTGCGGTCTTTGATCACGATCCAATGCGCCAACGCGCCGCGCGGGGCCTCGGTCATGCCGACCCCTTTGGCTTCCGCCGGCCAGGTCTCCGGTTCCCATTTCTCGTTGTTAAACGTGCGGGAATCGCCATTTTTGATGTTGGCCAGGAGGTCGCTGTAGAACTCCTGCGACCACTGGGCGATGAGATAGGTTTCGATCCCGCGGGCCGCGGTGCGGCCGAGCGTGGAGAATAGCGCGGCGACCGGAACATCGAGCTTTTTCAGCACCATGTCCACGGCTTCCTGGACGTCCTTGCGGCCAGAGGCGTAACCCACCAGCATGCGGGCGAGGGGGCCGACTTCCATGGGGTGATTGTTCCAGCGCGGCGTTTTCAACCAGGAGTATTTCCCTTCCACGTTCAGTTGATCGTAGGGCGGTTGCGGCCCCGTGTAGTTCAGGTTGGTTTCCCCGTCCCAAGGATGCCGGGCGGCACCATCACCATCGGAATAAGAATACCAGGAGTGGGCGATGGATTCCTTGACCTGTTGCGGGTCGTGGGCATCCACCGGCAGAACTTTGGTCAAGTCCCGGTCCAGGATCGCCCCGCGGGCAAATTTGAATTTGCCGGAATCGGCGAAACCGTTCGTGGGCAGGTCCCCGTAGCAGAGGTAATTTTTCAGTCCCCCGCCAATGGCGCCCCAATCCTTATAAAACGAGGCAATGGCCAGGAGATCGGGGATATAGACCTGCTCCACGAAGGTTTTGGCGTCCCCCAAAAGTTTCGCCACGTAGGCCAGGCGTTCCGCATTGATGGCGTTGGCCTCGTCCAGATTGATCGAGCAAGGAGCGCCACCGACGAGGTAGTTGGGATGCGGGTTTTTGCCGCCAAAAATGGCATGGACCTTGACGATCTCCTTTTGCCAGTCCAGCGCCTCAATGTAATGCGCCACCGCCATCAGATTGGCTTCCGGCGGCAGTTTCATGGCCGAATGTCCCCAATAGCCATTGGCGAAAATGCCCAATTGACCGGTGGCGACAAATTTGGAAATCCGCTTTTGCACGTCACTGAAGTAGCCCACCGAGCTCTTGGGCCAATGGGAAATGCTCTGGGCGAGATCGGCCGTGGCTTTGGGATCGGCTTTGAGGGCGCTGACAATGTCCACCCAATCCAACGCGTGCAGGTGATAGAAGTGAACCACATGGTCCTGCATGTATTGGGCGCAGAACATCAGGTTACGGATCAACTCCGCATTGGGCGGAATCACAATGCCCAGGGCATCTTCCACGCTGCGAACCGAGGCGAGGGCATGCACCGTGGTGCAAACGCCGCAGGTCCGTTCGGCAAAGGCCCAGGCATCGCGGGGATCGCGGCCCTGCAGGATGATTTCCAACCCCCGCACCATGGTGCCGGAGCTGAACGCGTCGGTGACAAAGCCGTCCTTAACTTCCACTTCCACGCGCAAATGGCCTTCAATGCGCGTTACCGGGTCGATGACGATTCTCTTTCCAGCCATAAAGATTAGGGTAAGGGTTTAACGACGGTTGCGATTTAGGAACCGCCCTGTTCGGCGCGCCCATCCTGAACAACTTCACTCGTTTCGCGTTCCTCTTTCAGCAGGCGATGTTTGCGAATGTTGGTGGAAATGGCATGCGCCCCAATGCCCACCAGCGTTGCGGCGCCGAGTTTCAGGCCCAGATCATCGGCGGTGGTTTCAATGCCAAAGCCGGGGAAGTTCGGCAGATGATGGTAGAAGGGGCCGTTGTCCCAAAAATTGCCTTCGCTGCAACCAATGCAGCCGTGTCCTGACTGGATGGGAAAACTCGTCCCGCCATTCCAACGCATCACGCCGCAGGAATTGTAGGTCACCGGGCCGCGGCAACCCATTTTGTAGAGGCAGTAACCGCGTTTCGCGTTTTCGTCATCGAAGGAGTTCACAAACAGACCGGCGTCATAGTTCGGCCGGCGGTAGCAGGTGTCGTGGACGCGACGGGAATAAAACGCTTTCGGGCGTCCCAAACCGTCCACCTGGGGAATGCGGTCGAAAGTGAGCAGGTGGACAATCGTTCCGGTCATGACCTCAGCAATGGGCGGGCAGCCCGGCACTTTGATGATGGGTACGCCCGAGATCAGTTCATGAATGGGGGTGGCCTTGGTGGGATTGGGTTTGGCGTTCTGCACGCAACCATTGCTGGCGCAACTGCCCCAGGCCACCAAAGCTTTTGCGCCCGCCGCGGCCTCCCGGGCGATATCCAGCGCCGTGCGGCCGCCGATGCAACAATACACTCCGTTCGCGCCCGTGGGAATCGAACCTTCGACGAGCATCAGATACTCGCCCTTGTACTTCGTCATGGTGTCGTGCAAGGCGTCCTCCGCCTGCTTACCCGAAGCCGCCATCAAAGTCTCGGTGTAGTCGAGGGAAATCTTGTCCAGAATGATATCCGCCACGCCGGGATGCGAGGAGCGGATGAAGGATTCCGAGCAGCAGGTACATTCCTGAAAATGGAACCACAACACCGGAATGCGCGGTTTGGTTTCCAGCGCCTTGGTGACCTGCGCCACCGATTCATTGGGCAGGCCGAGCAGGGCCGTCATCCAGGCGCAAGCCGCCAGAAAGTCGCGACGTGAGACACCCTTGTCTTGGGCGTGCTCCCAAATGGTCGGGCGGGAGTTGGTTGGCATAGAAAAATCGAACTTTGCGGGTTTGGCTTTATGACCTACCTAAGTCCTAAGGCCGAGGGCAAAATCTGGCTCAACTAATATTGTGGTTTTCCGACCGCTTTTTGCCGGCTCAGCACTCCTGCACCCACGCATCAAATTTGAGCGGGCGTCGAAGATTCCTTTCCCGACCCTCTCCTCCATTTTGAATGGCGGAGAGGGAGAAGAGGGCTGGTCGGCGATCGTTTCGGGCCACGTGAATTCCATGCAGTCAGGAGTCCTGAGGCAGTGGGCCAAGTGCTGAGTCGCCGCAGGGGGATCAACAAATCCGGGGCAACTGCTCCCCGGTGAACATATCGAGGATGCGCCAGGAACCCAGGGCGCTTTTGAGCGTTACCGGGGGAGATCCGGCAGCCCCGACCCGGCCAATCTCCGCCGCCTGCGCTCCCAGCGGGTGACCGCGCATGATCGCCAGGGCGCGGGCGGCATCCCGGGGAGGCACGTAGGCGATGAAACGGCCTTCACAGGCCACATGCAAAGGATCCAATCCCAACAATTCGCAGGCCGCATGAACCTCCTCCTGCACCGGAACGGCATCTTGCTCAATGGCAGTCTGGTATCCGGAAACTTCGGCGATTTCGTTCAAGGCGCTGGCCAAGCCTCCGCGCGTCAGGTCGCGCAGACAATGGATTTCGATTCCCGCCTGGAGGAGTTCCTGAACCAGTTCGTGGACCGGCGCGGAATCGCTCTCGATGGTGCTCTCGAATTGCAGGCCTTCGCGCGTCGCCATGATCGCCATGCCATGGCGGCCCACATCACCATTCACCAGCACAACATCGCCCGGTTGAACATTTTTCGGCGTGATCACCAACGGTGTCTCGATGACGCCAATACCGGTGGTATTGATGAAAACTCCATCCCCCTTGCCTTTATCCACCACTTTGGTATCCCCGGTGATGATTGGCACGCCACAGGCTTTGGCCGCGGCGCTCAGGGAGCAGACGATGCGCCAGAGGGTAGCCATCGGCAGGCCTTCCTCCAGGATGAAGGCGGTACTCAGATAAAGGGGCCGGGCACCGCTCATGGCCAGATCATTGACCGTGCCGTGAACCGCCATGGAGCCAATATCCCCGCCGGGAAAGAAGAGCGGCCGCACCACATAGGAGTCCGTGGTCATCGCCAGCCGGCCGGCCGGAACGGCAAACTGGGCCGAATCATGGCGCGTGTCGAGCAGGGGGTTGGCAAACGCCCGGCCAAAGACCTGCTCCAACAGATGGTGCATCAGTTTGCCTCCGCCCCCATGGGCCATGAGGACGTGGGGATAATCCGTGATTGGCAACGGGCAAACAGGATGGAATTCCGGGGTATTCATGCGGGCATCGTGGTTTCCAGCGGGCTCCGGCGATAACGGAAATAGGCCGCGCAGGCACCTTCGCTCGACACCATGGTGGCGCCGAGTGGGTGCTCCGGTGTGCATTCTTTTCCAAAAGCGGGGCATTCGTGGGGCTTTTTCCGGCCTTGCAATACCAGGCCCGCGATACACGTGGCGGGTTCTTCCACCTGGTGGTCGGCGAGACCAAATTTCCGGGCGGCATCGAAACTGGCGAATTCCTCCGTCAGTCCGAGGCCGCTCTGGGGGATCTCGCCCATCCCGCGCCATTTGCGGGAGACCACCCGGAAAACCCGGCGCAGCAAGCTTTGCGCCGGTAGATTACCCTCCCGGCGCACGGCCCGGGTGTATTGGTTCTCTACTTCGGCCCGACCCGTTTCCAGTTGTTGGATCACCATGAGGATGCCCTGCAAGATGTCCAGCGGCTCAAAGCCGGTGACGACCATGGGCACCTGGTGCTGGCGGACGAGGGGATAATATTCCTCATAGCCCATGACCGCGCAGACATGACCAGCCGCCAGAAAGGCCTGCACGCGGGAATCCGCCGAGGTCATCAGGGCCGTGATCGCCGGGGGTACGAGGACATGCGAAGTGAGCAGGAAAAAATTCCGCAATCCATGTTGTGCCGCCGAATAAACCGCCATCGCCGTGGCCGGGGCCGTGGTTTCAAAACCGACCCCGAAGAAGACCACTTCCCGCTGGGGATTTTGTTGCGCCAGTTTGACCGCGTCGAGCGGGGAATACACCATGCGCACATCGCCGCCGCGGGCCTTGACCGACAGGAGATCCGTGGTGCTTCCGGGCACGCGCAGCATATCGCCGAAGGAGGTGAAGATGACCTCCGGTCGTGCCGCAATTTCCAGGGCCTGGTCAATCAATTCAAGGGAGGTCACGCAAACCGGACAACCCGGGCCATGGAGGAGCGTAATGGCGGGAGGGAGCAGTTCATCGATGCCAAATTTAACGATGGCATGGGTTTGTCCGCCACACACTTCCATGATCGTCCAGGGCCGAGTGGTCAGGCGATGAATCTCCCGGGCCAGCTGTTGCGCCAGCGGACCATCGCGATATTCATCGAGGTATTTCACGGGGCGCCCTCCTCCAAGTCCGCGAGTTCCTGCATCTGGCGGAGGTAGCCGAAAACCTTTTGCGCCTCCGACTCATCCACTTTACTCAGGGCGAAACCGGCATGCACGATGACATATTCGCCCACCTGGGCCTCCGGCACGTAAGCCAGGCTGGCTTCCTTCACCACGCCGCCAAAGTTGACACGACCCATGCGTGTCAGCGGATCTTCGCCACTGATGGTTTCAATTTTTCCGGGAATTGCGAGGCACATAAATTTTTAAAGTCCATGCAGCATTCGTTGCGCGCCCAGCACCTGGCCGAGCGCAATGCCGCCATCGTTCGTGGGAACCTGCTGTTGCCAATGGGGTTGGATTTTTGCGCGGCGCAATTGGGCCACCGTGCTTTCCAACAAATAACGGTTCTGAAAACAGCCGCCGCTCAAGGCCACACGGGTCTGGTCCAAGTGCCGGGCCACCCTGACGATAGCCGCCGCGAGGGCATTGTGAACCTTGGCCGATTGCAGGGCGATGGGGAGGCCGTGCTGGCGATCTGCCAGCAAATCAATGATTACGGGCGACCAATCCAGGACCAGGGGGGATTGATCCGCGGCCATGGCAAAATCATAGCGCTCCTCCGTGGCCATTCCCTCCCGGGCAAACTCCAGAGCCATCGCTGACTGCCCCTCGAAGGCGGACTTTTGGCGCAGATCGAGGAGGGAAGCAACCGCATCAAAGAAACGCCCCATGCTGGAGCAAACGGGTGAGTTGAGCTTTCGCTGCAACATTTGCTGCAGAACGGCCCACTCGGGGGCGGTGAGGGAAGCAAAAGGCGCCAGATCCCGCCGGTCCCAGGCCGCCTCTCCGAAGAGTTCAAACAGCAGGCCCAGCGCGGATCGGCGGGGTTCCAGGGCGGCCCGGTCACCACCCGGCAGGCGGAAAGGTCGCAGGTGGGCCACGCGTTCGATGCGGTGGTCAGTGACCAGAAAAAACTCGCCGCCCCAAATGGTTCCGTCCAGTCCGAGGCCGGTGCCGTCCCAAGCCACGCCCAAAGCGGGCAGCGAGATGTTGTTCTCGGCGATGCAGGAAAGCACGTGGGCTATGTGATGCTGGACGGTGAAGGTCTGCCGGCCCGAGGCTTGGGCGTAGCGCGTGGAGAGGTAGTCCGGGTGCAAATCGGTGGCAATCACCTGCGGGGTGACGGCATGGAATCGGGGTAGCTCGGCGACGACGCGCATGAATGCCTGATGGGCCGGCACGGTGCTCAGATCCCCGATATGCTGGCTCAGGAACACATTATCGCCCAGCGCCAGGGCCAACGTGTTTTTCTGGTGCGCCCCCACCGCCAGGACGATGGCGGGATGGGCTGGGGCAAAGGGAGAATCCAATCGGATCGGCAGTGGTGCATAACCGCGGGCCCGGCGGATAATCATAGGACGGTCCGCCATTACGCGCACAATCGAATCATCCACATGCCGGGCGATCGGGCGATCATGCACCAGGAAAGCGTCCGCGATCCCACCGAGTTGTTCCCGCACGTCACGTTCCTTCGTGCAGATGGGCTCCTCGCCCCGGTTGCCACTGGTGGCGACCACCGGGAATCCCAGGTCCAACAACAAAAGGTGATGCAACGGATTGGCGGGCAACATCGCTCCCAGCCAGGGATTGCCCGGGGCCACAGAATCGGCCATGGGTGAAAGCGAATCGACCAACTTTCGCAACAAGACGATGGGGGCTTCGCGAGAAGTCAACAACTGCTCCTCCAACGGGGAAACTTCGCAGACCTTCTGGATGTGCGCGAGCGTGGGGAACAGCAGGGCAAACGGCTTTTCCTCCCGGCACTTGCGTTCGCGCAAACGACGCACCGCGATCTCGTTGGTGGCATCCACCAGCAAATGAAATCCGCCGATGCCTTTCACCGCCACGATCTTTCCGCGGCGAAGTAACTGGGCGGCGGCCAGCAGCGCCGGGTCGCCTCCGAAAAGCGCGGTGCCATCCTCCGACCAAAGCTCCAAGTGCGGGCCACAGACCGGGCAGGCATTGGGTTGCGCGTGAAAGCGGCGGTCGCGCGGATTGTGGTATTCCGAGTCGCAGGCCGGACAGAGAGCAAACCCCTTCATCGTCGTATTGACCCGGTCATAGGGCACAGCTTCAATAATGCTGAACCGGGGACCGCAGTGGGTGCAATTCGCGAAAGGATAACGGAACCGGCGATTGGCGGGATCGAGAATTTCCTGGCGACAGTCTTCGCAGGTGGCCAGGTCCGGCATGACCAGCACACTCTTTTCCCCGACCGCAACGCTTTCCCGAATTTGAAACCCCGCATAACCAGCCGGATCCAACCAGGTCGGTTCCACGCTTGCGATCCGGCTCGGGCCGGGCTTTTCCGCCTGCAACCGCAGGAGAAAGCGTTCGAGTGAAGTCCGGCTGCCTTCCGCTTCAATCAGGACGCCTTGGGGTGAATTGTTGACCCAACCGGACAAACACATGGCCTCGGCCAGGCGGAAAATGTGGGGGCGGAAACCAACCCCTTGCACCGCACCCCGGATCACAACCTTCAGACGCACGGTTCCGTGCTCCGCTTTGACACTTTCAGCGGTCAAGGTTAGGTTTTGATCCAAGCCCGGCATGTTGTTGACAATTTGACCCCGGTGACAGGAATGGCGCTTTGCAATATTTGCCAAAAATTGACCAATCACTGTCAATAAAGGTTGAGTCGAGAGGTTCTTGCGGGGGGAAACTCCACAGGAAGTGGAACCATGCATGAGCTGAGCATTATGAGCGAGGCCATCCGGCTGGCGGTGGAAGCCGCGGCCGGCCGGCCGGTTCGCTGTCTCACTTTGCGAGTGGGCGTGTTGAGTGGCGTGGACCCGGAGGCCCTGCGGTTTGCCTTTGACGTGGCGCAGCAAAATACCGTGGTGGCAGGGGCGGAATTGGAGATGGAAATCGTTGCGGCGGTGTGCTGGTGCGCCGGTTGCAATCAGGAATTTGCCACTGGCCGGCTATTGGATGCCTGTCCGCGCTGTCATGACCTAAGTGGCGATCTGCGGCGCGGGCGCGAACTCGAGATCGCCTCAGTGGAGCTTATTTGATATGTGCAAAGAATGCGGCTGCGGTCTCGGTGGCGGCGTAACCAAGATTGGTGGGCACTCCCACGAGCACACTCACGGCCATACCCACAGCCACGAGCATGGGCCGGGGCACCATCACGAACACGAACACACTCACGGGCATACCCACGAACACGCGCATGATCATGATCACGAGCATGAGCATGAGCATGAGCATGAGCATGAGCATGAGCATGAGCATGAGCATGAGCATGAGCATGAGCATGAGCATGAGCATGAGCATGAGCATGAGCATGAGCATGAGCATGAGCATGAGCATGAGCA
>CAIXFN010000093.1 GCA_903918755.1 uncultured Pedosphaera sp.
CACCCCAATGGCACGGTCACCATCCTCGCGCAAGAACCCAATCCCAAGGAACGCCCAAAGATTTTGCTGCAAATCCGCAGCCCTTGACTTAGTCCGCCTTTGCTCGCACACATTTGTTCGCCTTTGAAATCCTCGCGACAAAGTGGAGAATAGGGTTTGCCCGACGGGCGGGAAATTGGGAAGCTGCCCGGTATACCAAGCATGAATACGCGCACCAAAGCCCACTTTCGGAAGCTAATTCCCGCCGGCCCCGGGAGCATTTTCGCCCGCCTTAGGATGTTCCCGGCCGTGATCATCGCGCTGGCGGCCCATGCCGCCGGTGCCGCCGACATGGTGGTGCCGGAGAGCGTCACCTTCGAGCGGGGCATCGAATACGCCAATCCCGACGACCAGCATTTGCAATTGGATATTGCCCGGCCCAAGCAGGCCACGGCCCGGATGCCGGCCGTGTTGTGCATCCATGGCGGAGGATTTCGCGCCGGGACGCGCGATGGCTATGACGCCTTTTGCGTCACGCTGGCCCAGCACGGCTTCGTGGCTGCCACGGTGACTTACCGCCTGGCCCCAAAATACCAGTTCCCCGCCCAGGTGCACGACGTGAAAGCGGCCGTCCGCTGGTTGCGGGCGCAGGCGGAACATTACCAAATTGACCCCGCGCGAATCGGAGTAACGGGAGGCTCCGCCGGGGGGCATCTCGCGCAATTCTTGGGGGTGACCGCCGGTGTGGCGGAGTTCGAGGGGGATGGAGGCAACGCTGGCGAGTCCAGCCGCGTGGCCTGCGTGGTGAATCAGTATGGGCCAAGCGATTTCACCAAATCCTACGGCAAAAGCGTCGATGCCGCGGAGGTGCTCCCGCTATTTCTGGGGGGCAACCTGGAAACCGCCCGGCTGCGGCACATTCAGGCGAGTCCTTTGAGTTGGATCACGCCCCATGCCGCGCCGACATTGATTGTGCATGGGACCAAGGACAATTATGTGGCCTATGAACAAGCGGTCTGGATGCGGGACCGCTTGCAGGCCTGTGGGGTGGAGGTGGAACTTCTGACCTTTGAAGGGGCCGGTCATGGATTTCACGGGGCCGAGGCGGAACAGGCCCAGGCGGCCACCATTGCCTTTTTTGAGAAACATTTGGGCGTAAAGTGATTTGCCATTGCGGGCGGGAGGCCTGGGTGGTTTCCCAAAAGTGTCGCTCATCCGCCAAAAGGCTGGCAAACGGGGGGTGATAATTCTAGGATGCGCCCATGAAATTCCGTGCGCTGGTTCTTCCCTTGGCGCTCGCCCTTGCCTGGCGGGCCGATCTCTTCGCCGCCGGGCCGCGCGTCCTGCCGCCCGGTCAATTGCCAGCCGATCACCGGCTGGAACCGCTGCGGGATTTGGACGGCTATTTCCCCTTTGTTCCGCCAACTTCCCCAGAGGCTTGGGCCAAACACGCCGAACAGGTTCGTAAGCGTATTTTGGTCTCCCAGGGATTGTGGCCGATGCCCTCGAAACAACCGCTGAATCCCGTCATCCATGGCCGCATCGAGCGGGAGGGTTATTCCGTGGAGAAAGTATATTTCGAAAGCGGACCAGGTTTCTACGTGACCGGAAATCTATATCGGCCGAAAAACGTCGTCGGCAAGGTCCCGGCGGTCCTGTTCACTCATGGTCACTGGGCGGACGCCCGGCTTTCCGAATCCACGGACGCGGAATTAAGGAACGAGATTGCCACCGGGCAGGAACGATTTGAGGACGGCGGCAAGAGTCGTTTCCAATCCATGTGCGTGCAACTGGCGCGGATGGGTTGCGTGGTCTGGCAGTATGACATGCTGGGCGACTCGGATTCGCAACAAATCTCCCGCGAGTTGAACCACAGCTTCGCCAAACAACGGCCCGAGATGAACACGACGGAAAATTGGGGTTTGTTCAGCCCGCAGGCCGAGGCGCATTTGCAAAGCACCATGGGTTTGCAGACGTGGAATTCCATCCGGTCACTGGATTTTGTCCTCGAGTTGCCCGAAGTGGATTCCGCCCGCGTTGCGGTGACCGGCGCGAGCGGCGGCGGCACGCAGACGCTGATCGTCTCGGCCATTGATCCGCGCGTTACCCTGTCGTTTCCGGCCGTCATGGTGAGCACCGCCATGCAAGGCGGGTGTACCTGTGAAAACGCCAGCCTGCTGCGGATCGGCACCGGCAACGTGGAATTCGCCGCCCTCTTCGCGCCCAAGCCGCTGGGCATGACCTGCGCCAACGATTGGACCAAGGAAATGTCCACGAAGGGCTTTCCGGAACTCAAGCAACTGTATACGACCTTGGGCGCGCCGGGGAACGTGATGCTGAGCCGGGGGGAACACTTTCCGCATAATTACAACGCCGTTTCGCGCTCGGCCTTTTACACCTGGTTGAACCGGCATTTCCATCTCGGGCAGAAGGAACCGGTGATCGAGCGGGATTATCAGCGGTTGACCCGGGCGGAGATGACGGTTTGGGATGCCGACCATCCGGCACCTGCCGCGGCGGACCCGGCTTTGGAGCGCGAATTACTCCACGTGTGGAATGAAGATGCCCAGGACCAATTGACCGAATTGGCCAACCAGGATCAGGCGAAGTACCGGGAAGTGGTGCGAGCGGGGTGGGATGTAGTTCTAGACGGCGGACTGGCCGAGGTCGGTGACGTGACGTGGGATATGAAGAACAAAGAAGACAAGGGCGATTGGATTCAGATGGCCGGTTTGTTGCGGAATACCGCCTATCACGAAGAACTCCCGGCGGTTTTCTGCTACCCGAAGCAGTGGAACGGTCACACCGTGCTCTGGCTCACCGCTGCCGGGAAGGCGGGCCTGTACGGCGCGGACGGAGCCCTTCGGCCGGAAGTGCAAAAACTAGTGAATGGCGGGGCCACGGTGTTGGGTTTGGATTTGCTGTACCAAGGCGAGTTTCTTGCGGATGGGCAGGAGTTTAAAGAAACCCCCAAAGTCCGCAATTCACGGGAAGCGGGAGCCTACACATTTGGCTACAACCCCGCTGTGTTCGTGCAGCGGGTGCAGGATGTGCTGACGGCCGTAAAATACGTTCGTGGGCATGAGCGGTCCTCGAAACGGATCAGTCTGGTGGCGTTGGATGGCACGGGACCCATTGGCGCCGCGGCCCGGGCGCAAGCCGGGAATGCTTTTGAGCGCGCGGCGTTACACATTGGCGGCTTCCGGTTCGGCAATGTGCTGGATTTGCGTTCGCCGGATTTCCTCCCCGGCGGCGCCAAATACGGCGATCTGCCCACACTCCTGGAACTCGGGAGTGGCGAATTGCGCGAGGCGAAGGTGGAAAATGACGGGCCAGCGACGGTCGATTGGCTGTTGCGGTGATTTGTTTATGACCCTGAAAGCTCCGATCGGAGCGATCCGTCGAATTCTGGCAAAGTTCCCGTCGTGCTGGCTGATGATTTTTTGCGTGGGCAGTCTTTTGGGCACCGAGTCCCGGACCGCGAACACGGCCCCGGCGGACGTGCTTTTCCAAGCCCATACGGCGGCTTTCTACCGGGAGAAGGATGGCCTGGCCTGGTTCCAGGAGTCCACCGAAGGCGGCAAGGTCTCCTACTGGATGCGGGCGGAACAGATGGAAATGGTGCTCGACGCGTATGAGCGGACTCACCAGGCGCAGCCGCTGATCATGTTCACCAACCTGTTCCGCGGCTTCCTGGCCGACCACGGCACGAACTGGGGTCACAATCCCTTTAACGACGACATCATGTGGATGGTCATGGCCTGCACCCGGGCGCATTTGCTCACCGGGAATCCCGATTTCCGTGCCGTGGCCCGCACGAATTTCGACCTCTGCTTCGCGCGTGCCAATTCCACCAACCTGGGTGGTGGGCTTTGGTGGAAGGTGGACAACCGCTCCAAGAATGCCTGTGTCAACGGTCCGGGTGCCATCGCCGCGTTCCTTCTTGGCCAGGCCACCGGGGAGGGGAACTATTTCCGCATCGCCACCAACCTGTTCGAATGGGAACGCGCCACCTTGTTCGATGCCAGCACCGGGCGGGTGAGTGACAACATCCGCACGAATAACCGGATCAGTTCCATGGCGTTGACCTACAATCAAGGCACTTTCGTCGGCGCCGCCAACTTGCTCGGCTACACCAACGAAGCCATGCTCGCCGCCACGTTTACTATGAATCAACTCTGTCGCAACGGCTACCTCCCCCCGGCCGGGGAGAAGGGCGACGGCGGGGGATTCAATGGTATTGGAGCGCGGTGGATCGCCCGGTTCATGAAGGAGCGGAAGGCGGAGGGCGTGTTTGGACCCTGGCTCCGGAAAAATGCTGAGGCTGCGTGGGCCGCCCGCCGGGCGTCGGACAACCTCGCGTGGTGCCGGTGGCCGGAGCCCACGCCGGAGGCGGAGAAGCGCTATTCCTGGGGCTGCAGCAGCGCGGTCGTGCTGCTCCAGGTCGCTCCGCCCGCGGACTAGCGCCAACGAAATGGGCGGTCCGGGCGGGAGTAATCCCTCTTCCTCAAGGCTTGGACGATTGCTTCCGTAACTCGGCGCGAAACGCCTGCTCGCGTTCGGTAATATAAGCGTGGTATCCGGCGGGATCGACGAAGGGATTGGGACCCGCCAATTTGATGCGGCCCACTTTGGATTCCATGTCGTAATAGGAACCGTGGGCGCCGAGGAAAATGTCGCAGGGCAGGGCCTTCAAGACCCGGAACATTTTTTCGTAATCCTGGGCAATCTGGGGGTATTCCTTGTTTTTGACCAGCTTGTATCCGGGATTGACGTTGGGGCTGCCAACGATCACCAGGTTTTGGCCGTTAATCTTCATCGTCCACGTGGTGCATCCTTTTGTGTGGCCGGGGGTCAGGTGGGCCACCAGCACGCTGCCGCCCAGTTTGACTTCGTCGCCATCATGCAGCACCCGGTCCACCTTGGTGGCTGGATAAAAAGTCTCCGGCGAGCCCGCGTAGCGAAAATTCCCTTTTCCCCCGGCTTCGACTTCGGGGACATCCGCGTCCATCACCATATATGCCGCGCCCGTGAGCTGCTTGATGCGGGCGCTGCCGGCGCAGTGATCGAAATGCGCATGGCTGATCAGCAGGATTTTGGTATCGGCAAACTTAAAGCCGAGTTTTTCAATGCTCTCGCGGATCAGCGGCACGGAGGCCTCCAGGCTGCTGTTGATCAAAATACTGCCCTGCGGGGTTACGATCAGATAGGACGCCAAGCCCTGGGACCCGACGTAATAGACATTGCTGATGACGTTATGGGGAGGGTAGGGAATCGTCCAATCGGGACTGTTCTGCGCCAGCAGCGGCGCGGTCAGGCCCGCCACAGGAGACCTATCCGGCAGAGGAAACTTTTCGGGCGATTGTTCATGATCGGGAGTTGCTTTTGGGTACCGCCCCGAAGATGGCGGGACGGGGGGCACTGGGCAAGAAAACTCGTGATCAAAGCCGGGTGGAGAGTAATTGAAAACAATCCATCTGGCGAGGGGCGTGGCGGCGGAGCGGTCCGCTTTCAGGGAAATTTTGGTCCGATGCAGTATAGCCGTCCCAGCGTCCGGATGAAGAGATGCTCGGGCGCAACCGCCAGGGAGGCCTGGCATTTTTCGTGCAGGGCATTGCGGGCGAGAATTTTGAATTCCGAGCCGGTGGCAATGACGGTGGTTTCGCCTTCGTCCGAGAGAAAATAGAGGCGATCCTGATTGGCGACCGGGGAGGCGGCGAAATTTCCCCCGATGCGCTCCTGCCAAAGTACCTCCCCGGTGGCCGCGCGCAGGCAGATGGCGACACCGCCATCGGTAATGCCGTAGAGGAACGGTTTGAGATACAGCAGCGAGGGGATTTTGGGCGCGCTCTTCCGCTGTTCCCAGACGAGGTTGGTTTCCTTCAGGTCGCCTACGCCTCCCAGCCGGAAAGCTTTGATGGAATCCCGACCGTGCCAGCCGCCGCAGGTGAAAGCCAACCCTTCCCCAAGAACGGCCGAGGGCACGGGACCTTCGCCGATGCACTCACTGGTCCAGATCAGTTTCCCGGTCCGCGCGTCGAACCCCTGCAGTACATCGCCGGCCTCACTGACGACTTGCGCCTGGCCGTCCGGGGCGGTCCAGATTCCCGGGACGCAATGGGCGATGCGCGCGAGTCCGCGTTGCGCGCGCCAGCGCAGTTGCCCGGTGTTTTTATCCAGGGCCAGCACGAAGTCTTCACCCCAGGGCTTCTTCCAGCCCAGGTATTTGTCCTCCCCGGAACTGCTCCCATCCCGAGCCATGATCAGCAGGTCGTCGTGCAAAATCGCGGAGGTGGCGAGTCCGTGCTCACCGTAAAAAGGGAAGGCGCGGTTGGTCCAAACGGTCTGTCCCTCGAAATCGACGGCCACGAAACTCCCGTCCCCAAAACACGCATAGACTCGTTGACCATCGGTGCAAGGCGTAGGGGAAGCATAGCTGTTGCGTTCCTGGCGGTGCCCCGGGACTTGTTGAAATACCTCCCGGTCCCAACGCACGGTGCCCGTCTGGCGCTGCAGCGCCAGGACGTGACATCGCGTGCCGCCGTCGGTGGCGGTGGTGAGGAAAACCAGGTCGCCCCAAATGATCGGGGAAGACCAGCCTTCGCCGGGAATGACGGTTTTCCAGACGACGTTTTCCCCGACACTCCAAGTCAGGGGCAAATTCGTTTCCAGTGAAGTTCCCTGGTAGGTGGGGCCGCGAAAGGCGGGCCAATCTTCCGCGAAAGCATGCGGCGATGAGCCGAGGACCAGGACCAGCATGGAATGCAGGATGGGGAAGCGCATGGTGGGGATTCAGGGTTTTTGGTAGCGGGATCGCCAGCGCAGAAAATCAAAAACCTGGCGGTGGTAGGGTGAGAAATCGGGGTCGGGAATACCGCTCGAGGGAACGGCGGGGGTGCCGTAGCCGGTTTGAAACATGTCGTGATGGTAGGTCACATAGCCGCCGACCCGCCACACAGCTTCCATTTCCAGGATGTGATCGAAGGGGGAGGGAGTTTCCCGGGGACCGCCGAAATTGGGAGTGCCGTTGCGGGCCGGTTCATCATCCACCACGGGTTTTTGCCACGTGCGCAACAGCAACTCGATTTCCACGGGCGCGACTTCCCACCAGCGATCCACGTATTGCCGGGACGTGTGCGGGGTGAGGTAATCCAAGGCGCGGTTTTCCGCGGTGCGTCCCAGCACGCCAGAAAATCCCGGGCAACTGGTGACCAGCCGGTCGGCGTCCAATGATTTGATCACCTGGACCAACGGCAACACCCGTTCGTCATCATGTTCATTCCAAATTTGAAACGTGGCATTGCGATAGGGGCGGAGCGCGTGGGTGAGGTTCGTCACCGCCATCGCGTCCGCTGGCTCACCGAGGCGAACGCCATCGGCCCAGCTTTCGTGGGAAAAGAGGACCAATTCGACGCAAAGGCCCAGTGAATCAGCCTCCGTCAGCATCGAGCGCAACCGGCCCAAGGGCTCTGGCCGCAAGGTGCCGCCGGGTTCGTACAGAGTGCTGGTGGGCCCGGCGTCGGCGAAGCCCCGCCGGCTATCCCACTGACACCAGACGCGCAGGACAGTAACGCCTTCATCGTGGAATTTCTTAAGCCAGCGCGCCCGCGCTGGTTCGTCTTGGTTGAACCCGGGATTGTAGAGCGCGTTGAAAAAGCTCAAACCGGTGTAAGGAAAAGGCTGGCCATCCATGAGGAAGCGCGTCCCCTTCACGCTGAGCGCGTGGGTTGACGCGGACTGTGTGTTGGTCCCGGCCCGTAGCGGCAGGGCCGTGATCAAGGCGGCCAGCATGAGGAAAAGCCATGGAATACGGAGTTTCATCGGAGGGCGGAAAACTCGGTGGGACGGAGGGTGAGGACCACGACCCCGTCACGGAGTGGGCCGGCTTTTTCCGTCTGCTCCGTGATCGCGCGCCATTCGGAGTCAGCATGAAAATCCGCGATGGCCTTTTGGATCGCCGCGGGACTGGCGCCCGCCAGCAGGCAGATGAAGGTCTCGCGTCCGGCGTCATCAGGTTTTGCCGCCTGCCACCAACCAATACTGTGCAGCCCATGGCGGGCATAGATCGGAATGGCATAATCCCGCCAGCGCGCGCGAAAGGCGGCCAGTTTGGCGGCTGGGACAGAATATTGGCGCAGTTCAAAGGCGCGGACGGGATCAGTCGGGGTGAAGTTGAACTGCGCGGCTGGATCGGTGATCAGTGGAATCGTGGTGATGTGGTCCAGGGTTTTGCCGTGCTTGCGGTTTGAAGCCGCAAAGCCTGCCTGAAAGTCGGGATCGGCTCCGAAGGCCCGTTCCCGGGTCGCCAGATCCGCGGCGCTGGCGGCCATCATCAGATACACATATTTTTCACCAACCGGGGTCGTCGCGGTCCAATAGCCCACCGCACAGATGCCATGCCGCCGGCGGATCGGGTCAACCGTTTCCCGAAATCGTTCCAGCACTCCAGCCAGCTTATTGGTGGTGACATCGTAAATGCGGAGCTCGAAATACGGCGGCGGTTCAGCGGGAGGATTTTGTCCACGCGCGGGCAGCGCAGCGGTCGCCGCCCAGAGCATGACCGCGAGGAGAAAAAAGGGAAGGCGCATAGTTGTGGGGGCCCCGGCGGCCGGTTATTTCGGTTTCCAGGAGGCCCGGCTGCCGTCCATGGCGCATTGAAACCGAAGGCATTCGATGACGTGGGCGTCCCGGCCGTCGGGGCGGATGACCCAAACGGGTCGTTTGTCCGCCGGTTTCTGCGTGTAAACTTTGTTGACTCGCTCCTGGTTGCTCCAGTAGCGCTCGTCGGTGTAGCGGAAGGAAATCCATTGACCGTCGGGCGACCAGGCGCTGGGCGTGCAGACTTTGCCACCGCCAAAGGTGGTCAGTGCCCGCAGATTGGTCCCGTCCACATTGACGAGGTATAATTCCAGGCCATCGCCGGCATTCTTACTGAAGACAATCTGACGGCTGTCCGGCGACCAGTTGGGAAAGACCGCACCGAAGGGGTTGGCGTCGGGCACGACGTTGCGTTTATTGGTTCCGTCCGAGTTCATGACAAAGACGCTCACACCACCCGGCAGGTGCCCGGTGTAGGTGATCAATTTGCCATCCGGGGCTAGCGTGGGATCATGGCCTTCGCCGAGCATGACCAAATCCGTACCATCCGGATTGACACTGGCCATTTCCGGTTTGCCGCTGTGCATGCCGAAAACGATCCGTTCGCCCTGCGCCGTGTGCTGCCAGCTCGGCATGTAACACACTGCGGTGGAATGGGTCACCTGCCGGACATTGGCGCCGTCGGCGTCCATCACGTAGAGATTGGTGCTGTGATTGCGGTCTGAGGTGAAGGCGATATGCCGGCCGTCGGGTGACCAGCAGGGATAGCGGTCCTCGGAGGTGGGACTTCGGGAAACGTTTTGCGCGTCGCCCGAATCCGGATCCACCACGAAAATTTCCGTGTCTCCGGTGCGGACGGAAGTGATGAGGAGTTTGTGACCGGCCAGTTCCCCCGCCTGAAGCGGCAGGGACAGCAATGTGAGGGACAGCAATAAGCAGGGAGTTTTCATGAGTTTTTGGAAAAGCGGTAAATGCGATTCTTATCTGGGGCAGGGGATCAGTCGGAACTCAGGGTTACCATTCGGCCGCTGATGCGGTCGTTTGAGCCTTTCCGGGTGATGAGAGTCTGACCGTTCACCTGCTTGCGCTCAAAATCAGAAAGATTCGTAATTTTGTAGCCTTCCTCGGTCCGGCGGACGGCTTCGAGGCAGCCCATTTCGTGGGCGGACTGGGCGGCCTGACGATAGAACTCCAAGGAACCGCCGAGGGCAATGTCAGTCATGAAATAGCGGACGTTGACCTCGGGCCAAGGCACGTCGGAGTTGAGCCGCACCAAAGCCGGATCAGCGGGGTGTCCGCTGCCCCGGAAAACCAGCCGGCCATCTTTCCTTTCAAACTGCTGGGAATTGCTGACGCGGCATCCAGCCGCGAATCGCCGCAAGGCTTCAACCGTCACGGGATTTGGCGGTCCCTCCTTCCGCAAGCTGTCAGGGGACATTCCCAGAGTCAAATCCAGCAACGCGAGGCGGAGGTGGCCTTGGGGCAGTTCGCCATCATTGGATAGAATGACCTCGTTTCCCAGGATCGTGCGATCCGTGCCGCGGAAGACCACCCGGAAAACCCGGCCATCCTTCCCGAAACGGTTGGTCACCCATTTGCGCTCAAACTCGGCCATGTTGATGACCTGGACTCCGGCATCCCATAACCGCATGGCCTCGCGGGAATCCGGGTCCCGTTCTTCGGTGGCGTATTTGCGGTAAAGTTCGGTTTTGCCGCCGCCCGTCAAATCGGCCAGCAGGTAGCGCACCTGCGGATCGCGCCACATGCCAGTCTGCCAATCAGCGGATTGGGGGGTCGCGGCGGGAACGAGCGCGAAGATGGCCAGGCCGGCGGCGAGCAGCAAGTTCCAGGATGAGGAGATGGCCCGAGGCTGGGTCACCGGAACCCGTCGTTGAATTTGGCGAGGTGAAGTAGTCATGGGCGCTTTAGTTTTTCTTCCAACAGGGTAAACGTTTTGTCGCGGTCGATCGCGCCGCACCGGAGGATGCGGCCCTTGGTTCCCTTGAATTGATAAGCCAGGTCCCAATTGACTTCCGGACATTCCACGGTTTCCCATGTGGCCAGCGAGGGATCCACCAGGGCGGCGATGTCGCCCAAATCGAAGAACCCTTTGTTGGGGGACTGATAGGCGCGGTTTTCCAAACGAGACTCATGCAGATAGCGGCCCAACGGGCTGAAATCCCCCCAGCGCGCGGATTGTTCCATGGGGCAGGTCAGGTGGGTGCCGGTATCGAAGAGCACGAACGCCAGATCTGAGTGGAACACCAGGCGCGCCGCGCGCACGTCGCCCAGGACATTGAAGTTCCAGCAGCGTTTGGGCCATTCGGTGCGAAAATGCCAGAAAACCCGGACGTGGTCCGCGATTCGGGATTCCTTCAGATAAGCCGAGGCGATGTCGGTGGCCGCACCCAAACCGATCACCCAGAGCGGGTCCTGCGGAGCTGACGCGATGGCCCGGGCGATGATGAAGTCCACCCCTTCCGATGGCGTGGGTTCGAACTGGTAGCGCAAGGGGGCGGAACCTTCCTTGATCGGGTATTTATCCATCAACCCGGCGTGATCAAGCACGGCCGCGATGGCGCGCGCGGAACTGGCCACGCTGGCAGGACCGGCGTCGGGACTTTCGTTATCGTAATTGGCCGCGACAAAGCCCTCTATCTGGAACCGCT
Source organism: uncultured Pedosphaera sp. (assembly GCA_903918755.1). Classification (GTDB taxonomy): domain Bacteria; phylum Verrucomicrobiota; class Verrucomicrobiia; order Limisphaerales; family Pedosphaeraceae; genus CAIXFN01. The sequence goes on from CAIXFN010000093.1 coordinate 11,247, forward strand.
CCGGGCAACGCACCGCCAGCGCGATGGCGTAGAGATCATCGATTTCATTCCGGGCGTCCGTATCAATAATGACGCGGATTCGTTGGTTCCCGGGTGGAATGACGGGAACGATCCGCTGGCGGGGGTCGCGCTGGTGGAGCGTGGCGCGGCGAGCGGCATATTCATCCGCGGCCAACGACGCGGGCGGCTTACCGCCGATGGCCAGCAGGAGCGCGGCGAAAACCATCAGTCGGAAGCCAGACCGCGGGCGGGCAAATGTCGCAAACAGGATCATCGCGCTAAGGTTTCCAACGGTAAAGCAACACCTTGGCCTTGTAATCCTCCTCCACGAACACGAGGTATTCGCCGTCCTTGCGGCGGTGCGCCGTGATTCCGGTGAGGATGTCGATCCAACCGGTTTTATCAACGCCCCCGACGGTTTCCCCGGGGTCGAACGAACCGACTTCGGCGCCATCCGCCATCCGGTTGACGCCGATGCGGCCGCGCTCCTTCCAGCCGCCCGTGAAAACGAAGTCCCCCACGGCCGCCACGCAGGCGGCCTCGGCACCGGCCGGGGGCGCAAAGGAAACGGTCTCGCGGTTGCCCGCCAGATAATTCTTGCAGATGAAAACGCGCCGGATGTGGCGCATGTCCGAGCCCTCGTCCGCCACGATCAGGGTGTCGGTGTCATCCAGATAGACAACGCGTGCGATCTTTTCCACGCCTTTGGGGGGCTCCATCACGGTGATTTTATCCGCGCTGTAGATGGGATTGCCGCGCGGGTCGAGGCCCTGAAAATCATAGCGGAAGAAGCCGTAAGCCATCCAGATGTTGCCCTTTTTATCCACCCAAAAGGGTCCCGGCTTCACCCGCGGGGTATTCGGGAAGAATTCCCCGGCTTGGTAATCCCCATCGCCATTGGTGTCCCGCCAGATCGACGCGCCCGCGGGTTTGTTGGGTGGCCAGGGCTGCTCGGTCCGATACAGATTGTTCCCCCACTGCAGAATCAGTCCGGAAGGAATGGCCACCTCGTCTTCGTAGCGGAAGATATTGATGAAATTGCTGGCGAACATGCCGCCCACAAACAGGAACCGTCGGCCGTTGAGATAAACCACCTGGGGCGAGGTGAGACCGTGTTCGCCATTCTGCTTCACGTGCGTGAGCCCGCGCGGATCATGGGGATACTGGTGGCGCAGGAGCGAGTAACCCGTGAGTTTTGCTTCGCGACCTGGGGACTGGGAATAATCCATGGCGTAATGTTCCTGGATACCCCAGACGTCATTGGCATCGGTGGAAGGATCGGCGCAGACCACATCCACGAAAACGTCGCCGCGCAGTTCCCATTGCAGTTTGCCCGCGGGGGAGAATTTGCGGAGACAGGTGCCCATTTCGCTCATGGCCACATAGATATTCCCCTCCGCGTCCATGCCGGTACCGCGAATCCCCCAGAACTTGGTGGGGGTGACCACGCCCGGCTTCCCGCTGGCAATGCCACCGTAATCCCCAAAGGCGCGGGTGAGTTTTGGCTGCTGGAGTTCGGTGACATCGTAGAACAAAATTTGTTGCCGGGGACCAGTTTGGGAATCGGCCACCATCAGTTGACCGTCATTGGCCAGCGCCAGGGCCATGGGTTCATACAAATCCGGGAATGTTACCGGGACGCCGTCACACGTGATGCCTTTGGGCTTGAAATCGTATTCGTGGAATTTGGGTTCCACATATTCGATCGCAATTTTCCACTGGCGCCCGGAGCGGTCCGTGACTTCCAGGCTATTGGCCTTGACGTCCTGGTTGCCGATGACATCGCCATCCTTGTAAACCCCGAATTTCTTTCCGCCTTCATCCCAATGGCTCCAAGTGTTCACCGTGCCATCGGGCTGCACTTTGGTGTGAATGAAGAAGTTTTGCACCCAACGATTGCTGGCACCGGAAAAGGAATTACCGAGCCAGGAAACGGTGTAATTCAAGGGGGGCGCCGCGTGGCCAAGCGTCGCCAACGCGAGAGCCATTGCCAGGCTGGCGAATTTGCCGGCAGGGGACAAAATAACGTGTCTTTTCATAATTTACGGCATTGGCAAGGTGCGCCGGCTCACTTTTCAAAACCGAATTCCAGTTCGTTGGCCCAATGGGTGGTCCAATCATTGTGGAACGTCAGGGGGTTGTCCTTGGAGACACTACGGCCGGCGGCTAATTCGAAGGCGCGACCGCCGTTGTTGACGCGGAAGCTGAACTTCACCGTTTGCCCCGCCCGCCGCCGGGCGTTCACCTCGGGCAACTCCGACCAGGGGATGGCACATTCCACCAGGTTGCCTTTCACCACCAGACGAGCCATGCCCTTGACCGGGCCGCCGTCAATCAGCGCCTTGGGTTCCCGCGGGAAAAAATGTTTGCGCACCATGCCGGGGCGTTGGAGGCAGAATATCTCCGTGCCGCCACCATAGGCTTCCGCGACCTTGTTCAAGGCGAACTCGTAGTCCGTATCGAAGTAGGCGCAAAAGTGCGGCATGGTTCCCGGAGGAAATTCCAGATGGTCCTTCTTGGACGGGGGCACGACATTGAAGGCGATCTGCACGTTGTGGTGGCCGTTGCCGGAGGGGACGTCAAAATCCTTGCGATAGGAGAAACGGCGCACGCCCTCCGGCCAGACGAGTTCCCGCTCCTTGTCCTTCACCTTGGCGGGGTAGAAAAAGTCGTCGTCATCGCGGGTCTCGTAGCGCAAAAGACCATCCATGGCGGGAACCCGCGCGGCAAAATAGAAGTAGTTGTCATCGTAAGCGAGCCAAGCCGTTACGGCGCCCCCGCCACCCTGATGCTCCCAATCGCGGAAAGGCAGATAGGCCTTTTCGGTTTCGCTGGCACCGACTTCGGCGGCCGAAGTTTGGGGCACCACCCCTTGCCAATCCGCCAGATCGCCATCTACCGTGATGGTGCGCCGGGCGATGGAATTCACGTGGACCAGTTCCGCGTGCCGCCGGGCGATGGTGGATTCCGCTTCGAATCTCGCCAGGAGCCGGTAATTGTTGTTCGTCGTGGCCGTCCCACCACTCACGCGAGCCTGGATTACGCGCGTTTCGTGGGGTGCCAGCCGCACCCGCTGATGGGGTGGTTCGAGTTTCAGTCCCTCGATGGAGGCGAAAAAGGTTCCTCGAACCGGTCGGTTCTGCAGGTTGGTAATTTCGAATTTAATGCGGGGCTTCGACGGAATGGGCGCCGTGAAGTCATGCGCCTTGATTTCCACCAGATCCACCCCGGTGATGCGGGCGGAAGTCAATTCCTTGAGCAAAGCGGCAAAGGAACCAGGACGGCCATCGGAACGCAGGAAGTAACCCAATTGATTGAGGGGGACGGTGATGATTCCGTTCGTTGACGGGATCGGATTACCATAAAAATCCAATAACCGGAAACGGCCTGCGCCATCCGCCAATTCCAGGCGGGCACCCGGGGTGAGGCTGACCGAGCGGAACAGGGTCCGATTTTTGTCGTAACTGGCGCCGAGGTCACCCACGACAACAACTGTGCCGTCGTCGGGGTCTGGGGAGCCGGTGCGCTCGCCGCCCCTCACTTTTGGGAGTCCATCAAACACGAAGATCCAGGGCAGTCCATTTTTGAAGAGAATTTCGCGGAAGCCCCGTTGGCCGATGAATTTTTGGGTGGCGGCCACCGCCGCTCCCGGCGACCAGACCTGGGCCACCGCGAACTCTTGTCCATTGACGCGTGGTTTTTGGGAACTGAACACGTTCCCGGCATAGATACCCGCCGTGCGATCTTGCCCCATCGCGCGCATGGAAGCGATGACCCCCGCCACGCGGTCGTCCGAGTTGGCCACCCAGCTTTCGGTGTCCCAAACCTTCACCCGGCCGAATTCGCCCTGCCGGTGCATCCATTTCGGCTCCAGGACCGGATCCGCCGCCAGGGGTTGATAGTGGATACTCACAAAATCCAGCCACGGCAGGAATTTGTCGGTTCCGTCGCTGAACAATTTATCCCGCGTGTTCGCCGAGGAACAAGCGCCCCCCAACAGCACTTTCACCCCTGCTTCCTGCCGGGCCTCCCGGACCGCCTCCACTAGGACCTGGTACAATTCGCGGAAGCGCGGAATATCCGCACCCCAGCCAGAAATGGAGACGCCTTCCCAGGGTTCATTCCAGAGTTCCACGGCGTTGATCGGACCCTTCGGCCACCCGTGGCGGATGAGTACATCCTTCAGATAGGCTTTGAGCTTCGGGTCAAAAGACGGTAACCAGGCCAGATCTTCTTTGATGCCGGGAATCATGGTGCCGTCGGGCTTCAGCCAGGGCCGGCCCCGACCCAAGGGCTGTTCGCGTTCCGGGGTGGCGGCGGCGCCGACGGTTAGCATCAGGGTGACGTCATTGGCCATGGCCCAGTCCACATGGGCATCGGCAATGCTGCCATAGCCGCCCTCGGTGCGGGCACCTTTGACGCCGAGCCGCTTGAAAACGTTGAAGACCGCGGGCGACATCTCGTGCGGCCAGCCCAAATCCAGGGCATAAGTTGGCTGCCAAACCCGGCCGGGTTCCGGCGCTGGGACCCGGACACAAGAGCAACCGAATGCCCGTCCACGGTCCGCCAATTCGAGAATGACCGCATACCCGCCGAATTCATCGCCGATCCTTGGCTGCACGGTGATGATCCCACCCTCCGCCGGCAAGTCGGCCTGCAGGGTCGTCGAACTGGTCTCGGCAATTTTGAAGACCACCGGTTTCCACCAGTCGCCGGGTTTGCCTTTGGTGCCGTAACGGATGACGGTTGCGGTCACGGTTCCCTTGTAGGGTGTTCCCGGTTTGACGAAAAAAGAGAAAGTGGCTTCCTCCCCTGGCCAGAGGGCATTCGCGCCGAGGCTGCAGGCGGTCTGCTGGACGGACCAGCCTTTGGCGGAAAGGCTGAAGGACTCCCGGAAGTTCTCCATCTCGCTGCCGGTCACCATTTGCGCGGAGGCGGGCTGCCCGAGGATCCCGCTCAGGACAACAAGTAATCCCAGCACCAGGCCGGACCAGGGATTGAGCGGTGAAAGCTGGAAAATAGCAGGCGTCGGCATTTCAGTTTTTGGAATTGTTGTGGCCGGGCAGGGGATAGTTTTTGGCTACATCATCCAGCACCAAAACCCAATCGAGCAGTTCCCCGGGTTCGGGAGGAGTGAACGTCTGGGGTTCGTGGTGGTTGAAAACGCCGGCGGCCTGGGTGCTGCCATCGCGCGGGTTGAACCACGTGGCTTTTAGGGAAGCGCCGTTGATTTTGGCGAGATTTACTTTAAAAGTCCGGCCCACCGGGACGTAAATCATGGCATAAGTGCCGGCCTCATCACGGGTGGCGACAAAGCGCCGACTGCCCGCTCCGGGGATGCTGGTGGGCACCCGGTCGGTGACAAGGATCGAATCATCGGGAATGCGGGTCAGGAGAGGGCGTGATTCGATCAGTTTACGGCCGAGCAGCATTTGGCGCGCGCCGGGAGCCTGCAGCGCTTCGCGCCACGGGATAAGCGGGTTATTGATGGGCTCGCGGCTGGCATCCCACATCTGCCAGACGGAGTGATGCCCATAGGTATGGCCGCAAGCGCCACTGAACATATCCCAATAAAAGGCGCGGCGGACATCCCCAGCCACGGTGTGACCGAGGTTCTTGGCATTGAACGAAACGGGATGCCCTTCATACACCGGTTCCCCATCGATGACGGGCTTGACCGGTTGGCGCTGGTAATCCGCGAAAGTCTGGTCGTAACGTCCCGTGAACTCGATACCATGGCCGTTTTGGCGCAGATTAAAGTCCATCCAGGCATCGTCCTGAAACCACTTGGATGATCCGCTGCTGCCGTTGGGATGCAGCGTGATCAGGTGTCTTCCCTCATCACCCGCGCGGAGGCCCCGGGCCATGGCCGCCAGAACTGCCTTCTGGCCGTCGTTTTCCACATTACGGTCACCCCCAAGAATCCAGATGATGGGTTTGTCCCGATAGCGTCTTCCCAGCCAGGCGCCATACACCTCGGCGTTAGCCACCGTGAACAACGGTTGGCCGTCGCGCAATTTGTCATGCCAATACCGTCCCCAGGTGGGCAGAAAGCCGACGATCAAGCCGCGCGCCGCGGCCTGATCCACCACAAAATCGACATGATCCCAATAGTCGTTATCTGGTCCTTCCTTGACGGCCGGTTGGGCGGGGTCGCGATCCACCAGGGGGAGATGGCCATAAGCATTGGGCACGGTGTCGCCGTCAAATTCCCCGATCGCCACGGCCTGGATGACGGTGAAGCCCTGGGCCTTGCGCGCGTCCAAATATTCGATGGTCTCTTCGCGGTTCAAGCGGTGAAAAAGTTCCCAAGCCGTGTCGCCAAGGTAGAAAAAGGGTCGTCCGTCCGCGTAGGTGAGAAAGCGATGATTGGCGGAAACTTGGAGGAGCGGCGCCGCTCCCCGAGCTGCCGGCTCGAACAGGATTGCTAGGGGGACCAGGAGGATGGCGCATTGCCGGAGCTGTTTTTTTAGCGGGTGATTCACGGTGAAAAAATAGGCGCGCGGACCGGGAAACGCTAGGACGATTCGCTCCAAATTTGTGACAAATTTAACATCGCAACGCACGGGGAAACAACAAGGAGGCCGGACCTTGCGGTCCGGCCTCCCGCTATCGCATCGACACACAGCATCCGGTCCCCCCCACCACGAAAGGGCACCGAATCACCACCTATGGTTATTGACCCCGAATGCGATAGAAGCGTGTCCCGGAGGTGACGGCATCGGTGAACGTCAATTCACCGCCGGTGCCGGGCAAAGTTTGCAGGGTTTGCCAGGCTCCCGCCCCCAGGGAAGATTTGTATTCGACGAAGTAGGTCACCCCCGACTGCGAGGGGAAGGCGAACCGCACCTGATTGCCGCTCACCGCGGTGCTTTTGATGGTCACCGGCAGCGAAACGACACCCGTGTCGCCATAATTACGGACGCGCACCGCGTAATCCTGCGCCACATTGAACGCGGCCGGAACGCCGCCCAACTGGTCGAGGAAGGCGCCATAGGCCACGCCCACATAAAGATTGGTGGGCATGGCGGTGGTGATGTCTCCGCCCTTCACAAAATCCTGGTCGCCCAGAATCGTCCAGGAAGTTCCATTGGTGCCCGCCGACATGATGAAGACATCATTGGTGTCGGTCAGGAATCGTTGCAGGCGCAGCCAAACGTTGGGATAAGGGGCTTTGGTGTAATTGGTGGTGAAAGATCCAAACTGATCGATGGGATCATCCATATTGACGCCGGTGGTCAACCGGCTCCACAACGGCAGGAAGGGCAACAGGGTGGTGCCGGCATAGTCTTTGTTGGGGGACACCAGGATGGACTGGAAGCGGTTGGCCACGCCGCGAGTGGCGCCCGGGGTCTCGATGCTCTCGCGCACCATCAGGCCCGCGACGGAGGAGTGGTCGGACGGATCCATGTTTTGCACCTGCACCACGACATCAAAGTTGCCTTGTTTGGTTTCATAGGCGAAAGTGATATCTTCATCTTGATTGAGGAAGCTTTCACCCGCGTTGACCAGGTTGAAACCGTGCGCCCCCACCGGGAGCACGCGCGAGGGGAGGACCGGCGCGGTCGTGGGAGTTCCGAAGGGGTTCTGGTAGAAATCGCCCGAGAAATCACTCCGGCCGATCGCGGCCCAGGTAAATTTCGAAGGAGCCACCGCCACATTTGTCTGGGCCAAAACATTGCCGTATATGTCGCGAATACCGTTGACCGTCAAGGTCGTCAATGCTCCCGCGGGAAGATTGGTGGTGATCAACACCACGCCCGACCAGGCCCGGTCGAGCCCGCTGCTGTTGGTCACCAGATTGGCGGCAACGATGGTCCCGGCGCTGAGCGCAAAATTGGCGAGATTGCTCGCCGAAGAAGTCGTGATGGGTTTGTTAAAGACCAAACCAATTTCCGTGTATCCGGTGATGTTGTTTTGCACGACACCCGGCGTCTCCGTCAGCACGAGCGGCGTGGTATCCGCCTGCACGGTTAACGTCGCCACGACGCTGGTGACCACCTGGCCTGCGGGAACCGAAACCACCACCGTGAGCTTGGCCTGATCATCCAGAGCATGGAAGAGCAGGGGGGTGTTGTACGCGCTACCCGTCGCGCCGGCGATGGGCGCGCCGCCCCGCTGCCATTGGTAAAACACAAATGGGCTGGAAGCCTGCACCCCGATGCTAAAGCTGGCCTTGTTCCCTTCGACCACGGTGACGTTGTGGGGTTGGTTGGTAATACTAACCGTGCCGCCGTCGATGAAGAATCCGGCAATCAGGCTGCCGGTAAGGAGCGGGGCGGAGCCGTCGGTCGGATCGTTGTCGCCAGCGAAGCTGAAGGTCACCGCGAGATTATCCCCGCCAGTCCCCTGGTGATGGACCGCTTCGATATAATAATTGGAACCAGCCACCAGCGGAATTCCCCCAGCGTACGGGAAGCTGAAGGTATCGGGGCTCCACTGGTCTGAGCGCTTCTGGGGCAACTGGCTGTTGCCGGCGCTGGACAACCATTGGCGGGAATTGCTCCAACCGGTCTCCTGGGCGATCAATGATTTGTTGGCGGCGGTGCTGTCCGTGCTCAAGTACAAATCGGTATCGTCATCCGAACTGACGAAAAAGACATAATTGGTCGTGACCTTGGGGATGAAATAGCCGCTGACGATATCCACAAAATTCACCACGTTGTCGTTGATGGGATCTTCAAAACTGGGCAAGACGGCCGTAACGGCGGGAGTGTCGGTGGTTCCGTCCGTGTTATTGCGGTTGTACTGGGTGCCGATCCAGACGCTGCGGTTGACGAATCCGGACACTAATACCGCATTGCCGATGGTCAGGGTGGCGCCGGCGTTGATGGAGTTAATATTATTGGCGACCACCACTTTATAGACCGTATTATTGTAGGATGTGTCCACCGCCGGCGTGGCGTAAGCGAGATTGGTAGCCCCGGGAATGGCCACGTTGTTGGAGTACCATTGGACCGATTGCGCGGGACCGGACACCGTGGCGCTGAAGCTCGCGGATGTGTTGGTCAGAACGCGTTGATTGGCCGGAGTGCTGGTGAAGGCCACCGGCGTGGTGTTGTCCGCCAACACGGTGATGCTCCCACTGCCGGAAGTATAGGACTCGACACCTTGATAGGCATTAAAATTGGCCGGGAAGTTGGTAAAAGAGGCCGAAAGCTCGGCGAAACTGTGAGTACCTTTGGTAAGCCCCACGCCGTTGATGATCACGGATTGAAACGTGTCGTCCTGGGTCAAGAACATCTGGCCATTGAGGGTCAGATTGCCCTTCGGATTATTGATGTTATAGGTGGTCATCAAGGCTCCCTGTGACTCAATATCGATATTGTTGGTGCCCAGGGAGTTAATCCCGGTCCCCACCAACAGGCCATCGTGAACAAACCAGGGGCCGTTAAAAGTATTGCTGTTGCCGGCGATGTTTAGGTTGTGAAAATACGCCGGGTTAAACAGGCCGTTTTGGACCGCCCACCACTCCAGGCGCGCGCTCCCGGTCAACTTGCCAATGACAACATAGCCACGGTCGTTCGGACCATCGTTATACATGGAGGAAGGCGCGGCGATGTTCAACTCGCCATCAATCACGCAAGTGCCATCGTTGCCCAAATCTAATTGCCCGCCATTCAGGACAAGCTTTGGAAAGAAATTGGTGCCATAATCCTGACTGTTATTTCCCCCGGTGTTGGCGCCTTGTTTAAACCGAATTTCACCGACGAGGGAATTGTTCGCCGTGTTGCCGTTGACGTGGACGCTGTTGCCGTCCATGGTCAACAAAATGCCCGGAAAGGCCGCGTACGTGGCACCGTTCGGACTGCGGAGACGCGAGCCGGGCAGGCACTCATAGGTATTGCAGGGATTTGCTGCGGCGGAAACGTTGGCACCGTTCTTATCACTCCATTTGTTCGCGGTGTTCCAATCACTGCCAGACGCCAGGATAACGCTGTAGGTTATGTTCGTACAGTCCGCGCGCGATTGACCCGGGGTTAAGAGCAGTCCGGCGGTAATGAGAGCGGCGCCGAAACGGAGTCGCGGAACGCGCGACCTTGACGAGTCCTCGGCCTGGGGAAGTATTTTCATTGGTTTGGTTGGTAGGGACGTTGATCAGTTCTGGGTTGCGGCGATTAAGATTAGCGATTGAACCGGACAGATCCATCTCTCGTTCGCGCATCCACAGTGATGGTTGACATTACAGCGCAAGAAGTTCGCGCGAGCTTGCGAGCATGGATCATGGCAACAGCCTACTGAATGAGAAGCATAAGAATAGGACATTCCCCTTTAATATTTGGACGAAATTTACCTGAATTGGAAACTTGGGCAGCTTGTTGGTGGCGCATCCCGCACGGCAAGATGTCTGTCGTGACGCAATCCCGATTGAACTCAGGGCAGGGCTGATAAGGAGCGCTGCCGGGAGATTGCGGCTGGTCTGAGTGCGGCTGCGAGCGCGCTGAATTTGTTGGGCAACCGGGAATTCGTAAGAGTTGCGAAATTCGTGCTACGATTGCTAAATGATTACCGGGGCAAGGAGATGCCCGGATTGGTCGGAAATAAAAGAGCCGTGAGAATCGGCAGCTGCACTGAGATGCGGCCAACAGGGAATTTCGGGGCACGGCTGTGGTGTTTGGCGCCCCTCAGCGCACCTTCCACCAGCCCCAGTTTTCGGGCCGCAAGCGTGCTTCGCTGGGAATGTCGCTCACAATCGCGGTGTCCCGGTTGTTCCAGTAAACTCTTTGCAGGGTCTGCACCCCGTTGCCGCGCAGAATGCCCAGATCGGCCCGGTAGCTGCGGCCGGACTCGGGGTGCCAACCCAGCACAGTCAAGGGAATCCGGACTGTAAACCGCCCGGACGATGGGACGAACGCCACCTCCGAGCTTACGTCTTGAACCTGGTCAAAGGTCACCTCGCCCACCGGTGAGGCAAAGACGGTGCGGCTCGCAGTCGGGCTTCCCGAGGCCACGGGTTGATAGAGGACCGCCGTGGTCTGCTCCCCGGTCCGGGCAACGAGTAAGCGCAAAATGTCCTTGGAATTACCCTGCTTTTGTCGCTGCTCCTTCTCTGGCTGCCGACTGAGCATCAGGTCCAAACCGCCACCCTTTTTGAAGAGGAAGCGATAATCAGTGGCGGCGTTGGCGGGCAGGTGCGGATCGTCCGTCTGCCATTGGAGATAGAGAAAGCGTTCATCGAATGCGACGCCGCCGGTGACTTGATTGTCGATGGTCACGAGCGATGTGGGCTTCCAAGAGGCCAGGTTGGTGATCGGCGCGGTTAGGCGCGTTAATTCCAGCTCCTGGCTCCCGGTTCCCCGCCGTGGATCCGTCTGATTAGCGCGCAGGCTTGCCGCCAGGTCCGCGGTCATCGTGACGGTGCCAAATTCACGCCGGCGGACCGTGTCCCAACCTTCGACATGGTAAAGGCTTGAGCTGACGAATCCCGCAACCAGATATATCGCACCATTGGCAATCTGGGTGATGGTGGGATGGAAATGTTCCTGCTCAAAGCTGAAACCGTCCATGATTTGGCCGCGCTCAGCGCGCGGCAGACGGATAGGCGGAAACTGCCGGGCGTCGCCTCCCAGTGTTTGGACAAACAAACCGTCGGTGGTAAACACATAAAAATTACCCATTTCGCCGTTCACCACGAATACTTCGCCCGCCTCTCCCCGTGGCTGAATGGGTGGACCGAGGAGCCGGGTGGGGGCGATGTATTGACCGGGTTCCATCGGCACGGTGTTGTCGTCAGGGTACTCGCGATAGCGCCACATCTTGCGGCCGTTCCGGTAACCGACCGCCGCACTGACAAGCCAGCCATCCCGGGCGGGTACCAAACACAGCCCGTCCTCCGCGCGGGCCAGATAAGCGGTGGGGGGAATCAGGAACCGGGCTTGTTCCAGGTCGAAGAGGGGCACGCCCGCGGCGTTGATGGTGGGAGGAGGTACGCGGATGGCCCAACTCCCGGTGGCCTCCAGTTCGGGGCCGAAAACAAAATCCCGATAACCATGGGTTTTCTCTTGGGCACCATTGCGCGAGGTAAATTGCTCCGCAAAGACATGATAGCGAAACTCGTTGGTCTGGACTTTCAGGTCGCCGTTGAGATCCGCCCAGGTCATGAAGTGTTCATGCTGTTTGTTGGGCGCGGTTTCGAGGATATCCGGCCGGGTGTAGAGGTACGGCCACCAGCGGTCCGAGCCCAAATACCCCACCGGGTGCGCAATCTGGGTTTTTTCGTCCAATAGATAGATTGCCGAGTAAGTATTGCCCCGCAGGCCGCCTTGGTAGCCGCCGACCAGGTAGGTGCGGCCGGCCACCCGCAGCGGGCGTTCGGGAAGCCAGTTTTCACCCGGCAGCGGGTCATTCCCCTGCGTTTCGACGCGGGCCACCACGGCTTTGACCCGCGCGGTCCCGTGGGCCCAGTCCAATCCGAACTCCAGAATGCCCCCAAAGGTGGCAAAGAAGAGTCGGTTTTGGTCTGCGGGATCCAGCGTGCCCCCGCCGCCGTAATGCGTGGGGCCGTAGCGGGCTTGTCGCAACTCTCCCGTGGCGGACCATTCGCTTACCCGCTTGGGCAGGTTATCCGCTTCGGCCACCCAAAGGTGATTTTGGCTGTCCACCGCGACGCCGGCGGGATACTGCATCCGGAGCTCGTCGTATAAACCCAACTGGGGGCCACCCGGATGGCCAATGGACCGGAGGAGTTTATAGTCCTGGTCGAACACTTGGATCTGGTGGCTCTTTCCCCAAACGCTGATGTAAATATGACCATCTGTGCCAACGGCCATCCGTTGCGGGTCATCGAGGCCGGTGATCAGGATTTCCCGGTTCGACAATTGCACGTTGGTTCCTCCCGGCGGCACTTCGGCGCGGTAACGTTCCAAGCGGCTTTCGCTCAGCACCAACAGTCTTCCTCGGGTGTCGAATAGCAGCCCTTTGGGATGGGCTAGGGTGCTCGAGCCGAGGGCAGCCTTTTTGCGGCTGTCAAAATAATAAATCGTGTTCTTCCACGGGACGCTCGTGGCAATGATCCCGTTATGCACCGCCAGACCCGCGCCTTCGTGAATGCCCTCGCGCACTCCGTCGGGGTACTTGCCGATGAGTTTGGCCGCGAAGGTATCGATGGGGGTCGTTCCGCCGTTTCGTTGCCGCATGCTCTTCGCGGCGTACAAGCCATGAACCGGGGTTGAGCCGACGCTCAGGTTGACGGTGTAGGCGAAGAATTCCGGGTCGCGATCGGGGCCGGCGTCGCGCGCCAACGCGTTGCCGCCCGCCCAGCCGTCGATCTTGGGACCGCCGACGAGCTTGTTTCCCTGCTCGTCCATCAGGAGCAGCGTGTCGCCCGCCTCACCCACGCGCGAGGCGAGCAGAAGCTGCGGGATACCGCCGCACGCTGGACCGGTCTCTTGTGGCAGGAACAAAACGTCGCAGGGCACCGAGTGGTCGGCCAGCCAGCCGCCGCTGCCGTCCAACGTGGGCCAGGGCGGATTGCCGCCGCCATATACATTGAACTCGTAGCGCAGGTGTAATCCGTCGTGGACCAGTCCCCGAACATGGTAGTCGCCTTGAGGCGCGCGCTGGCGCACATAATCACCAGAGCCGGAGGAACTGCCTTCGTCATAGCCGTCCCAATAAACGGTGTTTTCACCTGCCGGCAATTTTGTTTCGGAGATCAGGTTGCGAACACGCTTTCCTTCGGCGTCCTCCAAAACCAGCGTGACATAGGCTGCCTTGGGGAGGTCAAACCGGATAGGAATCCCAACCTCCGCCCCGGCTGCTGCCCAAGTCAAGAGGAGTCCCGCAAGGACAAATCCGGATTTCCGCGTGATGGCGAAATGAGAAGACATGGAGTTCATGCGAAAAGGAGATTTCGGTCCGCTTGGAATATTCGATTTCGTGGCGAGGGGTTTCCCATTTCTCAATTTAATTGGATTAAGCGCCACAGGTGATCCGGTTGAATTCCGGTTGGTCAATTTGGACGGCTGACGGAGGGTTTGGCCGCGCGGTATTCTTTGGGCACCGTGCCAAAGGAGCGTTTGAACCGCTTGTCGAAGTGGCTCTGGTCCGAAAATCCCACCTGGCTGGCGATCTCGGCAATCGACAGGCTGGTTTCCTTTAGAAGTCGGGCGGCGTTTGTGAGACGGACATGATTGAGATACGCCACCAGGGTCATTCCGGAAACTTTTTTAAAATTCTTCATGAATTGCGGTTGGCTCATTCCGGCCAGGGTGGCGGCTTCGCCCACACTGAGTTTCTCCGCATAGTTGCGGCTGATATGGTCGAAGAGTTTCTTGAGTTGCAGCGTGCGCTGTTGCTGCCGGACGAATTCCCATTTCAGCAATTCCGATCCCTGGAAGCGGCACGCCATGTGAAAGAGGATTTCCAACAGAAACGCCTTGCATCCGATTTGTTTGAAGTGGTGCGGCGGGCAGTCGAAGTAACACCCCAGGAGGGACGCCAAGGCCAGACCGATCGGGTCGGTCGTGGGGTCCGGGAGCCGGAGCACGTGGGTGAGTTTCTCCAGCTTGGTGTAAAACGGAAGCAGGAAGGCGTAATCGAAGGAGGGGGAACCGAGGCTGTAGACAAATTCCGGGAGGAAACTGATCACCACCACGCGGGTGTTGAATCCGGGAAAATCCACGACATGATGCAGTTTGAGGTTATCCACCACGAGCATGTCGCCGCAGTCCAGTGGCACTTCCTGGTTGCCCATGCGGAAGCGCGCGGGACCGTCCAGGGGAATGAACAATTCGAGCCGCTCGTGCCAGGTTTGCGCGCGCGTGTGCTGCTGGGAACTGAAACGGAAGAGCTTGATCAGGAAGGGGAACTCCCGGTCCAATTCGACTTCATAATGGCCTTTGTCGTCCAATTGCTCCGCAATATCGTGCGGCTCAAAGTCGAGTTTGGCGCAGGCATTGAGCAGCGCGCCGAAGCCCGCGCCGAGGGCGGAATTTTTGGATGCAGCCGGGTTTTTTATAAAGTTGGATCGGGAGCGGGGGAATAGTCAAGCCAGGCGAGGGCGCAGGGTGGCAGCGTCAGCACACGGCGGTCCGGGGCCATCGACAATGCCTCGCCGTGATCCGCCTGCCAGGCTTCGGGATTGCGGAGTGCGGCCAGGATTCCCGGTTCATCCAGGTACTTTAGCCGGGGCCCGGTCCCCCAGTCCGGGACGCGCACGGTTTGTGCAACCGGCTCCAAATTCGCCAACAGCAACCGGGTGGTGCGGCCGTTACGCAACGCGAGCGCGGCAACTTTCATGGGCTCGCTCGATTGGGTCCGCGAAAAGCTTGGATACAGGCGGCAGCCGCCAAAAAGATGGAAGATCGGGAACACCGCGTCGGGCGAATCTTGCAGACCGGTTGGCCAAGGCAGCGGATCGCTCGTGGTCAACAAACCCCGGGGGCCGGCGGTTGCGCAGAAGGTGAGACTTTGAGCTTCCCCCGCAGCCAATTGTTGGATCATCGCCAGGGTCCAACCCGCTCCAAACAGCGAAACCTGCCGGGGATCAGCCGGAGCGGCCGCCGCGCGTTCACCGGCTTGCCGGGGCGTCAGGCTGGCGATCGGATTGAAGCGCGGTCGTATGGTGATCGGGGAAACCACGAGGGGAATTCCGGGAAACCGGTGCCGCATGGTCCGGAGTTGATCCGCCGCCCCCAATGGCGTCAACGCCATCGACCGATTGTCATCGGCATGCACCTGTGGATTCATGGACCAGGCAATGAACTTGGCCCCCGCCGCCACGCCCGCAGCCGCGGCCGCCAGGTCCAAATCGTAGAGGTTTCCATCCGTCCCCAGGCCCATGGGGAGGCCCAGCGAAGCAAGGTTCGACACCGCGGCGGCGAAAACTTCCCGACTGGTCGAGCGCGCGCCCGCCTCCAGAATGAGGAGCCGTTGACAACGGTCCAGCAGGGCGTGCCCTCCCTCGCCGGAACCCAGGCAGCGGGCCAACTCCCGAAGTTGCGTCGCGTTAACTGGATCAACGTGGATGGCCAGTTCGAGCCGCAAATCGAGGTCCACCGCTTCCCGGTAGCCCGCGGCCAGCGTTTCCGGCCAATCCCGCGAAGCGAGCCGCAAATCCACTCGCAGATGCGAGAGTCCCAATTTGCGGAGTCGATTTCGTTGGACCGCTGTGAGCGCGGGTACTTGCAATGGCCGGTTGGTCACCGAACATTGCAGCCCGACAAAGGGGAGGGGATGAGCCGCATCCTCAAAGGTAACGTTTACAACTGGGGCTGAACTGGCCGGCTCCGATTGCCCAGACAACGAGAACCGCACTGCCGATTCCTTTACTGGCTTGAGGCGCAAGGTCGCCGATTGGCTGAGCTTCGAGCCGGCCGGAACCAGCACGGGTCGCGGACGGGACAGGGGCGTGCAATAGGTCTTGAAACTCGCATCAATCCAGTTGCGCTGATCCTCGGTTTCAAACACCTCCCCGGCCAGCGAAACCTCCGCCCAAAGGCCGGGGGCGATTTCATGGGCCAGGGAACGGAGATCGTGGAACCCAGGGATCGGTTGCCGGGCCGCCACTAGCTGCGGAAAATTGACCTCGGCCGATCTTCCATCCACGTATTCCAGCCGGCAGACTTGGCCGGCGCAGCCGGAAATCGGGTGCAGTATGCAAAGCCCGATCCGGTTGCGCAAAAAGGTCGTTTTTGCTTCGCCCTCCGCCGTGTAATGAAGGGTCCCAGCTGCCGTCCCTTCGATCCGGGTCTGCCAGACGAAATGAATGTCGTTGCTCCGGTGCTCGGCGGTGAAGGAAATCGCGAAGGACTCTGCCTTCCGGTCAATCACGAGATTCTGAACGCGCGGCGGAATGGTATTCCAGAACTCATCGCGGACTGTCGCATACATTCCCTGCAATATCTCGCGTTGGGCGAAGGTTACAAACCGCACGCCGCCGTCCTCGAAGCCGAGTGAAAGGGGACCCGCCCGCAACTCAATCAGCGGCGAGGGACGCTGCTGGCAACCGCTGATGAGAATGTCGCTGGCCGGAAGGTTCATTCGGGCTGGGCGGTTGGGATTAGGATGACTCGCCGATTCCGGCTGGCCAGCAACCGCGCGCGCGTGGTATCCACGAGCACCGCCAAGAAAATGATGGCGCTGGTGATTAACGGATAAAGATAGGGGTCCGTATTCAGGATCACTAAACCGTTTTCCACCGCCTGGATGAGCGTGGCGCCGAGGAAAGCGCCCGGAAAAATCCGGCCGCGTCCGCCGTAGAGACTGGTGCCGCCCAAAACGGCGGCGGCGATGCCCTTGAACTCGTAGTTCTCCCCAAATTTGGGGGACACCGCCCCCAGTTGCGAAAGCGAAACAAAGCCGCCCAGGCCGGCGCACAATCCGCAGAGCGTGTAGGCCACCAGGAGAATGCGCCGCGAATTGATTCCCGCGCGACGGGCGGCCTCGGCGTTGTGGCCCACGGCATAGAGCTGACGTCCGAAGGCGGTTTGGGCCAGGATCAGGGCGGCAAGGGTCAGGACGCCCAGGGCCAGCAGCACCGGAACCGGAACTCCCGCAACCCGGGCGGCGCCAAACTGCAGGAATTCCGGCGGCAGATTGATGGCGCGGGTTTCCGTCAACCACAATCCGAAGCCGCGTCCGATGGACAGTACCGCCAGGGTGACGACAAAGGGAAGCAACCGGCAACGGGTCACCAATATCCCGTTGCCGAGTCCCACCATGGCCCCGGCCAGGAGCATGAGCGCCAGGCCCGCCAGGGGGCCGGCGCCGCCCAACACCACCCGGCCGGTGAGCGCGGCGCCGACAAACATAATCGCCCCCACCGAGAGATCCACCCCGCCCGTCAGGAGGACGAAAGTCAAGCCCACCGCCACGATCAGCGTGGGCGCGGATTGGAGCAGGATATGGGAGAAATTGACCAGGGTGAGAAACCGGGGCGCTAGCACTCCGAAACCGGCGAATACCAGCGCAAAAAGCAGGACCGAGGCCTGGTTGAGCGCCAGCCGGACCAATCTGGAGCCGGGGGGATTCATGCGGTGAGGGTATGGGCGAGCGCGGAGCGCAGGATCCGCGATTGGTCAAATTCGTCCCGGGCCAGGGTGTCCGTGATTTCGCCGCGGCTCAGCACGAGAATGCGGTCGCACAGGCCGAGCAATTCTTCCATTTCGGAGGAAATCAGCAGCACCCCCGCGCCCTGATCGGCCACCGCCTGGATGAGCCGGTAAATCTCGAACTTGGCCCCCACATCAATGCCGCGCGTGGGTTCATCCAAAATGAGCACCCGGGGCCGCGCCAGTAACCATTTTCCCAGCACGACCTTTTGCTGGTTGCCGCCACTCAAAGTCCGGGCCGGTTGCCGGTCGGCGGCCTTGGCGGATAGTCGTACCGCCTCGCGCACGGTAGTAATTGCTCCCTGCAGACTAGTCCGATCGATTCGTCCGGTATTTCCGGAGGCGTATTGCGGGAGCACGACGAGGCCGAGGTTATCCGTCAGGGACGCGTTCAGGCACAAACCGTCCGTGCGGCGATCTTCGGTTAGAAAGGCCATGCCCCGTTGGATGCGCTGCCGGACTTGGCCGGGGGGCAGGGGAATCCCGTCCAAGCGGATTTCGCCGCTGCTGGGTCGCTCCAACCCAAACAGGACGCGGGCCAATTCGGATCGCCCGGCGCCGAGCAGACCAGCCAGCCCCAATATTTCGCCCCGCCGCAGTTGGAACGAGATATTCCTCATGACCCCAGGTTGCGAGATTCCCCGGACTTCCAAGACCAGGTCGGTTTGCGGTTCCCCGGTGCGGGTCGGATACAATTGATCCAGTTGACGCCCCACCATCAGCGAAATCATCCGGGGGAGGGAAAATTCGGCGACCGGGCCCTGGCCGACCACCAAGCCGTCGCGCAGCACGACCAGGTCGTCGCACAAGCGGCGGACATCGGCGAGGGTATGTGAAACATAAATCATGGAGATGCCCTGCTGGCGCAATTTCTCCACAAGTTGAAACAGGCGTTCCGCTTCCCGGGTTCCCAGGGAGGTGGTTGCTTCATCGAACAGAATCAAGCGCGGCGCGGCGCCGAGCGCCCGCGCGATTTCCACCAATTGACTCTCTCCCGGAGAGAGCTGTTCCACCAGGGTGCCAGGATCCAAGTCCAGGCCAACTTCCGCAAGCAACTCGCGGGCTTCCGCCTGCAGGGCGTGCCGCTGGATAAATGGCGGGCACCAGTGCCGCGGAAATCGCGTGAGAAACAGGTTTTCCGCAATGCTCAAATTCGGGAACAGGTTTAATTCCTGGTGGATGAGCGCGACTCCCTGGTTGAGGGCTGCACCCGGTTCACGCGGCGCATAGCGTTGGCCGCCCAGCAGCATTTGCCCGGCGTCGGGTTGCACCGTCGCCGCCAGCAGGTTCATGAGCGTGGACTTGCCGGCCCCGTTCTCCCCGATCAACCCCAGGATCGTGCCGGGACGCAGCGCGAAACTGATCGGACCCAAGGCCCGGATTCCATCATAACTCTTGGCCACGCCTTGAAACTCAATCATGGTCGCAATCCAATTTAGTTGGCCGCCACGAGGCGATGGCGGAGTGAATCCGCCAGGGCGGCGGCCAGGATCAGGCAGCCCTTGACCATCATGATGGTGAAGTGGGACGACCCCAGCAACCCAAGGCTGTTGTCGATGAGTTTGATGAAGAGAACCCCCGCGGCGGTAGAAAGCACATTTCCGCGCCCGCCAAAGAAGCTGGCGCCACCAATCACCGAAGCGCCAATCACGTCCAATAGGAGGTAACGGCCCAGCACTGGATCGCCCGTTTCCCCCTGGCCGGTCAGCAGCACCGAGGCCAGCGCGGCGCCCAGTCCGCTCAAAACATAAGCCCCGACCAGCACCCCATCGACCGGAACCCCCGATACTCGGGCGGTTCGCGGGTTATGGCCCACGGCGTAAAGCCAGGCCCCGAAGAGTGAGCGGCGGAGGAGCCAGCCGAGCAGTCCCACCGCCAGGAGCGAAGCAGCCAAAGTGAAGGGGAGTTTTCCGCCCAGGTTGTTGAAGTCCTCGGGCAAGCCGTTGATCTTCTGGGATTGGGTGACCCAGACCGCGAAGCCGCTGAAAAACATCATGGCGGTAAGAGTTACGATAAAGGGGGGCATCCGCAGGCGGGTGATTGCCATGCCGTTGCCGCCGCCCACCACGGCGCCGATCCCGAGCATTGCCGCCACTCCGGTCACGGTCGCCAGCAGTCCGTGATTCGGCATGCGCTGCATTACCAAGGCCCCCTGCACACTCGTCGCGGCCATGATGGCGGTGACGGAAAGATCAATCCCGCCCGCGATTAAAACCACGGTCTGCCCGGCGGCGACTACGAGGAGCGGCAACGAATTGGCAAGCAGGTTGCGCAAATTCTCCGGCGTGGCAAATCCGGGAATGAACGGGGCCAGAGCCAGAAAATAAAGCGCGCTGATCAGCAGGATGAAATAATCCGACCCCAGCAGCCGCCGCCAACGGCCAGGATGAGGGGGGGCAATGGCGACGTCCAGGCTCATTAACGATGCTTCTTCACATTGGCGCCCCACATTCGGGGCGCCTTTTCCTTCAGGTTTTCCTGGTCAATCACAAAGCCGGGATCCTGGATATTACCGGTCGCGGTCTTGCCCGCCCGCTGGTCCAGCAGGGATTGAACGGCTTGTTGGGCCTCGAAATAGACGTCCTGAACTCCGGTCGCGTCCAAATAACCGTCGGTCAACATCTGGTACGCGGTCGCATCACCATCAAAGCCACCCAGAATGACATGACCTGGCTCGCCGGCCTTTTTGTATTTGCCGGCGGATTTCAGCGCGGAGACGATCGAGGGCAGCAGGAAATCCGACGACGTGAAAATGAAATCAATTTCGGGATGGGCCACCAGTCCATTCACGACCCCGGCCTGCGCCTTTTCCTGATTCCACTCGGAAGGCACCCGGGCGACGACATCCACGACGCTCTCGTTGCCCTTCACCGCCGCCTCAAAACCGTCCCGCCGGCCGATGGCGTTCATGTCGCCCAAATCGCCCAGTATCAGCATTCCGGCATGGCGGGTGCCGGTGGTCTTCGCGCGGGCAACCAGGCTGGCCACCGTCGCCCGGCTCAGGGCCAGATTGTCGGCCACCACCGCCACCGGGGTATTGGTTCCCAGGGAGTCGCTGGGACGATTAAAGAGGACAATCGGAATCCCGGCCGCCTGGGCGGCCTTGATCATGGGAAGACACGTTTTGGCATCTTTGGGAACGAGAATGATCCCGTCCACCTTCCGCGTGATCAGGTTCTTTACCTGTTCATATTGGCGATTGGCGTCGCCGTCCGCGATTGCCTCCAGCACTCGGATCTTCCGCTGGGCTAGTTCCGTCTTGATGGCGTCCAGGCCGGCAATCCAAAACTCCGTTTGCAGGGTTTCAAAGGCCACGCCAATGGTCAACTGCTTGTCCCCGGCGGAAGCGGTCGGCCCCGCGGGAGTTGATTGCCCGCAGCCGGCGAGGGCCAAAACGGCAAGCCCGAGCAGCAAAGAGCAGGGGATGGTTTTTTTCATGAGGCAGAGCTCGGAACGGCCGGAGTAATATCAGCGGGCGTCGGGGAGACGGGCGGTAAGGCGCCGCTCACAATGATCTGAACTTGTTCCGCGATGCTGGCCGGGGAGAAGACCTTCTTCCAATCCGGTTGAATGATTTGGCGTCGACCGTACTCGGCCACGAGTTTGGCACCATCGCTAAAGGGAAAATTCACCCGCTCGAAAGCAATGCCGAGGGGCACTTTGATATGACCATACATGAAATCCTCGGCCGCGGCGCGGGGCACGCCGCAACGCACCGCCTCCTCCAGGGCCTCCCGCAGCAACATAATCAGGGCGATGCCGCAAGTTTCGGCCATGGCAGGTTCCAACACCGCCATCTGGGCCACCGTCAGGCGATGAGCGCGGGTGACCGGCGCGTAAAAATTCCGGGCGAGCATTTCCCCCAGATTATAATGATCCTCGGTGCCCTGTTCCAGCGCGCAGACGATGGCGTGGGAGGCATGCGTGCCGCCGAAGAAATCGTCCCTTTCAAGCTGGCTTTCAAAATGATCGAACACGCTCGGGTGGCAGGGATGCGAAACAAAATAGCCGAGATCCGGTCGGGCCGGCAGTTCTCCCGCGAAGATGGCGGCCGGGTCGAGCGTGATCACCAGGCTGCCCGATGGCAAACGCGGTACGACCGCCGCAGCGACTTCACCGAGCCGGCGATCGGGGAGGGCGAGGATGGCGACCTCCGCGTCATCCACGGCTGCCGCCAGACTTACCGCGAGGATACCCCGTCGCTCCAAGTTTCCCAATCCCGCCGGCCCCGTCTCCACGCAGCGGAGGGAGTAGGCGGGGTTCGGGCCCAGGTGATCCAGGATCCGGCTGCCCATTTTCCCGCCGGCGCCGATGAGGGCTATTTTAATCGGGTTCATGATTCATTCCGTTTACCGCGACCGCCCGGGCGCCGGAAATCCTCCGGCCGCCACCTCCAGAAAGAAAGTATCCCGCCCGACCTGGCCGCCTTTGAATACAATTTCTCGCGCATGCGCCGCGCGCTCCGGCGCATGCGCCCGGCACAAGGGCGATCCGGGAGCCATGGGGGCCACGTATTCCAACGCTTCGATTCCCAAAACCCGCGCCGCGTGCGTGCTGGTGTCACCGCCGCAAACTACCACCCGGAGGGAATTCGCCGCCGGGACAGGAATTTGCCGCAAGATGGCTTCCAGCAATTCCCCCAATTCCCCGGCCAACTTCTGGCTGAGCCGGTAGCGTCCCACGCGGGACGGCGAAGTCTGGGAGGGCGCAGTGCAATAAATAATCACGCTCCGGCCGGCGCGCAGAAATTGGTTGGCGCGTGCAACCAGGCGCTGCCGCGTCCGGGTGGCGGTGTGCGGGTTTAATAATTGGCGGGGAGTCAATCGCAGGGCCTGAAATCCCGCCCGCACCGCCAATCGGATTTGGCGACGGGTTACGGGCGAACAACTTCCGGAAATCGCCACAACCGGCACCAGACCAGTGCGTTCGCGCGATTGGTGGGGCGGTGAAACCTCACAAGGTGGCGCGATCACCCCGGAATCCTGCCAATGTCGGACCATCGCTTCGGTCAAACCGCTGGAGCCGACGCAAAAAAGCGGTTTGCGCGCCGGAGCGCAACGGGCGATGAGCCGTCCGATGGTCCGCAAATGCGCTTCCGCGACCGCGTCAAAAAAAAGGATTCCTTTGGGATTCAATCGATCCAACTCCCGCTCCGGATCCGCGGCTTGCAGCCGGGGCAGGTCAAAGAGCCCGATGGGCAGGCGCGTCTGTCGGCGGAGGTGTACGCGCAGATCCGCCTCATCCATGGGCGTGATGGGATGGCGGGTCATCGTCGGGTGGCGGTCCAGCCGGGTGGGTTCGGAATCCAATCCCGAGCGCGCAAACAGATTGCCAAACGCCACGTACCGGCCCAGCGCGGGGGCGCCCACAACGACCGGGACGACCGGGGCCGGAAAACTGCGGTGGGCGAGTTCTATGGCCCGGCCAATGCTCCCCACCCGGGGCGAGGAGTCGAACGTCGAACAAATTTTATACTGCACCAATGGCGCCCCACTCCGCCGCAGTGCCCGGAAAACGGCGGGCAAATGGCGGTCCATTTCCCCGCGAGACCAAGTCCGGCTAGCTCCCGCCATTCCGAAAGCTTGAAGACCGCCAAATCGCGTCAAGAGTTCGGGAGTAGGTTTGGTCAGAATGATGACCGCGCGGATCCCCGCCCCGGCCAACACTTCCAAAACATCCGTGGTGCCCGTCAGATCGTCGCCATACCAGGCAAAGAGCAATGGTCGGGAAGCTCGCGGGGATGGTTTGATCAGGGAGGTCATGCGGGGCCAGGTTTCCCGAAGCGGGTCAGGCTAAACTGTAGTTCCGGATGGGTGACCGCGTATTCGCTCAGGGGGATGCCTTGAACGGCCGCGTCCCAGGATTGTTGCAAAGCGCGGACACCGGCCGCGGGTCCCCGAGGATGCGCCATGATGCCACCGCCCGCCAGGTAAAGGAGGTCCAGCGTCTTGGTCCTGCGGTGAGTCTCCGGCGCCTGACCTCCCCATTGGCCGGAGGAAACCACCGGCAGGAGCGCCTCCCCACCTCCCGGGAGCGGCTCCAGACAGGCCTGAATGCTGCGCACCACGGACTCATCCGGCTCCCAAAACTTGTTTTGCAGCCCGTTGACATGCAGGTGATCAACCCCGGCCAGTCGCCAGAATTTTTGATAAGCGGCGAACTCCATCCCTAACAGCGGATGGCGGGTGAACATTCCCCAGCCGTTGCGGTGCGCGTGGATGGGTAATTGGGAATGCCGCGCCAACCGGGCCACGGCGGAAAAGCCGACACTGTTGGCGCTGACCATGACGCACGTTCCACCGGCTGCGAGGACCGTATCGTGGTGCTGGAGCATCGTGTCCGCGTCGTCACTGATGTTGAAGGCGAACATCACCTTCCGGCCCGTGCGTTCCGCGTGTTCATTAATGACGCGCATCACGGCGCGCACGCGGTCCGCCAGTGGGCAATGCGGGGGATCCGCCATCAATTCATCGTCCTTGATGAAATCGATGTCGGCCTCGGCCAAGTTCCGGACCAGGGCGGCGGTTTGGTCCGGGGAAAGTCCGACGCTGGGCTTAATGATGGTGCCGATGAGCGGACGCCCGAACACATTGGTGAGCCGACGGGTCCCGGCCACCCCGAAACGCGTACCCGGATAACGGGCAAAAAAGGGCCTCGGCACCTCAAAGTCGAGTAGTTTGCAGCCGGAATGTTCCCGGAGTTCGTAAAGATTGCCACAGAGCGTGGCCAGCAGGGTGGGCAGGTTCGCTCCGATGTTGGCCGCCGGAAACGCCAGGGTGATCTCGGCCCGCTGATAGGCACCCGGGCGTGATTCGCCCCGGGGGGATAAGGCCCCGGGGAGGCTCGGGGCGTCCACCTGACCGAGCAGCAAGACCTTTTCCACTCGCGCGCGGGCCCTTTGTTTCAATTCCTGCGTTTCGCCGGGCACCGGCAGAAACGTTCCGGAGGATTGTTCCCCGGCGATCACCTCCGCCACTTCCTCGACGGGCAAGGCGGTTTCGATCAGATATTTGGCCAGGAAGCGGTCACTCATGATGATTGCGCCGGGCAGCGATTTCGGGGCGATGTGGCGGATGGTGGCATGGATTCATTTCAGTTGCACGACCGTGCCCGTGCGGGCGCTCTCATAGGCGGCGAAGACCAGTTCCAAGGTCCGCAAATTGTCCTCGCCCGTGGTTTCGGCCGGGCCTTCCCCGCGCAACGCCCCCAGCAGATGCGCATTGCAATCCCGGATGCTGGCATGGACCACGGCGTAACGGGGATCCGCCCAGGCGTATTCTGGCGGAGCATGCCGTTGCGCAGTGGTGCCCTGGGCATTGGTGACCCTGATCCAGTAGTCCGGCCCGAGCGACAGGCTCCCTTCACTGCCTTCGATAAAAGCGTAGGTTTCCGGAAATCGCTCCGTTTCCGTTCGGCTCGCATAACTGAGATTCACCGTCACGGTTACGCCCGCCTTCATCGCCAGCATCACCGTGGCGACGTCCTCTCCCTGGATGGAGGGATTGACCCGATGGGTCTGGCAATACAGACGGTCCGCCTCTCCGAAAAGAAAACGTGGAATGTCGAGGAGATGGCTGCCCAGGTCGCTGAGGATGAATTGCTTGAGTTCCCGTAATGCGGGCTGATTTTCAAAAACCGGAAAGCAGCACACGAAATCAATGCGAGCTCGAAACACCTGGCCAATCGTTCCCACTGCGAGCAGGGATTGGAGCGCCCGCAGGGGCGTTTGCCACCGCCAGTTCTCGTGCACCAAAAGCGGTATTCCCGCCCCGCGACAGGCGGCCACCATGGCGGTCGCATCCGCGAGATTGTCCGCCAGTGGTTTCTGGCAAATCACCGGCACCCGGAATTGGGCGGCCAACTCCACCAAAGGTCGGTGATATTCCGGTCCCGTGATGATATCGACGAAATCCAGTGGGCCATCTTCGAACAACTCCACGGGGTCCGTAAAAATCTTGGTGATGCCAAACCGGTTTCCTAGATCTTCCGCCTTTCGCCGGGTGCGGTTGCACAACGCCACGCATTCCGCATCCCGCAGCTCCCGCCAGGCGGCGAGTTGAAACGCCGACCAGAATCCTGTCCCAAGGATGGCAAAACGATTAGGCCTCATCCGTGCGGTGCCCTTTGCCATGCTGGTTTCGCTGGTGCTTCACGGCCGAAAATCTACGTTCGAACCCCGCCCGGGAATAGGACAGAGTGATAAAATCTTAGGAGGATTTTTACTCAGCGGCGGCGGGGGCTGTGCTGGCATTTTGGCCGCCCTCGCCTTCAGCCCGCGGAATTAAGCCTTTATCCGGCTTCGATATTCATTAAAGTGATCGGGACGAACGATTTGCGTAACCATGAACCAGCAGCATCAGGGCACGGTCCCCGGGGTGGATGTCGGGCGCGTGGGGTGAAATGACGTATATGGCCACCCCGGTTAATCCTCCTTCTCCGCGAGTTTCCAGTTCACCCATTCTGGTTATCGGCCACCTGCGGCCGGACACCGATTCCGCGACTTCCGCCGTGGTTTATGCGGCGTTGTTGCAGCGGCAGAATCGAACGGCACGGTTCGAAGGGGTGATTTGCGATGAACCGATTCCCCAAACCCGCTGGTTGTTTGAGCAGGCGGGTTTGCCCCTCCCGCGTCAGGTGAAGAGTCTTCGCCTCCAGGTTGGCGCGGTCATGCGGCGGGAAGTGTTTTCCGTGGCCCCCAACGCCTCCCTGGGAGATACCATCCGGATCATCCAGGAGCGGCGGGTGAGTTTTGTCCCCGTGGTGGCTTCCGACGGCAAATTCTGCGGGGCGTTGAGCGACCGCCTGCCGATGGCCCAGTTTTTTTACCATTTTAATATGGAGGATTACATGGGGGTGCTCTTCCACTTCAACGACCTCGTCGGGGCGCTACGCCTGGAATCGTGGCGGGATATTTCCCGGACTGCGGACGGCAAGGTAACCCTCGAACCTGCGCGGGTTGAACCTGGTGATGTCCTCCTCATCGGCGATGACCCCGCGATCTTGGAATTGGCTGCGCAGCGGCAAGCCGCAGCGGTGATTGTTTGCGCTCCGCGCAAAACTGCGGCCTGGCAGCGCGCCCTCCGCCTTCACCACGGCCCTGGAGTCTATCGGTTCCGCGGATCCCTGATGGCCTTGGCCTCGGTCTTGCCCACGGCGATCCCGGTCGAAAACGTCATGTCGCGCGACGTTGAATCGCTGCGACCCGGCCAGCCGCTGGGGGAGGTGCGTGCGCTCCTGGCCAAATGTCCCTACCCGCTGCCGGTCCTCGACGATTCAGGAAATCTGCTGGGGTTGCTCTCGCGTTCTGACGCGCTGGCCGCCCCGGCCCCCAAAGTCATCCTGGTGGATCACTTCGAACGGCACCAGGCCGTGGACGGCCTGGATGAAGCGGAGATTGTGGAAATCGTGGATCACCATCGCGTGGGCGCCTTGGAGACCCGGCAACCTATTCGGGTGGATTGCCGCCCGGTGGGCAGTACCGCGACGATTGTGGCTTTGAAATGGCAGGAGGCCGGGATGGCCTTGCCGCGGGCCGAGGCCACCCTGCTGCTGGGCGGTTTGCTGGCGGACACGTTGCTGCTCACGTCACCCACCACCACCGACACAGATCGCAAACTCGCGGCGCGCCTCGCCCGTGTTGCCGGGGTGAAACTGGTGGAATTCGGCCGCGAATTGCTTGCCCGGAACGACGAAATTGTGACCGGCGGGATCGAAGCCCTGTTGGAGCGGGATTTGAAGGAGTTCGCCGAGGGTCGCATCCGGTTTGCCGTCGCCCAGGTGGAAACCGTTGACCGCACCCAGGTCACGCCGGAAAGACTGGAGGGATTTGAAGAGGCCATGCGCGTCCGGCGCGAACGGGCCGGCTGGGATTTTCTGGCTTTGCTCATCACCGACACCTTGCGGGGCGACAGCATCGTCCTGATCGACGATCCCGACCCGCTCCGGTTCGAGCGTCTCTCGGGTGGTCGGGGCCAGGCCGCAATCTGGCCCAAGTGTGTCTCGCGGAAGAAGCAGTTTCTGCCCGTCCTGCTGGAACAAATTGCGCAACCCGCCCGGAGTTGAGGGGGTCGCGGGGCTGCGAAGGAAAAGGGGAACTCCGGAGTTTAGACAGGATTGACAGGATTTGACATGTTGAGTTCGAACCAAAGCGAGGCGACTCAGCAGACCTCCGTCGCCCATCCTGCCTGCCCGGCATTCCCTCCGGCGACCTGTCCCCCGAAGCTTGTGGGCGAAAGGGGAAGCTACCAGCGACGCATGGGGCCAAAAGACTGAAGAAAGAGAGAAATTATTTTCGCTCTCTGTTCTCTGTTGGCTCATGTTCAAGTTTTTGTTTCACGAGATCATGGGTTCTCAGCCTGCTTGGCAAACTGCGCCAACGCGCTTGTGCCAGACCGCCCAATGTATAAACTCGCCCCGTGATCAATCGATGGAAATTGTCCCGGAACGCCTGGCGCAACCTGATCTTCGCTTTTGCCATTAGCCTCTCCCTGGCCGCCGCCTCTGCTGAAAACTGGCCCGGTTGGCGCGGCCCGCGCGGGGATGGGACCAGTCTTGAAACCAACGTGCCCCTTCACTGGAGCGCCACTTCCAACATCGTGTGGAAGTCGGAGATTCCCGGCGTCGGCCACGCTTCGCCCATTGTTTGGGATGACCGCGTGTTCACCGTCACTTCCCTGGCGGACACCGAGGAGCGCTGCCTCCTGTGTCTTGATCGCCGCACCGGCCGGATCCTCTGGCAAAAGACCGTGCTGAAGTCCCCCATGGAAGCCAAGCATTCGCTCAACAGCCATGCCTCCAGCACGCCGGTGACCGACGGCACCTTGATCTACGTCGCGTTCCTGGATGTGCACGAAATGGTCGTGGCCGCGTACGACTTCTCCGGTCAGCAACGCTGGCTCGTCCGGCCGGGTCCCTTTGCCAGCAAGCACGGCTTTTGCAGTTCGCCCATTTTGTTCGGCGACAAGGTGATCGTTAACGGCGACCACGACGGGGACTCCTACCTCGTGGCGTTGGATCGCCAGACCGGCAAGGAATTGTGGCAGACCAAACGGGAAAACCATACCCGCAGCTATTGCGCCCCGCTGATTCGCGAGCTCGCCGGCCGCATCCAGATGGTGCTGACCGGGGACAAGTGTGTGGCCAGCTACGATCCCAACGACGGCCACCGCCATTGGGTCATCGACGGCCCCACCGAGCAATTTGTGGCCTCGCCCGTTTACAGCGAGAAAACCGGCCTGCTTTACATCACGGGCGGCTTTCCCGATCATCACATCCTGGCCATCCGACCCGATGGATTGGGCAATGTCACCAAAACCCACATCCAATGGCGAACCACCAAAGGGGCAGCCTATGTCCCATCCCCGATCATTGCCGGCGACTATTTCTTGATCACCTCCGACCAGGGTTTTGGCCTGTGTTTTGAAGCCGCGACCGGCAAGATCCTGTGGCAGGAGAGATTTGGCGAGCACCACGCCTCCCTGGTTTCGGCCGGTGGTCTGGTTTATTTCCTCTCGGATCAGGGCGCCACCCGGGTCATCCGACCCGGTCCCAACCTGGATTTGGTAGCCGAAAACGAACTCGGAGAACCGTGTTTCGCCTCTCCGGCCATCAGCCAGGGCGAGATCTTCCTCCGCGGCGACCATCACTTGTTTTGTATTGGGAAGTAACCGTCCGGAACCTGGACTCGGAAGGGAGGGGCTCATTTTACAGGAGATAACGCGAGGTAACGGAGGGGAATCGAAACTGGATTAAGTTTGTTTAACCTGGACCCGACTTCGCCCTTCGTGAACGCTTCTGGGGACAGATCGCTTCGAGCTGCTTCGCCGGGCAGGCCAACCGTCCGGAAACTGGACCCGACTTCGCTGGGAGCTTCCGCCGTCGCTGATGCAGCTATGGCGGACAGGACGCCGGACAGGCCAACCGTCCGGAAACTGGACCCGACTTCGCTCCGAGCAGCTACGCCGGGCAGGTCTAACCGTCCGGAAACTGGACTAACCGTCTGGAAACTGGACTAACCGTCTGGAAACTGGACTAACCGTCTGGAAACTGGACCAACCGTCTGGAAACTGGACCAACCGTCTGGAAACTGGACCAACCGTCTGGAAACTGGACCAACCGTCTGAAAAGGCGACTCGTGCAGTGGGGCCCCGGCTTTGATTGCCATTAGTCCTGTTTGCGTCGTCGTGGTATCGCGCCGCCTTCAGGGCGCAGGCATATATTGTCAGAAAGCCCAGCCTGATAGGCTGGGCTGAAGAATCACGACCTTTCAGGTCGTTTGGAATCCGAATGTGCCGCCGAACTGAACGGATTGGGTGAAGGCATGTTTTGGGCGGCTTGAGGAGTTTACCCGCCGGAGGTACCGGAGGAGGGGCTCTTGAAATACCTGACTAATTCAGTCGGGCTTGTGGTTTTATTTAGCAACCTGGATTCGGTCGGTTTTGAAGCAAAGGCCGCGCGGATGGCGGGGTGCCGCGTGCGCTGCCCGTTGGTGACAGGGCAGGGGGCACGCGGCAGGGCCCACCATCCGGGTTCGATTCGCCGGGCGGTTGCGAGGCGCATGGCGAAATCAAAATCAATATGTCAAAGAGCGGGCCCGCCAGGAGCCAGGAACAGGCTGCCGGGCGAGCGAAAGCCGCTGGTGGCTGTTGCGGCGGCGTCCACTGCGAGCGCCGGGCGGACGGGCCCCGGTTTGTTTGTAGCACGGCATTCGAGGATTCGTATTCCTATGGTAGGAATTTGGCAGGGAATTTTGAGGCTCCATGCTGGACCGGGATCTCGAAAATGGCACCTCGACAATCGCGATTAAAGCTCTCGCCACGTTCACTGAGGCAAGTTTTGAGCCCATTGCCGCGATCAAAAACAACCCATGCTATGGTCTGAACCCTTAGTCCTTAGTCATCACCCGTTGGATGCTCGTTTCGTTGGCGTGATGCCGCCGGCTTGCTCCGCCGCGTGGATCAACAGAAATCACGGGGCTTGGGAAAACCCATTGCCAGGCCCACTCGTGTTCCGCGTTGGGATATTTCTGCGCCAGGGCGAAAGGCAGCATCACCGCTCCGAGTCCTGCCGCCAAATCCCGCTCGTGCAGCGCGTTCACCCGGATCAACTGGGCCCGCAGGGGCTCGGCCAAGCGCTCCGGCAGCATGGTGACCCGGTCCTTGAATCCCTTCCCATCCCGTACCACGATTTGCCCCCGCTCGAAATCAACGTCCTTGACGCGGAGGCGCAATCCTTCCATCAGGCGCAGTCCTGTTCCATAGAGCAACCGGCAAAACAACTGGTACGGGCCCGGCACCGCTGCCAGCACCCGCTGGACTTCGCTCTTGCTCAGCACCACCGGCATGCGGGGAGGGCGGCTGGCCCGCTCGAAGCCATCCAGCCAGGGCAACTGCACTTTGAGCACCTCGCGGTAAAGAAACAACAGCGCGCACAGGGCTTGGTTCTGGGTCGAGGCGGCGACGTTCCGCTGTGCCGCCAAGTGGGTCAAAAAGGCTGTCACTTCGGCTTCCCCCATTTCCCGCGGATGCCGTTTGCCATGGAACAGGATAAACCGCTTGATCCAGTCCCAATAGGTCTCCTCGGTGCGGAAGGAAAAGCGTTTGAACCGCATCACCTCCCGGCACTGCTCTTGCAGCCGGAGTTTCGGGTTGGGGATAAACCCCTCGGAAGGACGCTTCAGCCTTTGCGGCTCATCGGATGATGGCAACATGGCCGTGTTTTAACGTTGACGGGGCCGCCGATTCAAGTTTATTCTCGATTGTGATGAAAAGAAATAGGCTGCAAATCAGCCGAGTTAGGCTGAATCCGATTCAGTCCAATTCTAGTTAGGCATCATGAACACCTCGACACTCCAATCCGTATTTGATGCTTGGCTGGATGACGCATTGAGCCATCCGATTTCGCCGAGCGTTGTGGCATTTAGCTTCAATCTCGCAGAGCCGTGGTGTATCGAGATTGTCGGCTTGGATAGATACAGCGAGGACGACTCTGACTGGGCGTGCGAGGAGGTTTTCCGACCGGACGTGGAGTCGCTTGATCTTCCTGAGTCCGACGTAGGCGAAACTTGGGAGGTTGTGTTGGAGGCGGCCAAGCGTTTAGTTGCTGCATATCTCGACCGTCCCAGCGCTGGCAGCGCGATACTGCGACGAGCACAGGCAGTTGCAGTCGGATTTGTTGACGGTGATTTACACAACGTATGGCCGAGACCATGATGCCTAACACAGCGCTGGAGCCAACGCCGGTTACGCCTGGCAGCTTTCGCTGCGGATTTTTGGTTGGCGGGAGTCACCGGCGGCGTGGCTCAGCTTTTGGTCGTTAGGCGGACTCCGCGCACATGACAAATCCATCACCATTTGTTGAGCGCAGTTTTGACTTATTGAAGTCGGGCGGCGAGCGAGTGCGATTCACCGTCAGTTATGGGCCAGTTTATCAGCGCGGCGAGGATTTCTTTTGCCCGGTTCAGTTTGCTGGCTGGGCTAATCCGCCACCAGACATTCAGGGCGGCGACTCATTGGAGGCACTTTTGCACGCCGTCGGGCTTGTCCATGCGATTTTGCGAGATTTCATCAAGCATGGCGGCCATGTATTTTATGCAGGCACAGACTGTGATTATCTATTTGAGAGGATTATTGTAGATGAGCCGTCCGCCTAACAAGTCGCCGGGGCCAACCGCCGTTGGCGCTTGCCGTTCCGCTGTCGCGGTTCACTTCGCAGGTCGGCGGTGGCTCAGCTTTTTTCGTTAGGCCGCTATGTCTGCACCGCTGCCATTCAAGGTTTCACCTGAAGCAGAGGAACGGCTCTTGCGGGCGGCCACGTTACCCGACATGCAACCTGGCATTTCCTACACGCTTGCTTACGACGTTCACAGTCGAGAAGGTGAACTGACCGAAGAATATCGAGGTGAGCATTACTCGATTGGCTACGATACACGCGAAGCTTGGCGCACAGGTCATATGGCTACGCAGGTCCAGATTGCGGGACATGAGTTCTGGATCACATCTTCCACACTCGATACACTCAGAGGCAGGACTTTGTCGGTGATTCGGCGCGATGTCGGACGAGGAAAACATGCAGGCACATTTCGAGATATTCTGGTCGCGGCCTAACAAATCGCTGCAGCCAACGCCGGTGGGCGTTGTCAGTTCCGCTGACGCGGGCCACGTCCTTGATCCGGCGTGGCTGAGCTTTTGTCGTTAGGCGTAGAGCGCTATGAGCATTCCGGACATCCTGTTGCAGTGCGTGCTTCCTCTCCTGCTTTATTCAGGTGCAGTTGTGCCACTGAGCGTGGCGCTGCTATTCCGCGCGAGTTCAGACGAGCGCCATCGGAGACACCGGCGACTCCTCATCATTCTGTTTTGGGTGCAGGCGGCGTCGTTTTTGCCAGTCATCGTGGCGCTTCTACTTCGTATCCCTCACGCGATTCACGGCCTTATCTGGCCAGCTTTGATCGGGGCCGTTCTCTTTCTGTGGGGTTTGTTCCATTTGGTGAGCGAGTGCGTCCAGTTCCTGAGGCCCAAGGATATCGCGCCGTTTGCCGAACCAAACGGTCCCGCGAACGGGAGCCAGCCGATTCGCTCAGAGACAAATCGAACGTCATCGGCGGCTGGCTCCCGTCGCTGACCTTTGCGTTAGGCGGCACTACGCGCACCATGCTAACAACCCCAAATGATTCACGAGACGTTCCGAGGCGCTCTCTGAGATGCTACACGCATCCGATCCTGTGGCTTTTCGTTCTCAACGTCGTTGCCGTCGCGATCATGTCACCTCGTTTGACCGTGGCAGACATTATCTTCGGGCTGCTGCTGCCATTGGGATTCTTGTGGATGCTTTCAGGCGCGTTGCGAGTTGGGACTATGAGCACTAATCACGGCATCCTCAGCCGTTCCGAGCGGCCGATTTCATTTCGTGTCGCTGTCACGCTCATTGCGCTGGCTTATGCCGCTACGAGTGCCGCACCTTTTTACACATGGACCACCAGCAAATGAAACCCGTGCCGCCTAACCATACGCTGCAGCGAACCCGGCCATCGCGTCACTGTTCCGATCGTAGCGTCTCGTGGGCCGGGTCGCTGAGCTTTTGTCGTTAGGCGGCTCACTCCCATGAGGGGCTTTATTCTTCTTCTATTTGTGGCTGTGGTTCTTCTTGTTGTTGGTTGTCGCACCCACAGCAAGCGGACTGTGGATCAGTTTGCGTTCTTGCAGATTGGTATGCCCATGACAGTCGTGAGCAATCGGGTGGGGATGCCTGATCTACCTTACCGAGGCCAGATACGATGGCGCTATAGCTTGGCAGACGGCTCTGAGCTGGTCATAATTGCGGAAGCCGAAAAAGAACCCTACACGTTTGAAACGTGGCGAGTCGTCTGCTTTGGTCAGGAACGCGGCGACAAGTGGCTGTGGGCAAAGCCACCCGAGGCGCTAAAATGATGAAGCCGCCTAACCATGCGCTGCAGCGAACAGCCGGATCGCGTCCGGGTTGGCAATCGGAGCGGTTTGCCCGGCTGTCGCTGAGCTTGGGTCGTTCGACGACAATCTGAATGAGCACCGCTTCCCGAGAACTATGGTTTGGAGTTCGGGCGGTTTATCTTTTCGGGAAGAAGAAGGATGGCACGAACATTTTCGAGGAACGCATTGTTGTCTTTTCGGGCAGCACAGCAGACGAGGCGCTTGGCAAAGCAGAGCAGGAGGCCGATGCTTACGCGAGGCAGCATCAGATGCTGAGGCACTCAACTCTGGAAGCCTACGAGCAAGACGGTGACCCGCTAATTGATGGCTACGAGGTATGGTCCGAGCTTTTTGAGTCTCCGGAGGATTTGCAGTCATTCGTCGCCTCTAAGTACGAGCGCTATGATTACCATCGAGACAAGTGAAGTCGAACAAACCGGCTGCACCGAACGCCGGGATCGCGTCTCAGTTAACAATCGGAGATCATTGGTCCGGCGTCGGTGATCCGGAGCGTTAGGCAGACTCGCGTGATTTATGATTCCGAGCTTCACAGGCAAGGCAGAGGTTGAGTTTCCCAGATTCGCCCGTGATTGGTTTCGTCAGCTTTCTCGCGGCGAGTTTCGTGAGGCAGTTTTGCAGCTCGACGAGCCGAACAGTTACGGCATTCGATGGAGCGAGCAGCAGGTTCGCGATGCGTTGCGTGATTATGCTCGTTCGGATTCAGTTCGCGTCACCGACCCGGATTTGATTAGCTCGGACGCGCATTCGAGTTTGGTTTCGTTCAAGGATGGTCGAGGTTATTCCTTTGACCATGATTTTCCGCTGGACGGTCGTTGGAGTGATTTGACAGCGCAGTTCGAGTTTTCACGCCGTCCAGAAGGTTATGCCGTCGTGTTGCACGACATTCATGTTTTATGAGCCGTCTGCCTAACACAGCGCTGCAGCCAACGCCGATTACACCGGTCTGTTTACGCTGCGGGTTTCGGGTTGGCGGGAGTCACCGGCGGCGTGGCTCAGCTTTTGGTCGTTAGGCCACTTCGCACCATGAAAACACTCATCGTTTTATTACTGTCGTGCGCGTCTCTTTTTGCCGGAGAGACGCTCATCCCACTCGCGTCCGGCCAGACGAATATGGTTTCCTACGGGCTTTCTTGCGTCGTCAGCGATTGGAGCGACGCCACAAATGCACCAGCCGGTAGCAGTTTGGTTCTGACCCTCCGCAATACTGGCGCGAAGTGGCTTGATATGGAGAGCGTCACTACAGATGATTTTAGCCTTCGAGACGCGAACGGACAGAACATGAAGGTTTATCTTTGGACACCAGCACCGCGAGGCATGGGTTTTGGTGATGATACCATCATCCATCTTGCAGTTGATCACGCTGGAGGCGCACCACAGCCTTGGACGTTGCATTTTCGCTCCAAGAAGGCGCTCATTCCTGTCGAATTGACGATTCTCAACATTAAGCCGCGCAAGCATTAGATTATGAGCCAGTGGCCTAACACAGCGCTGGAGCCAACGCCGGTTACGCCGGTCAGTTTGCGCTGCGGGTTTTTGGTTGGCGCAAGTCACCGGCGGGGTGGCTCAGCTCTTGGCCGTTAGGCGTCATGAAGCGCATCGTCAGAGTCACGGTTTGGGGAGCAGTCAGTTTGGCAGCTCTCTACACTTTGCTCGCCGTCACGGTTGGCGTGAGCTTTTATCGTCCAGTCCCGCTCGACAACGACCCGCTCACCAATTCCATTGCCATCACGTCTGTGTCCAGCAATCGGCTTACTTTGGCTGACGGCAGAGTGCTCGTGATGTTGGGCCATGAGCGAGAGCGTTTGAGTCAGGACATGCGCGACTCCGGAAGTCGGATCGAGTTGGACTCTGATGGCTCACGCTTCGCCAGCGTTTACGTGAAGAGGAAGAGATTCATTTGTGGGACGGGCGCGCCGGCTGTTTTCATTCCGCTGCTGCGCAGCGAGTATTCAGCGTATTACCGTCATCCACTTGGCCTGGGGGAGTTCCAATGACGCCTAACCATGCGCTGCAGCGAACGGCGGCGGGCCGTCGCGGTTGCAATCGGCGCGCCTCGTGGCCGCCGTCGCTGAGCTTCTTTCGTTAGGCCACATTCGCAGCACAGCATTTTATGGCACGATTATCATACGAAGATTCATGTCGGTCGCTCCAGAGTCAGCAGATTATTGACCCCGGCGATATTCCACCATTGCCGCAGCGTCCGCCACGTCACGATGATGAGGTGCTCGGCGTCAGCTTTTTTCGCACGATGCTTGCCGATTCCACACTTGAGCATTTGACTTTGCCACGCACACTCTTTGGCCGCTCCGAGATTCGCGCCACTTCATTTCAGGACACCGACCTTTCCGAGTCCACCGCGAATTGGAACGATTTCATTGATGTGGATTTTAGCACCGCCGACCTTTCGCGCTCCGATTTTCGTGCGTGCATTTTGCAGAGCGTTCGGTTTCGTGGAGCCAAGCTTGCAGACGTAGATTTCCGCCATTGCGGTTTCACCGCTTGCGACTTTTCTGGCGCAGACCTCACCGACGCCAAGATCACCCGAAAGGCAGGCGCATCGCTTCAGCTTTCATCCGAGCAGCAGCGAGTTATTGATTGGCAGGCAGACGATGGCGAGGAGCCGGAAGGCGGTTAGAGCTATGACCATGTGGCCTAACACAGCGCTGCAGCCAACGCCGATTACGCCGGTCAGTTTTCGATGCGGGTTTCGGGTTGGCGGGAGTCACCGGCGGCGCGGCTCAGCTTGGGGTCGCTAGGCCACATCGTGAGCGCATATTCCATAAACATCGTTGCTCGTGGCGAAGAGATTGTTTATGCCGAAGATGGCAAGCGATACTGTTTTGAGAACGGTCTTCGGCGATTAACCGGGGTCATCCAGTCGCTCGACACTCGTTCTGTTGACCTGGTGGTTTTGGATGCCGACTGCCTCACCGAGGATACAGCCACACAGCTTTTCGGTGGTCCAAATTTCACCATGGGTGGCTGGGGCGAGACGATTTGGATTCGCGACGGGCGGGTGGTCGCGCGGGTGCTTGCTCACACCGCGCCGGAGTCGCTGATGGAGCGGTACACCAGGGGACTACTAGATGACAACGCTGCCTAATCGAGGGAACAGAGAAACACAGGACCATTTTCGGCTCCATCATGTTCAATCCTGTAAATCCTGTCTCAATTCCGGAGTTCACTTCGTTGGAATGGTTTGACAGTCACCTGAATCGTCGTGACCATCCGTAACCAGTTTTGAACACCAAACCCTGGATAACCGCCCTAAAATCCATGAACCACCCAAACGGAAGACTCCCTGCGGTCAGCCTCAAACTGATCCTCCTCTTGCTCGTGTCGGCCTGCCCGTCCCACGGGGCCGGGAACACCGGAAAAGCGGATGTTTCCGCGTCCAAAGTCATCACTGCCGAGCATCTCGCGGCCATCACGAAGCTCAGCAGTCCCCAGTTGTCGCCCGATGGCAAAAGCATCGCCGTGCTGATCACGCGGGCGCACACCGAGTCGAACACCTGGGATACGGTGCTGGAACTGGTGGAGGTCGCCACCGGGAAACCGCGCAATCTGACGCCGGGACGCACCGGGGTCGCGCACCCACGTTGGTCTCCCTCCGGCGACCGGTTGGCGTTCTTGAGTGTTCCGGGCGGCGCCGGGAAGGAGGCCGTCCCGCAGATCTTCTGCCTGCCGATGAACGGGGGCGAAGCCCTGCAGGTCACCAAATCGCCGACGGGAGTGCAGCATTTCAGTTGGAGTCCCGACGGCAATGAAATCGCCTTTGCCGCCGAGGACGAGCGACCGAACAAGCAGGAAATCGAGAAAGGGAACGACGCTTTTGAAATCACCAACGACGACATCTTTACCACCGCCGAACCTTTGCCCGTGCATATCTGGTGGGTGCCGGCGGGGGGCGGCGCCGCGCGTCGTTTGACCTCCGGGACCTGGACGTTGCCCGTCTCCCTGCCTCCGAGCCCTCCGGCATCACCCCTCTCCTGGTCGCCCGATGGCCGGGAAATCGCCTTCACCCGTCAGGAAACGGCGCACACCGGCGATCAGGACAAAGCCAGCATTCAAATCCTCAATGTCGCATCCGGTGCCCTCAGGGCGGTCACGGGACAGGTCCTGTTCGAAGGGTTCCCGGTTTTCTCACCGGATGGCAAAAGCATTGCCTACTGGCAATACCGGGATCGGGATCCGGGGAATGTGAATGACATATTACTGGCCCCGGCCACGGGTGGGCCGGGCAGAAACCTGACCTTGTCCGTGGATCGTTGCCTTTATCAGAACCGCTGGCTGCCGGATGGCAAGAGCCTGCTGGTGGGCGCGAATGACGGCGACAAGGTCTGCCTCTGGGAAGTCCCACTGGAAGGCCAGCCCCGGAAACTGGATCTCGGTGACCTCAGTCCGGCCTGGTCATTCTGGATCGATGTCAGCGTCGGTAAAAAGGGTGAAATTGTCTTTCCGGGAAGTTCCGCGGAACAGCCGGCTGAACTTTACTATTGCGAGTCGGCCACCGCGAAGCCGCGGCGTTTGACGGACTATAATGCCAGGATTGCCGCCCTGGATCTGGGCAAGGTCGAAACCGTGACCTGGGACGGTCCGGATGGGTTCAAGGAGAACGGACTGCTTTTTTATCCGCCGGGCTATCGCGCCGGCACCCGGCTGCCGCTGGTCTTGAATATTCACGGTGGTCCCCAGGCGGCCTCGGTGCGTTCTTTTTCCGCGTTCAACCAATTGATGGCGACCCATGGTTACCTGGTGTTTTGTCCGAACTACCGGGGCAGTGACAACCTGGGAAATGCCTACCAGCACGCGATCTTCAATGATGCGGGAGATGGGCCCGGACGGGATGTGATGTCGGGAATTGAGGCGTTGAAGGCCAGGGGAATTGTCGATGAATCCCGCATCGCCGTCACTGGCTGGTCCTACGGTGGCTACATGACCTCCTGGCTGATCGGCCACCACGACTTCTGGAAAGCCGCAGTGGCCGGAGCTGCCGTCACGGACTTGACCGATGAGTATTGTTTCTCGGACGGCAATGTGACCTGGAAGTATGCCATGCAGAAAAACGCCGCACCCTGGTCTGCGGAAGGCCAGAAACTGTATCGTGAGCAATCCCCGATCAGCTACGCGGCCCACATGAAGACTCCGACCCTCATCATCACCGATACCGGGGATGCGCGGGTGCCACCAAGCCAATCGTGGAAACTTTACCACGCGCTCAAGGACCAGGGCGCGACCGTGTCCATGGTGGGATACCCGGTCCCGGGCCATTTTCCCGGCGACCCGGTCCGGTCAAAGGATTGCTACCAACGTTGGCTGTCCTGGCTGGATCGCTACCTGGGTGCAGAACCGGCCAAACCATGAACAGGAAAAAAGGCGGCGCTTTTGCGAGAGCCGCCTTATCCGCTAGGGCGCGACATGCTGTTCATCGCGTCACATCCTCTAATTCCTGTCTGAAATGCTGCCGGTGGGTATCCGTTTTTTGGACCCGTGCTTCGCTGGCAGCTGTGCAGGGCAGGACAGGATGGACAGGATTTTCATGATGGGAAGCAGAGACTTTCAGACTCTCTGCGGATTTTTTCAGATTCATTATGTTACATCCTGTCAATCCTGTCTCAACTCCGGAATTCCCTTTTTCGCAAGTCGAGCCAATGTCCGGCCAGCCGTACGCGGTCCTGGCGCAGCGGGTGGTGGGACGTCTTTTTATCGCACACTCACGCGGCAGGAGTGGGGCGAGCCACTCAAGAGTTGGCCGGCGAAGACGCGAGCATATCCAATAACCGTTGCTGGGTGGCCTGGAAGTATTGGATGGCCACGCCGGCGATGCGGCGCATGAGTTCGTAGCCGAACTCGTGATCCAATTCGCATTGTTCCCGCAAGCGGGTGCCGTAGAAGAAAATGGTGTGGGTGGGTTCCAAGGCCCGGGCTCCCAGATGCAGGTAATAAGGAGGGAAGAGCCACGCCCAGCCCAGGTCGTCACCGGCGCCCAAGGTTTGGATGGGGATGGGCGGCCGGTCCGGAATTTCCAACTCCAAGCACACCCGGCCGTGGAGGATGAGATAAAAGCGATTGGCGGGACTGCCTTGCTCCAGCATGGTCTCGCCGGTTGCGAACGGCATTTCCATGGCGGAATTGGCGAGGATATCCAGATGGTGTTGACTCAGCCCGGAGCAGAACGGCTGCCGGGCGATCAGTTCAGCGAGGGGTTCCGACGGAGGCGCGGTCGGCTCGGAAAGCTGTGTTTGATCCCTACCCGGGAGCGGGTCGGGATTCATGATCCCTGGCGAATCGCCGCCCGGGCGGCCTGGAGCATTTGATCGTGGCCGGCTTCGGCGATGCCGGCCTCCACGAGGCGTTCATTATCACTGCGGCCTTCCACGTCTTCGTCCGCACTGGGGGCGGTGGGAGCCTGATGTCCGGGGGAACCGGGGAGGGGATCCCAGCGTTCCGATTCGGGTGCCGCCTCCAGCGCTTCGACGACCGGATCGTTGACGGATTCGCCCGTCATTTCCTGAAGGGCCTGATCCCAATCGGATTTACCCACGTCCGCGGCGGAGCGTCCGTTAATAACCGCCAGTTCGATCGCCCGGACGCGGACCATGCCGCGGTTGACGGTGCCGATGCCGGTGGAATGTTCGGTGATGATTCCCTGCTTGAGAGGATTGGTTTTCATAAATTGAGGATTAACCCAGGGTAGCTCGTGTCGAGCTACCCTGGGCAGGTGCGTCAACCCGCTGCGGAGTTGACGCACGTCGAGAGTACCCCGCGCGTGGCCGCAGATTCCTTAAGGTCCGTGGGGAAAGGTTTGGGAATTGTGCGAGGTTTTGATCTGGCGTTCCCCGCGGTCTTCGTGCAAGTCTCGCGATTTGGAGAAGGGTTTGGCCTTCTTGGGTTCCTTCACGGGAGTGTTGGAAGCGGCGATAGCGGCGGGGTTGGGGCGCAGTTGGTGCATCATCTTGGGGAAGACGGGCGGTTCCGGCGTCGTGGCGGGTTTGGGGACGGATGGTTTCATAAGATTGGATTGCGTTTGCGGGGTGGCAGCGATTCCATTACTTGGCGGCCTGGGTATGGGCTTCCACAAACCACAACCATTTGTCGATGCCGCGCGAAACCTCGGTGAAGACATCCGCGGAATCGGCATCACCCAGG
This sequence comes from uncultured Pedosphaera sp., assembly GCA_903918755.1. Classification (GTDB taxonomy): domain Bacteria; phylum Verrucomicrobiota; class Verrucomicrobiia; order Limisphaerales; family Pedosphaeraceae; genus CAIXFN01. The sequence goes on from CAIXFN010000093.1 coordinate 52,912, forward strand.
GCGTTGGCTTCGTCAATCGTGGTGCGGGCTTCGGCCCCAAACGTGGACAGGGCGCGGGCGACCGCCTCGACATGCGTGGCGCCATCGGCGATGGCGAGGGGATATTCGGGGAGGCGCGAGCGGGCGGCGGCGCTCCGCACCGTGCCTTCGGCGATGCCCCCGAGTTGAACGATTCGTTCCGCAATGGTGTCGACGTAGTCTTCGAGAGCTTCGGCAATTTCATCAAACAACTTGTGCAAGCCGATGAAGTTCGGTCCTTTGACGTTCCAATGGGCCTGTTTCATCTGCATTTGCAGATCGACGATGGAAGCGAGTCGCTCGTTCATGAGGCGGTTCAATTCCACGCGGCCATCGAGTTTCAGATCATTCTCGGTTTCATACATCACCGGGGATTCCGGGGGGGCGTTTTTAGGTGCCGGTGGATTGTGGCTGGCCGGCGCGGTGGGGTTCGTGGGGGCTGATTTCGTTGGGGGTGTTTTCATAAATTGTGGGGGCGGGGGGCGGTGGACGGCTTAAGTCTGGTTATGGTAACCATGGACGCGGGTCAGGTTGCGCTCCGCGATGAGTTGCGCCTCGGCTTCCAGCCAATGTTGCACGTGGCGGCCCGGCAGCGAACCCTCGTTGACATAGGCGAAATAGGCCCGGCGGGCCACTTCATCCGGGGCGGGCACAAAGGCGGGTTCCTCCCGGCCGGCTTGCGCCATGGCGACCGCCTTGGGGGCGGGGTTTTGGGGGTATTTGTTGTTTTTCATAAATCGGCGACTTGGTGCAGCAATTCCAGTGTGCGCGGGAGCGGTGGCGCGCCGTGGCGGGGCGGGCATAGCCCAATAGCGGCCATGGTCAGGCTCACATAGACGGTGGAGTCTTCATAACTGATTCGCTCCACCGCGCCGGTGGGGAGGATTACTTCCGCTCCGGAGAAACGGTGGCCGATCCGGATGACCAGCGAAGCCAGGGTCCATTCCTCCGCGGCCAGGAGGAAATCGCTGATCTGCCCCTGGGTGCCGTCCACCCCTCGCACTTGGTAGCCGGTGACGGCGGCAGTGCTGCGCAAATGAGCTTCGGGTCGATTCCGCGCGGTACCGGCGGCGGTGGGTGGCTGTCCCACTACCGGGAAAGTGCCGGCATCCCATACGCCTTCCCCCTGCCAGTACGAAGGCCAGCCGTAATACCGATAGTAATCCTCTTCATATTGGCGCGACAACGGGAGGTGCTCGGCCATCGCCGGACTCTTTTCGATCTGGCGTCGGCTCAGATTGACGTTCAGGACTCCCCCCGTTTCATCCCAGTCCGCCAGGGCGGGCGGAGCCAGCAAAACCTGGCGGCCCGGCAGCCAGTTCCCGGTGTCCGCCACCAGATAGCGCACGGCCCAGGTGCGGTCGTCAAAATAGACGTCCCGCACATGGCCGATTTCCCCGTCCGTCGCGCCCAGTTTGGCGCCGTGCAATTGTTTGAGGCTGCGGAGTTGGTCATTCATGGATGGTCTTTCGGTAAATGGATTCAAGGTTGGTGGGGGGCGGGGGACACCGCGGCGGCGGGTCCATCCCGCAGGGCTTCAATGATGGCCGCCTGGACGCTGGGATTGAAAAGATTTCCCAAGTGCCCGCCCTTTTCAAACACGGTCAGGCGGTCCGGGGCGAAAGTGGCTTGCAACCAGGCCAGATCCTCCTCGGCCAGCAGGAAATCGTTGCGATTCACCAGCACCCGGACGCGCGGGTTGGCACGCAAGCCGGCCGCGTACTGCCGCAGATCACCGGCGGTGGCCAGGGAGGTCACGGCGGGGGCGGGGACGCCCTGTTCTTCATAATAAGGAGCGACAAACTTTTCCAGGTAATCCTGGAACGAATAGCCCATTATTTCGTGGTAAACCGCCGTCCGATGGAAATTGTGCAAGGGCGCGCCCAGCACCCCCTGGTTGTGCCGTTGCTGACTGCTGTAAATGATGTCCCGCAGGAGGAAACGAAAGGTCATGCCGATGAGAAAGCGCGACTCAATGGCATTGAAGGGCAGGGAAGTTTGCGGGGTGAGAGTCGTCTTGCTCAGCGCCGCGACCTTGAGAAAGGTGTTTTCAATCCGTTCGGCCCGCTCCGCGGCCGGCCACGCCGCCGGGGCCTGGTAAAATTCATCCAGCCGCGTTACCCCATGCAGGAGCCTCACGGGCGTGTCGATGGCCACATAGTGGTCGAATTGCAGCCGGGGCAATTCGTTGGTCGCCGCCGTGGCGGCCACGTAAAGCGTATCGAACGCGCCCAGGGAATCGCCGAGCAAAGACCGGGAACCCAAACGGTTGGGATAAGCCGTCGCGAGTTTACCGTCGATCGCCGTGAGGGCGGCATGGAGATCCCGGCCATCGACCGGCAAATACCCCGGCAGGGCGGTGGTCGCGGCGTGTTCCATGAATTCGGAGTTGAACGGATTGCTGAGCGTCACCGCGGAAAAGCCATGACCGAAAACCAGTTCGGCGAGGGCGAGGGCAGATTGGTCCAACCGGTGCGAGCCCAGGCCGGGAACGATGTAAACAATCGGGGCGGAGCGCGGCTGCAACCAGCAGGTGAAAGGCAGATTGCGTCCGGTGGCCGGGATACGGACGGATTTGGTCAGGCCTTTCTCGCTGAACGAGGAATCCTGCGGAGTGAAAAACACCGAGGCCAGGGTTTGATGGGCGGCTTCATCCAACTCGCCGGTCACCTGAAAATCCGCCACCCGATTGGCGCGGGCAAACGTCCAGGCATACTGGATTTGCGCATACGGATCACTCTCCGCCCGGCTGAACCGCACGAATTCGTTCACGCTGTCGGACAGATCGTTATACGTCACCGCATAAGTGAAATAGGTGTAAGGGCCGAGGTAGGTCAGGGGATCACTGGCCACCAGGTCATAAGGCGAAATATAGAGCAGGGGATTGGTGGCGGTGTCGGCGGCCAGGCCGAGGGTGTCGCGCTCGTTGCTTGGGCCGAAGAACGGGAGCATGATATAACAGGCTGGCTGCCAGCCCCACCGGCCAAAGGTTTGGCCAAAATCCGCTTCCGAAGCGGGGATTTTCCAGCGGGTGCCCACGTCGAAGAGGCCGGCGACGCCCACCGTGGAATTACACAGGAAGCGGTACGTCTCATCCCGTGCCCCGGGCCATTTTTGTTGCAGCAAATTATTGATGAGCCGTCCCGGGTATTTCAGATTCCGGCCGAAATTGCCAATGCTCGTCCGGACCGGTTTGACCACCACCCAGCGATAGATCCGGCTGGTCGGCTGGATGATTCCGCGCATGAAAGCGCGGTTGAAAGCCCAGAACACCCGGTTCAGCGGTTCCAGCGGATCCGGCACGGATGGGGGGAGCACCACGGGTTCCGCCATGGCCGGCGAGGCCATGGCGGCAGCCGGATCCGCCGCCGCGACCCGGAGGCCAAGGAGCAGGGGCAGCAACAGGAAAAGCGAGCGCTTGCGGGAGCGACGGGTGGGGAATTTTTCCTTCATTGCAAAGCTAACTTAAATGGTGTGCAGGGCGGGGCAATCACGGGAATGACCGTGGGGGGTATCCCCCCATCGGGGGATGGGGTGCCTCCCGCCTTAAATCCGCCCCATCAGGAGGAGCACGACCAGGACCAGGACCAGCAAGCCGACCCCGCCACTGGGGTAATAGCCCCAACTACGGCTGTGGGGCCAGGTGGGGAGGGCGCCGAGCAGGAGCAGAATCAAAAGAATGAGCAGTACAGTTCCGAGCATATTTATATTTTGGTTGGGCGAACCTGGTTCGCGCTTGGGGCGGGGAGGTTTCTAAAGTTGGGAGCAGCCGGGTGCTCAGGAATTCTTGGACCGGGAGGCATCCGGCTGAAAGGCCACCCAAAGGGTGGAAAGCAGGCCGGCACCCCGGATCAGCCGTTTGAGCCAGGAGGGTTTGGCCTGGGCGGGCGCAGTTTTGGTCCGGGTAAAGACGGCGAGTCCCGTTACCAGAATCGCGGTGGCCGAGGTGATGCGGGTCAAGGAACGGAGCCGGCGGGAAATATCGGCCAGGCCCGGTTGCAAGGCGGCCAGATCGTTGGTCATCTGGAGCCGGTTCAATTCACTTTCCACCAGTAACAGGCGCTTGCGCGTTTCGAGGGGGCTCATTGGAGGATGGTTTCGAGGCCGACCCGGTCTTTTTTGAGTTGGTCGAGCGAAGCGGAAAACGCCTGCCGGTCATGCAGCAACGAGTTCAGGCGCCGGGCCAGCCAAAAGGCGGCGAGCGTATACAAGCCCGCCAGGATGAGGAGGACCGCCACCGGGCACCAGGACCAGGCCAGGACCACGATGGCCGCGGTCAGGGTGCAGGTGGCGAGCAGGCCGAACGCGGCCAGGCCGAGCGCCAGCAGGACGGCCTGGAGCAGGCGGTCCCGCTCCTCCTGCGCCTCCACCGCCAGCAATTCCAGCCGGTTCTCGCCGATGGTTAACAGGCGCCGGGCGAATTGTTTCGCATCGGCGGCAAGTTTTCTCAGGCTGACGGTGGCTTCGGCCATAACTAGGTCAGTTGCTTTTGCAGCCGCACTGGCGCGCCACCAGGAAACCAAGCAGGGCGCCCACACCGACACCGATGGCGATCGCCTGGTACGGGTGTTCCCGGACCGCCTCATCCGCGACCTTGGCCCCTTCGACCGCCTGTTCGCGCACCCGGCCGTAGATTTCCTTGCCGCGTTCGAGCGCCGCGGCGAGCCGGTTGCGGGCCTCCCCGACCTTTTCCCCGGCCACGTCCGCGGTTGCCGCCATCAGGGCGCGGGCATCGCGGGCGAGTTGTTCCATGTCGTCGTTCAGTGCTTGATGTGTTTTGTTCATAATCATAATTGTTTTGGTTTTGGTAAAAATGGGGATCAGGACAGGACGGCCGGTTTGGCGACCCGCAAAATGGAGTTTCGGCCGCCGAACGGATTGGGCACGGATTCCGTCGCGTTGGGGTCGGCCATGTAATGACCATCCACGACCAGGCAATACTCAAAAGTGCCCGGCGTCAGGGCGGTATCCTTCATCCAATGCCCGGCTTTGTCCTGGCGCATGGGTTTGGCTTCGGGATGCCAGTCATTGAAGGTTCCCGCCAGGCAGACCGTTTGGGCGTTCGGATGCGTGAACTCGAAGCGGACTGGCACCAGTTGGCCGGCCGAGTTACGGGTGTCGTCGTGATTGTGCGGATGATTGTGTTTCATGACCGGAGGGGGCGCGGAGAGCGGATGGGTGGGCGGCCCAATCCGGCTGCAATCACCGTGAATTCCAGCCGGAATTTCCGGCCGGAGGGGGATTGCCCGCTTGGAGTCGCCTTTACCATGTATTTACTTTAAGCGCGGCCCTCCCGATGACCATCACGGGGTTGACCGTGGGGGGATTCCCCGATAACGGGGGAGGCGCGGCGGGTTGGCATCCGCCTTTACCCGGGTGAATCCGCAGAAAACGGACGAATTTCCCCCCGGGTGGCGCTTGCTTGTGGTGGCCGCATGCTTTAGGATGGCGGCGGAATGACCGCCCTATGACGCCCGCCTGGCAGGAACAATACGACGAGGCAATGTTCGCCTTCAGCACCGCCGATTATGTCACGGCAATTGTCGGGTTTCGGGCGATCCTGGCGGCGGAACCAGGCCAATTCGATGCGCAACTCGCGCTCGGCATGGCGTACTACCGCCAGGGCGATTATGCGGCCGCGATTGTCGAAGGGCACAAGGCGGAGCGATTGCGTCCCCAGGAACAACTCGTCCATACCAATTTGTCGCTTTTTTACATGAAAAGCGGCGACAAGCAGACCGCGGAGCATCATGGCCTCCAAGCCCGGATTGCCTCCTGGAAAGGCAACATGGATGCGCCCGGGGGGGCGCCGGCGGGTGATCCCGAACTGGAACTCGCCAAGCCCAAATTGGAGCCGGTCAAAGTCGGCCAAAAATTTCCGGACATGCCCTGGAAGAAAAATCTGCCTGCCGGTGGTTCGGTTCACTGATTTGTATTCCGCGGCCCCGCCCGACCCTTCATTTTGGAACTGTTGACATTTACCCCATGAAATCATCCTACGAACTCGCCATGGAGCGGCTGAACAAGACCGCGCCCGCGAAGAAGCTCACGACCGAACAAAAGCAGCAACTGGCGGAAATCGATTCGCAATACGCCGCCAAAATCGCCGAGCGCGAAATTTTTGTTAAGGGCGAGTTGCAAAAAGCCCATGCCAAGGGTGATTACGAAGCCTTTGTCCAGTTGGAGAAGCAATTGGTGAGCGACCGGAAATCGCTCGAAGCGGAGCGGGAGGAAAAGAAGGAAAAGTACCGCCAGAGCCAATAATCCCGTCATGAGTATTGCCACCAAGACCGGGGATCACGGTCAGACCGGCCTGATGTACAATCGCCGGGTTTCCAAATGCCATCCGCGTGTGGAGGCCTACGGCACCGTGGACGAATTGAATGCGGCGTTGGGTTTGGCCCGGGCGACCGCGCTGGATGGTTTTGTGAGCGAACGGTTGCTCGCCATCCAGCAGGATCTGGTCGTGTTGATGGGCGAGTTGGCCACCGGCATTGAGGATTTGGATCGCTACCGTACTGACGGCTTTTCCCAGGTCACGCCCTCCCAGACCGCCCGCCTGGACGCTTGGGTGGGTGAAATTGAGGCGCAGAAGATTGTTTACCATGGCTGGGCCACTCCCGGGGCGAATTTGCACTCGGCGGCCCTCGATGTCGCCCGCACCGTCTGCCGTCGCTCCGAGCGACGCGTCTGCGCCTTGCAGGAGGCGGACCAACTGGCCAACCCCCAGATCATCATTTATTTGAACCGGTTGGCCGACTTGCTTTGGCTGCTGGCCCGCTGGGTGGAGACCAAATTGTCCCCCTCGCCTCCCTAAAACCGCGGGCCAAATCCTTTAGAGGATCAGCATGGCATCGCCATAGCTGAAGAAGCGATACCGCTCCCGGACCGCGGTGGCATAAGCTTCGAGCACCCGGGCGCGGCCACTGGTTTCCCCGGGCGCCGCGAAGGCGCTGACCAGCATGAGCAAGGTGGAGCGGGGTAAATGAAAATTGGTGAGGAGCCCCCCCACGACCTGGAATCGGCAGGGTGGGTGGAGGAAGATCCGCGTGCGCCCGGTCCCCGGCACGATGCGGCCTTGGTGGGCGGCCGCCACGCTCTCGAGTACCCGGACACTGGTGGTGCCCACCGCGATGATCCGGCGCCCCGTGTCCAGCGCGCGGTTGATGGCCCCGGCCGCGGCTTCGCCGACGATGTAGCGTTCCTCATGCATGGTATGGCTGTCTAATTGCTCCGCCTTGACCGGAGCGAAGGTGCCGAGCCCGACATGCAACGTCACAAACGCTCTTTGCACCCCGGCCGCCTCCAGCCGGGCCAGAAAGTTAGCGGTAAAGTGGAGCCCGGCAGTGGGGGCCGCCACCGATCCGGCGGCCGCGGCATAAACCGTCTGGTAACGAACGTTGTCCGTGGCCAGTTCCGCAGGGGTCGTCCGGGCAATATACGGGGGGAGGGGGATTTCCCCTAATTGGGCCAGACGGTCATGGAGGTCCTCCGGACCCGAAAACTGCAAATGCCGGTGGCCTTCTTCATTGATTCCATCGACCGTGGCGGTGCCGCCGGCCCGCTGGCCGGAGGGATCGCAGAGCTCTATCACTGTCCCCATCCGGGCGCGTTTGCCTGGCCGCACCATGGCCCACCAGGCATTCCGGCTCGTTTCTTCGAGGAGCAGCAGCTCGAATTGCCCGCCCGTGGCGGAATTAACCCCCCGGAGCCGCGCCGGAATCACCCGGGAATCGTTCAAAACCAGTAGATCTCCGGGGCGCAGGTATTGGATCAAATCCGGAAAAGCCTGGTGGGTCAAAATGGGGGATTCTCTCCGCATCACCAGCAACCGGGAATCCCCCCGATTTAGCGTCGGGAACTGGGCGATGAGTTCCGGCGGGAGGGCGTAATCGAATTCTGCGGTGAGCATAAAAGCGGATTGAAAAAGCGGTTCAATCCTAGTGAGTTTATAACTTTATCGTTAATTAATTGACTATTTTTGTTCGGGGACAATCCGTTTCCCCGCCGTCGCCGGACGATCCGTAACCCCGGACAGCTTACCTGCGGGGGAGCAGCCTTCCAAGTGGTGAGTTGGGAGTCCTTTTTCCCCAATTGTGAACAACTCAAGGATAACTTTTTTTGTGGGTTATATATTGACACTTGTGGGGGGAAATGGCATGCTTTGGGGCGTTGTGGATAACTTATGGAACGATTTGTAGCAATGGGATAGTTTAGATGTCAGAAGCCATCGCCAGCGGAATGACGTTTTACACGTCGATTTATCATCATGGGATTGATGATAAACGGCGCGTACAGATTCCCTCGAAATGGCGACCGGCACAGCCCGATGTCGAGTTCATGCTCATCCTCTGGCCCAATGGTGCTCAACCGGATGCCAACATCCTGGTGTTGCCTCCGGCGCGGATGGCAGCCTTGGCGGCGAACATCCAGGAAATGTCTTCCACGGACCCCAAGGCGCAAAGTTTGCGGCGGTTGTTGGGGAGTAAATCGGCGGCGGCGAGTTTGGACAAAAGCGGGCGGCTGATGCTGCCTGAAGATATGGCCAAAAAAGCGGGATTGGACAAAGAAGCTGTCCTGCTTGGTTTGGTGGATCGTTTTGAAATTTGGAATCCGAAAAGATATGAGATCGTCAGTCAGGAGGACGCCTCATTGCTCTCGGAAGCCTTTAAATTGATTTGATACTATGAGCTTGGGACGACTACTGGCCTCGGGCAAGAGCTTGATCGGAGTGAAGGATACGGACAGCCCGTACCGCATGGGCGCCGGCAACCCGCTCCCGCGGTTTGGCCCGATAAAAAATCCCTTTACCGTAACCGCTTCCGAAAAGGAAGCGGGCGCGGCTTCGTCCCCGGTCCCGGTTGCTACCGGGCGGGCAATGCCGACTCCCTCTGTCGTAAACTCCCCTTTTAGTTCCGCGGCAGCGATCCCGGCCAGGGAGCCGGCTCCCGCCGTGGAGTCGCCCGTCATGTCGCCCGAACCGGCGCAACTCCGGGTTCCGGCGGCGCCGCAGCTGCGGCCACCCGGCGAGCCCCGCGCGGCGGACTTGGAATCCATCGCCGGAAACGCGGTGCGGGAAAGACGGACGGTCGCAACCCCGGCTTCGGTGCGGGCGGTCGCGGCCAGTGTCGTGGCGGGACATCCGATGGGGCCCGCCCCCCGCCGCACCCGGGAAGGGGTGGCGATTCATTCGTGCTCGCCGTTGAGCGCTTTCGTCCCGGCGGGCAACGTTTCGCCCCGGCGCGGTTCGTGGCTGGGAAATTGGGTGCAAAAATTGAATTTGTTCCGCGCCCTGGCGGCCTGGCAAAGCCGGCGCCGCAGCGCGGGTAGCGCCCCGGTGCAGGCGGAACTGTCCCTGGAGCACGTCACGGTGGCGCGCAATGATTTGCAGGAAGCGGATCTGGAAGTACGGGCCGGGCGGTTGGAATCGTCGGCCTCGTCCCCTCTGCCGGGCCTCGTGAAGCCCGGGCGCGGCGCGGGGCGGAGATTGGGCAAAGGCCCGCGGAATCCGACTTGAGGAACCCATGCCCCGTGTCCAATTTCAGCCACAAACCGGTGATGATGCAGGAAGTCCTGACCGCCCTGCAAGTGAGGCCCGGCGGCCGGTACGCCGACGGTACGCTCGGTGGGGCTGGACACGCGGCAGCCATCCTGACCGCGAGTGCGCCGAATGGGTGGCTGTTTGGATGCGATCGCGATGGCGACGCAGTTGAAGTCGCCCGGACCCGGTTGGCGGGCTTTGCCGGGCGCTGCGAAATTCAGCGCGGCAATTTTGCCGAACTGGCGGTTTTGGCGGGGACGATCCGGTATGACGGGGTTTTGCTGGATTTGGGTGTCAGTTCGTACCAGCTGGACACCGCCGGGCGCGGATTCAGTTTTCAGCAGGATGGGCCGTTGGATATGCGGCTCGATACGCGGCAGGAAATGACCGCGGCGGATTTGGTGAACGGACTGGCCGTGGAAGAATTAGCCGACATTTTTTGGACGCTGGGGGATGAGCCGCAAGCGCGGCGCTTCGCCCGGGCCATCGAGCACGACCGCCAGGAGCGGCCCTTCCGGACCACCGCGCAATTGGCGGGGTTGATTGAGCGGCTGTCCCCGCGGAACGGGCGGAAATCGCATCCCGCGACCCGGGTGTTCCAGGCGCTCCGGTTGGCGGTGAACGACGAGATGGGCGCCTTGGATCGCGGCCTGGCGGCGGCGTTGGGCCTCTTGCAGCCCGGCGGACGCCTCGCGGTGATCACGTTCCATTCGTTGGAAGATCGGCGGGTGAAGGAATTTGGCCGGGCGCAGGCCCGGGATTACACCTTCCCGGGGGAAGTGGATGTGCCGGAATTACGGCAGCCCCGCACACCGGAGTTGCGGTGGGTGCAACGCAAGGCGGCGACGCCGGGGGCGGCGGAATTGGCGGACAACCCGCGCAGTCGCAGTGCCCAATTGCGGGTGATGGAAAAGCTTTAAAATGGCCAAAAACCGAAAATCGGATGCGGGCGCGATGCGCCCCGGAACGGTGGTGCGGGCGTTTCTGCTCTGCGCCGTCATCATCGGCGCCGGCCTGGGGTACGTGTGGCAGAAAAACCTCATTTATGAGCTCGGGCAACAACGGCTGGCGAAGGAACTCACCTTGCGGCAGTTGCGCGACTCCAATGACAAACTGCGCCACCAGTACCAGGGCATGCTGCTCCCGAAATCGCTCGAAGAGCGGGCGCGGGAATTGAAGCTCGGTTTGGGCCCGGCCCTGCCGACCCAGATTTTGCGGTTGACGGAACCGGCTGCGGAAGCGCCGACGCCAACCGAACAACAATTCGCGGCCGGCCGTCTGCCCCGAACCGCCGCGCCATGACAATTTTTTTACCGCCGCCCGTGACGCCGTCGGAAGAGGAACCGATCGGCACGGGCGGTTGGTAAAAAGCTTTCGGAGAACGCATGAAACAGATCCAGTATCGTCGGCGCCTGCTGATCGCGCTCCTGCTCGGAGTCGCGTATGCCGGTCTGGCGTACCGCCTGGTGGATTTGCAGGTGCTGCGCCGGGAAAACCTCCAGGCGGAAGTCTGGACCAACACCCACCACGTGTTCCAATTGGAGCCGCGCCGGGGTGATATCCTCGACAGTCGCGGCAACATGCTGGCGACCAGCGCCTTCGTGAAAACCGTGTGCGCCGACCCCTCCCTGCTCGGGGATCACGCTCCCGAGGTGGCGCATCTCCTTGCCCCCGTGTTGGGCATGAACGAGGCCGAACTGGGACTGCGCCTCGCTCCGCGGGCGCGGCAGACGGATGCCGGCGATACGGTCACCAACCGTTACGTCGTTCTCAAGCACAAGGTTCCCCTCGATGTCTGGCAGCGCGCCAAAGAGACGATGACCAATTTTCCGTCCAATATTGTGGGCCGGTTGCCCACCAAGAAGGAAATTGCGTTTTACCGGGCGCTGCGGTACTCCGCCATCTTTGCGGATCCCGTGGATGACCAGTTGCGCAGTTATCCCAATGGCCAGCTGGCCGCCCATGTGCTGGGTAGTGTGGGGGTGGCGGAACACAGCGACGTGCATGGCACCTTTATTAACACGGTGGGCCTGGACGGAGTGGAAGCGGTTTTCGACAAGCAATTGAGCGGCACAAGGGGCTGGCGCGTCACCGAGCGTGATGGCCACCGTCGCGAGCGGGTGGAATTGCGCGAGGAAAACGTGGAGCCCCGGGACGGGTTGAATCTCGTGCTCACGATTGACTCGGTGATCCAGGGTATCCTCGAGACCGCGCTGGCCGAAGCCAATGAGAAAGAGAAGCCGCTGAGCATTTCCGGCATTGTGATGCGTCCGAAAACCGGGGAAATCCTGGGCTTTGCCAACCTGCCGACTTTTGATCCCAATCATCTCGACCACACGACCGATACCCAGCGCCGCAACCGGCTGATCTCGGATTTCCATGAACCGGGTTCCACCTTCAAGATTGTCGTCATCTCGGGGGCGCTAAACGACAACCTCGTCCATCTGGGCGACCGGTTCAATTGCGAGATGGGCCGTTTCAGTTTCGCCGGTCATACGCTGCACGACAGCTCGCCGCACGGGGAACTTTCGGTTTCCGGGATCATCATGAAGTCCAGCAATATTGGCGCCGCGAAGGTTGGCATTCTCATGCAGAAACCCCGGTTGGATCAGTATATGCGTGACTTTGGTTTCGGGGCCCCGACCGGCATCCGGCTCCCGGGGGAAACCCCCGGACTCATGCCGCACGAGTGGACCAAGGTTTCGATCGCCCAAATTCCCATGGGGCAGGGCGTGGCGGTGACTTCGATCCAAATGACGATGGCCATGGCGGCGCTGGCGAACAAAGGAGTTTTGATGCGGCCGATGCTGGTGGACCGCCTGGTGGATGCCGGCGGCAACGTGGTGGCCCGTTATCCGCCCGTCACGGCCCGGCGGGTCATCAGTGAAACGGCGGCCAAAGACATGGTCGAAGCGCTGAAGACCGTGGTGGGACCGGATGGCACCGCGGTGCGTGCCACCCTGGAACATTATACGGTGGCGGGCAAAACCGGGACTGCCCAGAAAGTGCCTTACTCGGCGAATAAATGGTATGCCTCGTTTGTCGGCTTTTTCCCGGCCGACAATCCGGAAGTCTGCATTTATATCGCGATGGATGAGCCGCACGGGCCTTCCCATCTGCATCAGGGCGGACAAGTCTGCGCCCCGGTATTCAAGCAAGTGGCCGAAAAGGTGGCCAGCTATTTGAACGTCCGGCCCGACAAGGGAATCGACCTTCCCGGCAGCGAGGGAACGAATGGACAGGGTATCAAAACCGTCGCTTACCGCACTCCTTGAACCATGGAAAAGCGCACCCTGAAATATGTCACCACGGCTTGTGCGGGAGAGCTGCGCCGCGGCTCGCCTGATGCCTGGGTGACCGGGGTGGCGACCGACTCGCGGCAGGCGGGGGTGGGGGAATTGTTTTTTGCCATCGCCGGCGAACGATTTGACGGCCATGCCTTCCTCGTCGAGACGGCGGCGCAGGGGGTGGCGGCCGTGGTGATCGAGCGGGCAAAAGTGCCCGCGGTCCTGCCGGATTGCGCGGTCATCGTGGTCGACGACACCCGCCGGGCGCTGGGCCGTCTCGCGGCCGCCTACCGGGCGGACTTTGCCGCGTTGCGGATCGCCGTGGCGGGTTCGAATGGGAAAACCACCACGAAAGAATTGCTGGGCGCGGTTTTAAGCGAAGGTCTGCCGACGCTTTGGAACGATGCCAGTTTCAACAATGATATTGGGGTGCCCCTGACCCTGCTCCGACTCACGGCTGAGCACCGCTTGGCCGTCCTGGAAGTGGGCACGAATCACCCGGGGGAGCTTGCCCCATTGGTCCGTTTATGCGGCCCGCGTTTTGGGGTGTTGACGAATATCGGGCGCGAACACTTGGAATTTTTTGGCGATCTCGCCGGCGTGGCCCGCGAAGAGGGGGAGTTGCCGGCCGGCTTGCCGGCGGAGGGCCGCTTTTTTGTGAACGGGGATGACCCGTGGAGTGATCAACTGGCCGCCCGCGGGCCGGCTCCGGTCGTGCGGGTGGGTTTCGGGCCGCGGAATGACTGGCAGGTAACCGAAGTCCGGGCGGATGCCCGGGGCGCGGATTTCCAAGTGCGCGCACCGCGCGCCGATTTGGCCGGGGAATACCGTTTGAATTTGCTCGGCCGGCACCAGGTGGGCAACGCCTTGCTGGCCATGGCGGTCGCGGGGGAACTGGGTTTGTCCGCGGCCGAAATCCGGCGCGGCTTGGCCGGCTGCCAGACGGCCAAAATGCGGATGCAATCGTGGCAATGGCATGGCGTCCGCGTGTTGGACGATGCGTACAATGCGAACGCGGACTCCATGCTCGCGGCCTTGGCGACCCTGCAGGAAATTCCCTGCACCGGGCGCCGCGTGGCCGTGTTGGGGGACATGGCGGAACTGGGGGTGCAATCCCCGGCGGCGCACGCGGAGGTGGGACGACGGGCGGCGACAGCGGGGGTGGACCGGCTGCTGGCCGTGGGCCGGATGGCGGGCATCGTGGCCCGGGCGGCGCGGGACGCGGGCTTGCAGGAAGTGACGGAATTTGCCGAACCGGGAGCCGTGGCGGCGGATTTGAAGGATTTTTTGCGGGCGGGCGATGTGCTTTTGCTGAAGGCATCCCGTTCTTCCCGCCTCGAGCGGTTAACCCAGGCCCTGCGGGAATGAGCCGGGTGGGAAAGTGGCGATGCTTTATTACTTAAGCCAATATTTATCGGATCAGGCAGCGGGAACCCCATGGGAATCACGGGTTTCCGGTTTGCGTCTGTTCAATTACATCACCTTTCGCGGGGTGGGTGCCGCTTTGACGTCGCTGCTGCTCGGCTTGTGGCTGGGGCCCAAGATGATTGCGTGGCTGAAGGAACTGAGTTTCGGGCAAAACTACCGGGATCGCGCCGAAGTGGCCGGCAATCTGACGGGCCGGGAACCCCGCAAAATGGGCACGCCCACCATGGGCGGATTGCTCATCGTCATCATCCTGAATGGCACCACCCTCCTGTGGGCGAAATGGAATACCCTCGTCCTGCTGACCCTGCTTTCCGTGGTGGTGTTGGCGGGGTTGGGTTTTTATGACGATTACATGAAAATCACCAAGGCCAGCAGTGGCGGGGCCAAGTCCCGGGTCAAACTGTATGTCCAGATTGGCCTGGCGCTGTTTATCGGGATTTATCTCTGGATGCTTCCGGCCACCAGCACGCTGATCACCGAGATCATGGTCCCGTTTTACAAGCGCCCCGTGGCGGTGGGGGCGGGCGGCGTGGGATTGATTTTGACGCTGCTGACCATCGTGGGCAGCTCCAATGCCGTCAACTTGACGGATGGTCTGGATGGCTTGGCGATTGGTTGCACCCTGATTGTTTCGTTTGTCTTCGTCATCCTGACTTACCTGGCCAGCAATGCGAAACTGGCCGCCTATTTGCAGATTCCGCATGTGAACGGGGCCGGGGAATTGACGGTTTTTTGTGCCGCGATGATTGGCGCCGGTCTGGCTTTTCTCTGGTTTAATTGCCATCCCGCCCAGGTCTTCATGGGCGACACGGGTTCGTTGTCCCTCGGGGGCGCTCTGGGCATTGTGGCGGTATTGATCCATCAGCCGCTCGTCTTGGTGATTGCCGGGGGGGTGTTTGTCATGGAAGCGCTTTCGGTGATCCTGCAGACCAGTTATTTTAAGTTTACGCGGAAACGTTACGGCACCGGGAAACGTCTGTTCCTCATGGCGCCCCTGCACCATCATTTCGAAAAGAAAAACTGGCATGAATCCCAGGTGGTGACCCGGTTTTACATTCTGTGCATCCTCTGCGCCGTGGTGGCGCTCAGCAGCTTGAAGATCCGTTAGCAGCAGCATATCCGGCATGTTAGACCTCAAACAAAAAGCAGTTCTGGTGATCGGCCTCGGTCGGCGGGGCAGCGCCGCGTGCGAACTCCTCCGGGCCAGCGACGCCCGGGTGGTCGCGCTGGACTGTGCTGACACTCCGGAGTTGCGGAGCGAGGCGGACCGGTTGCGCTCCCGGGGGGTGGAGGTTCATCTCGGGGTTAACCAGGCGCCGGGGCGCGATTTCAGCCTGGCGGTGGTCAGTCCGGCAGTCCCGTCGGACAATCCGCTGCTGGCCGAACTGGCGGCCCGCCAGATTCCGGTCATCGGCGAATTGGAATTGGGCTATCAGCAGGCCCGCTGCCTCACCATGGCCGTGGCCGGCACCAATGGCAAAGCCACCACCGGTGAACTCATTGAAAGCATGCTGGTGCGCAACCAACGCAAGACCCTGCTGTGCGGGCATGGTGCCCGGCCCGTTTGCGCGGCCGTCGGCCAGAGCAGCGAATTGGATTATTTATTGTTGCAGGTAAACGCCTTCCAACTGGAAACCACCCGGTTTTTCCGGCCGGCGATTGCCGTGCTCATGAATCTGGCGCCGGACCACCGCGACCGCTATCCGCGGGCCGCGGATTACGCCCGGGTGATGGCCCGCCTGTTCGCCAATCAACAGTCCTTCGATTGGGCGGTGGTCCAAAGCGAGGCCCTGTCCCAACTGCGCTCCGCCAATCTGCCCCTGCCGGCCAAACTGATCACTTTCAGCGCCCAAAACCGGCGCGCGGATCTCTACCTGGACCGGGGGCGCATCATCAGCCGGCTGCCGGATTGGTCCTGGCCCTTGCTGGACTTGAGCCACTGCCAGTTGCAGGGCGCGCATAACGCCGAAAATCTGATGGCCGCGCTTGCCGTGGGCCGCATCCTCCGGCTTCCGCTCGAGGCCATGACCGATGTGCTCGCCGCCCAGCCGGCCGGGCCGCACCGCTTCGAGCGGGTGGGGGAGATCAATGGCGTGACCTACATCAATGATTCCAAGGCCACGAATGTGGACGCTTTGCACCGCGCCCTGGAATACGCCCCGGGCGGGGCGGGGGAACCCAACATTTGGTTGATCGCGGGCGGCATCGACAAGGGCCTGGAATATTACGACGTCGGCCCTCTGATTTCCCGCCGGGTGAAAGGGGCTTTCCTCATCGGGGCCGCCGCCGAAAAGCTCCGGGCCGCCTGGGGATTATTTACTCCTTGCACCTTGCCCGGTTCATTGTTAGAAGCTGTGGTTGCGGCCACGGCAATTGCGGTGCCCGGCGATGTGATTTTGCTTTCACCAGCTTGCTCCAGCTTCGACCAGTTTCGAAACTACCAGCATCGGGGAGAAGTTTTCCGGCAGGCCTTTGCCGACCTGGCGGGTCACGCCCCGGCACCCATTACCCCATCCGCGGAAACCATTGCCCGGACATGAAATTGCCAGCGACAACCTGCTTTAATTTGCCTCGCGGTTTTTTGAGGAAAAACCCCGGGGCGACGAACCAAATCAAACCTGTTACCTCAAATGAAAGGACGCCCGCGGGCGCCACACCTACATGAATAAATCCAATCCACTCGTTCCCCAGGGTTCCCTGCTGGAACAGCAAAGCAAGGGACGCCGTCGAATCAAAATCTATGTTTACTGCGGCGTTGCGGTGCACGTACTCTTTCTGGGCGGTCTGCTGATGATCGGTTGCGGCAAGGACAACGACCCCGTCAAGAAGGCGGACGTCGTCCTCCCGCCGCTGGACAATACCAATCCGCCTCCGGTGGAATTGCCCGTGGCGAGCAATCCGCCCCCCGTGACGGCCTATGTGCCGCCGACCAATCTGCCGCCGGTCGTGACCCCGGTGATCCCGGCGCCCGCGCCGCTCATCCCGGCCCCGGCCCCGGCCGCCGCCGCCACGGAATACAAGGTTGCGAAGGGTGATTCCTATTACACCATTCACAAGAAGTTTGGCGTTTCGATCAAAGCCCTGGAAGCGGCCAATCCCACGATGCCGGCCAACAAATTGAAGCCGGGCGCCACCCTGCAGATTCCGGCTCCGACGGCGGCAGTCGTCACCCCCGGCACCACCCCGGGCACGCCGGCGGTCACGCCGACGACGGACGCGGGCGAATCCTACACGGTGAAATCGGGCGACAACCTGACCAAGATCGCCACCGCGCATCACGTCAGTGTGAAAGCTCTCCGCGCGGCGAACAACCTTAAGACGGATCGCCTGAAAGTGGGCGACAAGCTGAAATTGCCCGCCAAGGCGGCCGGTGCTCCGGCGGTCGCGGATGCCACCCCGGTGCCGCCCCCCGTCGTGCCGGCTCCCGTGAGCACGACTGCTCCGACCCTGCCTGTCCCGGGCGCGACCCGTTAACCCGGTTTGTCCGGACGCCGGGTGACCTCACCCCGGCGTCCGGCGCAATTTCTTATGAAGACCGCCACCTCCACCCTGATTTTTTGCGTTGCCGCCCTGCTCGCGCTGGGAATGGTGATGTTGTATAGCTCGATCATGGCGGAGCGGGGCGGTCATTACCTGCTGTTTCAGTGTGTCTGGACCTGCCTGGGATTGGCGACCTGCCTGATTGCGGCCAATACGGATTACCGGATCCTCAAACGGTTTGCCTGGCCGTTGTTTATTTTTTCAGTGCTGCTCCTGATCCTCGTGCTCATTCCCCACGTGGGCTCCCGCATTAATGGCGCCCGGCGTTGGTTCAAGGAACCGCATACCAATATCCGCTTTGAGCCCTCCGAGTTGGCCAAGATTTCCCTCATCATCCTGCTGGCCTGGTATGGCGAGCATTATCAGCGCCAGATGGGTTCCTTCCGCAAGGGGATCGTGTATCCCGGCATTTTCATCGGCCTGGTTCTCGGGTTGGTTTTCGTGGAGCCCGATGTCGGGTCCATGATGCTGATGGCGAGCGTGAGCGGTGCCTTGCTGCTTCTGGCCGGGGTGAAATGGCGCTTCATCGTGCCGCCCACTTTGCTGGCGGGTTCGGGTCTCGCGTATTTCCTGTGGAAAGATCCCATGCGCAGCAAGCGCATCTTTGCCTGGCTGGATGTGGAGAAACACAAATTGGACATCGGTTTGCAGGCCAAGCAGGCCATGCTGGCTTTTGGCTCCGGCGGTTGGACCGGCCTCGGGCTCGGCAACAGTCGCGCCAAACTTGGCTTTCTGCCGGAACATCACACAGATTTCATTTTTCCGATCATCGGCGAGGAACTCGGTCTGGTGGCCACGCTGGGCGTGACGCTGGCCTTTGTGCTCATCTTGCTTTGCGGTCTCCATATCTCCTCCCGGGCGCGTGATCCATTCGGGATGTTGCTCGGTTCGGGCATCACCTGCCTGATCGGATTGCAAGCGGCCATCAATATTGGCGTGGTCACGAATGCTTTGCCGAACAAGGGCTTGCCGCTGCCGTTCATCAGTTATGGCGGCTCGGATCTGGTCATTATGCTTACTTGTGTGGGGATTCTGTTGAGTGTGGGCCGCCATGCCGTGGCCTCCGATGCCGAGGCCGTGGTCACCACCCCCGACGCCCTGCCCGAACCCCAGGCTTCCTGATGCGCTCACAATCCGATTTTCCCCGGGTGGCCATTGCTTGCGGTGGCACCGGTGGTCATTTGTTTCCCGGTGTCGCGGTGGCGCGCCAGTTGCGCCAACGTGATTGCGCCGTAACCCTGCTCATTTCCCCCAAGGAAATCGATCAGCAAGCTGTCCGGACCGCCGGAGATCTGGAATTTGCCGTGCTCCCGGCGGTGGGTTTGACCCGGGGCCGCCCGGCACAGTTTGCCCAGGGATTTGCCGCCTCCTTGCGCCAGTCGTGGAGCCGCTTCCGGTTGGCCACGCCCGATGCGGTGCTCGCCATGGGTGGTTTCACCAGTGCCCCGCCGGTCATTGCCGGGCGGATGTTCGGGGCCGCCACTTTTCTGCACGAGTCCAACACGATTCCCGGCAAGGCGAATCGGTGGCTCTCCTGGCTGATCGACCAGGCGTTCGTCGGCTTTCCCGAGGCGGCCGATCGGTTGCACACCCGCCGGGTGCGCATGACCGGCACCCCCGTCCGGCCCGAATTTCAAACCACTGATCCGACCGTGAACCCGGATGCCCGCGGTTCCCGGGCCAGTGCCCGCCTCGCGCTCGGGTTGGATCCGGATCGCCCCACCTTGCTGGTCACGGGCGGGAGCCAGGGCGCCCGGGGGTTGAACGATTTGGTCGTCGCCCTGTTGCCGCGATTGGCTCAACTGGTTCCCCGTTTGCAGTTGTTTCACCTTACCGGCGCCAACAATGCCGAGAAAATCACCGCCACCTGCGCCGCCCATCAGGTGAAGGCAGTGGTGCGGCCGTTTTTTGGAGAGATGCATCTCGCCCTGGGGGCCGCGGATGCGGTCATCAGCCGGGCCGGGGCGTCCTCGCTGGCGGAAATTGCGGCCATGCGGGTGCCTTCCCTGCTCGTGCCCTATCCGGCGGCCACAGATAATCACCAATTTTACAATGCCCGGGCGTTCGAAATGGCCGGTGCCGCCCGGTTGGTGGAGGCAAGTCAGGCGGATCCCGCAAAAGTGGCGGCCAGCCTGGCCGAACTCCTGGGAGCAACTCCGGCCGCCGCCACCATGCGGGGAGCCCTGGCCCAATGGCATTTTCCGCGCGCCGCCGCCGTCATTGCCGACCATTTGCTGGCCGTCGTGGCCGCCCGCCGGGGGAACCGGCAGGGCGCGGCATCGCTGCCCCCCCGGCCGCTGACCAATCACCAAACGGCGATCTTATGACTATGCTGGCTGCCGATCCCGATTACGCCCCCGCCGTAGCACTGGTTCCGGACCGTCTCGCCGAACTGGCGAAAGTCGTTTCACCCGAAACTGTTTTGCGCGCCGATGAACCGCTCGCCAAGCGTACCACTTTGCGGGTGGGGGGCGGGGCGGAATGGTATGCGGAGCCGGCGTCGGAGCTGGATTTGGCGGCGCTGGTCCAATGGTGCTCCCGGCAGAAACTTCCTTTTTTCATCCTCGGTCGCGGGTCCAATTTATTGGTTCGGGATGGCGGGATTCGCGGGTTGGTCATCTGCCTGGCTCATCCCTGTTTCAGCCGGATCGACGCCGTCGGCAACCATCTGGTCTGCGGCGCCGGGGCCAAATTGAAAGCCGTGGCCATGGAAGCCCGCCGGCGGGAACTCACCGGGCTCGAGTTTTTGGAAGGCATCCCCGGCACCGTGGGGGGCGCGTTGCGGATGAACGCTGGGGCGATGGGTTGCTGGACTTTTGATGTGGTGGAATCGATCCGTTATATGGATCGGGCGGGCGGCGTGCATGAAGCCGAGGCGCGCGAGGTTCCGGTGGAATATCGGAGTTGCCCACTCTTGCTGGACCATATTGCCCTCGGGGCGGTGCTGAAAGGGCACCCAGCCTCCCGCGAAGTGGTGGACCAGCGCTTAAAAGCCTTCAACAAAAAGCGTTGGGAATCCCAACCCGCGGCGCCCAGCGCCGGCTGTATTTTCAAGAATCCCGTGCTCATCCCGGCGGGGAAACTGATTGATGAACTCGGCCTGAAGGGGACGCGCGTGGGGCAGGCCATGGTTTCGCACGAGCACGGGAATTTCATTGTGAATGAGGGCACGGCCACCGCCCGCGAGGTTCTGGAATTGATCGAAATCATCCGGCAGCGGGCCCGCCAGGAACGCGGTATTGAACTGGCCACCGAAGTGGAAATCGTCGGCGATAATTAACCGGCCGGATGGCGAAAATCTCGAGATGAACAAATTGCTGCAAATCACCGTATTGCTGGGCGGTCCTTCCGCTGAGCGCGAGGTTTCGCTCCGGACGGGTCGAGCCGTGGCCGGGGCTTTGCGTTCGCTTGGCCACACCGTCCATGAGGTCGATCCGCTGGATCCCGCCTGGGAATTACCGGCCGGTACCGAAGTCGTGTTTCTGGCCCTGCACGGTACGTATGGCGAGGATGGCACGGTGCAACGCCGGTTGGATGCCGCCGGAATTCCGTATACCGGTTGTGATGCGGAGTCGAGCCGGGTGGGTTTTGACAAACGGCTCACCAAGGAGTGCTGCGTGGCCGCGGGTGTGCCCACGGCCCGTTTCACCGTGGTTACCGACGCGACCGCTCCCTGGCCGTCGGCTTGGGAACCACCGGTGGTGTTGAAACCGGTTCGCCAGGGTTCCAGTGTGGGTTTGCAATTTGTGGACCGGATCGCCGATTGGACCGCCGGTCTGACCGAAGCGCTGCGCTTTGATACGGAAGTGCTCGTCGAGGAGCGGATCATCGGGCGGGAAACCACCGTCGGGATTCTTGGCGTCGCCGCTTTGCCGGTGCTCGAGGTGCGACCCAAATCCGGCGCTTTTGATTACCGGAATAAATACACCGCCGGGGCCACCGAGGTTTTTTGCCCGGCGGAATTTGATGCCGCCACGACTGCCCGCATCCAGGCCGCCGCTTTGGGGGCGTTTCACGCCATCGGCGGCCGCGATTACGCCCGCGTTGATGTCATGGTGCGTCCGAACGGCGACCCCATCGTGCTGGAAGTCAACACCCTGCCGGGAATGACCGAACTCAGCTTGCTGCCGAAGGCCGCCGCCGCCGCCGGGGTTGGTTATGCGGACTTGTGTCAGCGGATGATCGCAATGGCCCTGCTGCACCCGGTCTCGCCCACGGGAGGAAATTCCGTATGAGTTGGTTTCGGCGCAAACCGCGCAATCGCCGGCATCATGACCGGGGTAATGTGCTGAACGTCAAACTGCGGGCCGATCAGGAGCGGGCCGGACGCTTTCGCGTTGCCGCCGTTTTGGTCGGGCTGGTGTTCGCCACCGTGTTCGGCTTTTACCTCGTTTGGAACGTGGGGGAATGGGCCATGCAACGGCTGGTCTATGAGAACAAGTCCTTCGCCATTCGGGAAATCGATGTCCAAACCGATGGCGTGGTCGCCGTGGATGAACTGCGACGCTGGGCCGGGGTCCGGCGCGGGCAAAACCTGCTGGCCTTGGATCTGGCCCGCGTGAAACGGGACCTCGAAATGGTTTCTGTGATCCATTCGGTGGCGGTCGAACGCGTGCTGCCCGATACGCTCCGTCTCCGGATCGCGGAACGTGAACCGGCCGCGCAGGTGTTCGTCGGCCAGAAGGGCGCCGATGGCCAATATGAGATGACCACCTTGCATCTCGATGGCGAAGGCTACGTCATGGGCTTGTTGCAACCCCGGCAACGGGCGACGCCCCCGACGGAGACCGAAGATTCCCTGCCGCTGATTTCCGGCATCAATCCCAACCTCCTCGCCCCCGGCCGGTTGGTGAACCTGCCCGAAGTGCGCGCGGCCTTGGATCTGATCGCCGCCTTTGACCGCTCTTCCATGGCCAATGTCGCGGACCTCCGCCAGGTGGATGTGTCCTCGCCGGAAGTATTGGTGGTCACCACCACCCAGGGCAGCGAAATCACCTTTGCCCTCAACGATTTGGAACGCCAGTTGCGCCGTTGGCGCGAGATTTACAACGAAGGCCAGCGGACCAGCAAGGCGATCGCCACGCTGGACCTGGCGGTGCCCAATTATATTCCCGCCCATTGGACCGACGCCGGCACCATGCCGCCGTTGGAGCCCAAGGCCAAGAACCCCCAAATTAAAAGGAGGAAAAATGTTCGATCCTGATTCCACCATTGTCGGGCTGGAAATCGGCACCTCAAAAATCTGTGCCGTGGTTGGCGAAGTCAATGAAGCCGGCGCCCTCAATCTGATTGGGGTGGGCCAGTCGAAATCGCGCGGCGTCCGCAAAGGCGAAATTGCCGATGCGCCGATCGTTGCCGAGGACGTCCGCCTTGCCATTGTCGAAGCCGAAAAAATGGCCAATGCGGAAATCCGCAGCGTTTACCTGGGGGTCACCGGCGGACACATCCGCGGCTTTAATAATCTGGGCGTCCTGCAAGTCGTCAGCGCCGATCGCGCCATCACGAATGATGATGTTCAGGATGTCATCAAAAACGCCAAGGCCATCAATCTCCAAAAGGAGAACGTTTTGATTCATGCCGTCCGGCAACATTTCCACCTGGATGGCCAGGATGGGGTGGTGAATCCGGTGGGCATGACCTGCACCCAGTTGGAAGTGGACATGCACGTCGTGCACGGGAATTTCAACCGCCTGCAGAATCCCATCAATTTGGTGAAGAGCCTGCAACTGGAAGTGGAATCCATCGTTTTCAACGGGCTGGCCTCCTCCCTGGCGTTGCTTTCCAACGATCAGAAGGAAATCGGCGCGGTGGTGATTGATCTGGGTGCGGGCACCACGACCTATGCGGTTTATGCCGGCGGGATTGTCAAACACACCGGGGTTTTAGCCGTCGGAGGCGATCATGTTTCCAACGATCTGGCCTACGCGCTCAAAGTTCCCCTCAGCCGGGCGGAGCAACTCAAGTTGGAGCACGGTTCGGCCATCGTCGAGGAGGGCATCAAGGGTAAGACTGTCACCTGCGAAACCGAGTTGGGTCTGCCGGTGAAAACCATGAACCTCGAACATCTGCGCCGCGTGATGTCCTTGCGCCTGGAGGAGATTTTCCAGTTGGTGGAGCAGGATCTGGCCCGGGCCCACATGCTCGATTGCCTCCGGGCCGGCGTCTTTCTGTGCGGCGGTGGCTCCCGCATTCCCAACATTCACAAGCTCGCGGAGCGGGTTTTTCAATTGCCCGCGACGATTGGCAAAACCAATTCTTTTGGCGGCATGAAATCCGCCCTCGATCAGCCGGAGTTCGCCACCGCCATTGGCTTGGTCAAATTCGGATCTTTTCAGCAAAAGAAGCGCGGCGGCTTCCTGGCCGACGGCATCAAACGCACTTTTTCGGAGTTGTTTAGCCGCAAATAACGCCCCTCATGGATATGCAATCCTCTCCTCTCACGGCCACCGGTCCGTTGACCCGCAAGTTTTCGATCAAAGTGATCGGCGTCGGTGGCGCCGGTGGCAATGCGGTTGAGTACATGCTCACGCAGGACTTTGCCGGGGTCAGCTTTCTGGCGGCGAACACCGATGTGCAGGCCCTGGCGGGCCTTTCCGTGCCCGACCGCCTGACGCTGGGCGCCAATCTCACCCGCGGCCTGGGTACGGGTGGCGATCCCGAAATGGGCCGCGCCGCCGCCGAGGAGGATGTTGAAAAAATCCGCGAATTGTGTGCCGGGGCGGACGTGGTTTGCGTCGTGGCGGGCTTGGGGGGGGGCACCGGCACCGGGGCCGGACCCGTGATCGCCGGCTTGGCGCGGGCCACCGGGGCCCTGGTTCTTGGCATTGTCACACTGCCGTTTGATTTTGAAGGTTCCCGCCGTCAGCGCCAGGCCCAAATGGGCCTCCGCGACCTGAAACTAGCCGCCGATGGCGTCATCGCTTTTCCCAACCAGAAAGTTTACTCAATGGTGGACCAGAACACCAAGGTGCCCGAGGCCTTGCGGTTTACCAATGAACTCCTCTCCCAGGGAGTGCGCGGCATCTGGCAGTTGCTCACCCAGCCTGGCTTGATCAATGTGGACTTTAACGATCTCGCCGCGGTCCTGCGCAACCGCCACGAGGAGAGTTCCCTGGTCACGGTGGAGGCGTCCGGTGAGAATCGCACCCATGAGGTGCTGGAAAAACTCGCCAAACATCCTTTCCTGGAGGGGGGGCAGGTGCTTTCCGAAGCCGACGCTGTGCTCGTGAGTTTGAGCAGTGGACCCGATCTGACCATGGCCGAGGTCAATCGCATCATGGAGCAGATCAACCGCCAGTGCGAAAATGCTCATATTATTATGGGGGCCGGCATTCAGGAATCCGCGACCGGGCGGCTTTCCGTTACGGTCGTGGCCTCGCGCCGGCGCGATGAGCGTGGCGGCCCGGCCCGGCCGGTGGGCGGCAGTTCCGTTGGCCGGGAATCCGCGGGGCCAGGGCCGGAAGAATTTGAAAGCGAACTCGCCAATCCCGGGGTGACCCCCCGCACGCCCTCCCGGTATGTCCCGCCGGCACCCACCCTGACCTCGGAGCAGACTCAGCATCTCCTGAACGCCCAGGGCGGAGGCGGCAAACGGCGCGGCCGGAATAATGCGAAGCAGGGGCAATTGCAGCTGGAAATTGTCTCCCGGGGCCGATTCGAGAAAAGTGAGCCCACGGTGCATCAAGGCGAGGACCTCGATGTTCCGACCTATGTGCGCCGCGGAGTGGCTTTGAATTGAAAACCCCCGGGGCCTCCCGGGAGATTTCCCGGGGTTGCCCCTCACTCCACGTTCCGGCCCGCCCGGCTTAACGAACTCGTCTTTCCGGATCTTTCCCTAAAATCGAACCCCAGTGCCTTCCCACCCCCCGGAATTGCCCTTGGTTTTCCCCTCCTGGCTCGGTTATTAATTACTTATGCAAAACCGTCGCGCCGAAATCCGTCGAGTCACTAAAGAAACCAGGATTGCGCTCAAACTGGACGTGGATGGCACGGGCAAATCAGTCATTCGCACCGGCATTCCATTTTTTGACCACATGCTGACACTTTTCGCCAAGCATGCGGTGATGGATCTGCGGCTCCGGTGCCAGGGTGACCTGGAAGTGGATGCCCACCACACTGTGGAAGACTGTGGGATCGCCTTGGGCCAGGCCTTTGTTCAGGCGCTGGGAGACAAGAAAGGACTGCGCCGGTACGGGGCCGGATTTGATCCGCGGAATCCTTTCACTGGTGAGGCGTATGTGCCTATGGATGAATGCCTTGCGCGGTGCGTGATCGACTTCAGCGGGCGCCCGTATTTGGTCTGGCGCGGGCTGGATGCCAAGGCCTATAGCCGGTTGGATACCGCGGCCAAATCGCAGGACATGTCGAGCGCCTTCCGGTTCGGTCTGGCCCGCGAATTCTTCCAGGGATTTGCCAATGAAGCCCGGTGCAATCTGCACCTGGAATTGTTGTATGGGGATGAACCCCACCATATCGCCGAAGCCCTTTTCAAGGCCTTCGCCAAAGCGGTAGATGTTGCCTGTCAACGAGATACGCGTATTTTAAACCAGGTTCCGAGCACCAAAGGGAAGCTGTGAAAGTGGTTGAATAGGAGGGCAATTCCGCCCGTCGAACCCGATGAAGACAGTGTTGAACCATTCTTCCGCCAGTGACAATGAACTGGTGGGGGCGGCCAAAAAGGGTGACATGGCCGCCTTTGAGGAATTGGTGGCGCGGCATCGGGACAAGATTTACGCCCGCGCTTTCAGCATGATGCGGAATGAAGACGAAGCAGTGGATCTTTCCCAGGAAGCATGGGTGAAGGGTTGGCAGCGGTTGGCGCAATTTCAGGGTGACTCGAGTTTTGGCACCTGGATGACCCGGATCGTCATCAATTTGTGCCTCGACCAGCTCCGCCGCCGGAAACGGCAGCGGACCGAGTCAATCGAAGAAATGAGCGAGGAATCGGGCGGGGTCGAGCGGCAGATGCCGGTCGTGACCTCCAACCCGACCGAGCGGTTGGAACGGGCGGAATTGCGTCGCCGGATTGATGATGGCTTGAAATTGCTCTCGCATGAGCATAGGACGGTATTGGTGTTGCACGAGTTTGAAGAGATGGAATATAAAGAAATTGCCAAAACCATGGGCTGTTCCATCGGCACGGTGATGTCGCGGTTGTTCTATGCCCGACGGAAAATGGCCGTGTTGTTGGCCGGATTGAAAGATGAAGAGTTAACATGAAGCACGACGATCAACTGAAGTTGCAGGCTTTCCTGGACGGCGAATTGCCCGCCCGCGAAGCCGCCGAAGTGCAAACCTGGCTGGAGCGGGACACTGACGGGCAGGCCTTGCTGGCCGAGTTTCGCCACACGAATGCCGCGCTCGCCGGGCACGAATCCGGCCTCCAATTGCCCGAATCCCGGGAGTTTTTCTGGTCCAAGATCGAGCGGGAAATCAACCGCACCCCGGTGCGGCATACCCCCACCCGTCAGTTTACTTGGCTGTCCCGGCTCCGCCGCCAGCTCGTTCCGCTTTCAGGCATCGCCACGGTGACGGTGATCTTTTCCGTCGTGGCCCTGCATTCCCTGGGTGGAGCCGGTCGTGGCGACGAGATGGAACTGACCTCTCAGGACATGGGGGCCTATACTTATCGTGATCAGGCGAACAAAATGACGGTGGTCTGGTTTTACGATCGTTCCACTGCTCCCGAAGCCGCTGACGAGACCACGGTTCTCCCTGACCCGCAATGAAGCGCCTTTGCTCCCTTCCGTTGGCGGGGTGGCTGGCCGTAATCGTCCTCGCCGGGTTGGCCGCGCCCGCCCTTTCGGCTCCCGAAGGCTTGGTGGTTCAGGCCCAGCTCATCTGGGGCACAAACGATCCCCAATCCCCGGATCCCAAACACCGGGACATTGGCCCCGAGTTGTCGGCCAAATTGAAGGCGTCGGCGTTCCGCTGGAAGAATTATTTTGAAGTCAAACGCCACGTTGCCAGCATCCCGACCAACGAAACCAAGACCCTGATCATGAGTGATCTCTGCAAAGTGGAGATCAAGAGTCTGGGTGGTGATATGGTTGAGATCAAACTCTTCGGCGAAGGCAAACCGCTGGCCACCCGCAAGGAAAAACTGGCCGTCGATTGGCCCCTGATCATGGCGGGTGACGCGAAAAACGATACCGCCTGGATGGTGGTGATCCGCAAGGCGGCACCGAACGCCAAATTGGAGACGGTGCGGGCGAATTGATCCCGCCGGTCTGACCTTCGGTTGCTTCCCCTCGGCGCGCCATTCCGGCGCGCTCCTTTTGCCTTTTGCCCCGGCCGTTTTTCCCCATAATGACGGCTGTGACGCTGGTGTCCTTATTGGCGGGGCTGGGTGTTTTATTGTTCGCCGGCATGAGCTTTTTCTTTGCGCTGGCGGAATCCGCTTTGTTTTCCCTGGGCAAATGGCAGATCCGGCAATTGGAGGAACGGTATCCCATGTCCGGCGGGCTCGTCGCGCGTCTCCTCGCGGAGCCCCAACATTTGCTGGCCACCATTGTCCTGGGGAATTCCGTCGCCAATGCCGCCATCGTGATCATCACGCTTTGGGCGGCGCCCCGGCAGCCCTGGCTCGTCTATTTTGTCCTGCCTTCCTTGCTGGCCCTGATCCTGGTGGGTTGTGAAGTGGTTCCCAAAACGCTCGCCTTGCGGGCGCCGGAACAATGGGCGGCGCGGGTGGCCCGGCCGATGCGCTGGTTGCTGCGGGCCAGCCAACCCTTGCGCCAGGTGGCCCAAAATCTCAATGCCGCCATCCTGCGGACGCTCGTTCCCGGAGCCCTGAAACCCCGGCCCGCACTGTCGGAAGCGGAGTACGAGGAGTTAGTCGATCTGGCCTTTCAACAAGGCACCCTGGCGCGTTCGGAAAAGGAGATCATTCTCCAGATCATCGGCCTGGACCGGCGGACGGCCAAGGATGTGATGAAACCCCGGGCGCAAATGTCGGCCATCCCGGACGATTTACCGCTCCCGGAAATGATTGCCGTGGCGCAGCGCAGCCGGCACAGCCGTTTGCCCATGTATGACGAGTCCCCGGATACCATTGTGGGGGTTTTGAACGCCCGGGCTTTACTTTTGGATCCGGGGATCGATATGGCGGATGCCATCGAATTCCCTTCCTTCGTCCCCCAAAGCATGAACCTGCTCCAGTTGCTGAAGAGCATGCAACGCCAGCACCGCGGATTGGCCATTGTCCTCGATGAATTCGGGGGGACGGCCGGGTTGGTGACGATGCAGGACATTGTGGCGGAAATCGTCGGGGACATTCGGAGCGAGGGGAACCCGGCGGGATTTGTCATGGAAAACCTCGGTCCGGGCCGTTGGCGGGTCAACGGCACGATGCGTTTGGACGACTTCCGGCGCGAGTATCCCGCGCTCCCCGAGGTTGCGGATGCCGACACGATGGGTGGACTCATGGTCAACCAGTTTCAGACCATACCCGTCACCGGGGAGTCGATTCAGTTCGGTGGCCTCAAATTGACGGCCTCCGCCGCGGACGAACGCCGGGTGCGGGAACTCCTGGTGGAGATCGTCCGCAAGTAAATCATGAGCCGGGCTTTAATCATTGCCACCGTGGTGGCTGGCGCGCTGGTGCTGTCCTTCCTCTTTTCGGGGATGGAGGCTGGGGTGCTGGCCTTGAGTCGGCTGCGCATCCGGCAGTTGATGCGGGCCGGGGACCGGCGCGCCCAGTTGCTGCATGGTTTCCTCGAGCGGCCCGAAGACTTTCTCTGGACGATCCTCATCGGCAATACGCTCGCCAATTTCGTGGCGGTGGGCCTGGTGTCGCTTCTGCTCATCCGTTGGTTGCGGGCGGTGCCGTGGTTTCTGGTCCCCGCGCTCCTCGCCGTGATGTTCTTGTATTACGCATTTTTTGAATTGCTGCCCAAAATGCTGTTCCGGCTCCTGCCGAACCGTCTCACGCTGAATCTGGCGCGGCCATTCCAACTGATCCACCTGCTGTTATCCCCGGTGGTCAGTATCGTCACTGCCCTCTCGCGCGGGATGCAGCGCTGGACGGAGAGTCGCACTTTTACGGGGCATTTGTTCGGGAGCCGGGAGGAGATGCGTTTGGTGATGCAGGAAACCGCCCAGGGCTTGACCTCCGAGGAACGGTTGATGATCAACCGCGTCCTGGATCTGCAGAATCTCACCGTCGGACAAATCAGCATTCCGCTGGCCAAGGTTTGGAGCATCGGGATTCAGGCCCCCTTGCGGGACGCGCTGCAACTGGCGCGGGAGCACCGGATTTCCCGGCTGCCCGTCTGGCGCGGGGAACGCGTAACCCAGATTGCCGGCATCTTGAGCCTCCGGCCCCTGCTTTACCGGTCGGATTTGGATGTGAACCGGCCCGCCGGCGATTTCATCAAACCGGCCCTCTACCTCGAGGAATCCTTGCGCCTGGAGGAGGCGTTGCAACGCATGCGGAAGAGTGGCGAGCGACTGGCCATTGTGCTCGGGCGGGACCGCCGGGAAATCGGAATTCTGACGCTGGAAGACATTCTCAAAGTGATTTTTGGGGAGGTCCGGTTGTAGCATGGACACCTTGATGGCCAACTTGTGGCGGGTGCTCGGCGTCGTTGTCCTTGTCCTTTTGAACGGTTTTTTTGTGGCGGCCGAGCTCGCCCTGGTCCGCCTCCGTGATACCCAATTGGAGAGCCTGGTCCTGGCCGGCAACCGCCGGGCGCGCATTGCGCGGGACCTGATCCGCAATCTGGACCGCACGATCAGTGCCAGCCAGCTCGGCGTCACCTGTGCTAGTATGGGGTTGGGGGTGTTGGTCGAACCGGTTTTTGAGGCTTTGCTGGCCCCGCTGTTCGGCACCTTGCGGATCGAATCGCACGTGGTGCGGCATGCCGTGGCCATCGGGACGGGGTTTTTGGTCAACAGCTTTCTGCTCACCGTGGTGGGCGAACTCGCGCCCAAGGCCATGGCCATCCGCCAGACCCTGGCCGTGGCGTTGTGGACGGCGCCGCCCCTGGCTTGGTTTGCCCGGATCACTTACCCCTTTGTCTGGCTGTTGCATCACTCGGCCCAATGGCTGCTCGCCCGGTTGGGCATCGCCCCCGTCACCGGCGAGGAGCGCGGGCATTCGGAGGAGGAATTGCGCCTGCTCCTGAACGCCACCCAGGGGCGCAGCGGTGCCACCCGGTTCGGTCGCGAATTGGTCCTCAATGCCCTGGATTTGCAACGTCGGGTGGCCCGGGAGGTCATGCGCCCGCGGCAGGAAATTGTGGCCCTGGACACCACCGCAACCATTGCCGCCTGCCTGGAGCTGGCGGAAAAGACCCGTTTCTCCCGCTTTCCGCTGGCCGTGGGCGGGGACCTCGACCGCACCTTGGGCGTGGTGCATTTCAAGGATCTGGTTAGCCAGCGATCCCGGGCGCGCACCGGGGCGGATCTGCTGCCGGCCGCCCGCAAGTTGATCTATGTTCCGGAAACGGCCCGGTTGGAGAAACTGCTGCAGCTTTTTTTGGATCGAAAACTGCATTTCGCCATTGTGGTAGACGAATATGGCGGCACGGTGGGCATGGTCACCCTGGAGAATATTTTGGAGGAAGTGGTCGGCCAGATTCAGGATGAATTCGACCAGGAACAGCCCTTGCTCGTGAAAACCGGCGAGGATTCTTGGGAGATCAATGGCAGTTTGCCCCTCCATGAGCTGGCCGAGATGGTGGGCTTGCCGCTGTACGAAGAAGGCATCACCACGGTCAGTGGCTGGGTGACGCATCAGTTGGGCGGCTTCCCCAAAAAGGGCGACCGGCTCGTGCTGGGGGCGCATGATTTGCTGGTGGCAGAGTTGGACGGGATGCGGGTCGCCAGTCTGGTACTCACCCGTCGACCGGAGGAGACACCGGGCGACTCGCCCTCCATCTAGCGGGCTGCTGGCCGGGGTGGCGGGGGCCGGACGGCAAGCAGGGTGACCGCGACACTTGCCAGCACGCCCAAAAGCTGCCCCCGCATGGCCCCGTGCGCCCCGGAAACGAAGGCGAGGCTGAATGTCACGCTCAGCCAGACGCCCAATGGATAATGGCTCGGGGGCCGCGGTGGGCCGGGATGCTTGTTGATCAGCCACGGAGTGATAGCTACCAGGCTCAAACCCGTGAAAACTGCCTCCGCGAAGTAATGGGACCAGGGAGCTGCCAGCCACCGCGCGCCTCCCTCGTCGGCCGGCCAATTCCATGCTGCGCCTGGTCCTGTGGCGAAGGTTTGCAACATTCCATCCTGCACCAGGGAAAGTCCGATCGCCAGCAGCAGCACTCTCCAGCCGCGTCCGAAGGGCGGCTTCCCCCCGTAAACGATCAATCGGGCGACGCCCCGCGAGTTGAGAATTTTTATGAGGAAGAGCAACGGCACCGTCCAGGGCACGATTCCCAGCAGGCGCGGACCCATCACCTCCGGGTAGCTCACCGGTCCCAAGGGGAATCCCAAGGGGGCTAGTAACAGCGCCGCCAGGGCCATCCCGGCGATTGTGGCGCCCGCGGGGATGACGTTTTGCAGGGGTAGTTGCCGGGCCGCGCTGGTCAGGGTAACCAGGGTTAGCAAGACGACCATCGCCCCCTCCACCACGCCCACCTGGCTTCGGTTGGCTTCCATGCTTTTGCCGATCCAAACCAGATCGACCGCGAGCAGAAGGACCAACCAGTAATTGGAAATGGGGTTGGTACGGGTATGCCACTGGGAGCGCGGTTTCAACCCGGGGAGTTAAGCAGTTGGCAGGCGTTAAGGCAACCGCCGGAGCGGCTTTGCGCACCCGACAGGCTGGGGCGGAAAACAGCCACCTTTCGGACCGCTACCGTGCTGGCGTGGTCGTTGCCAGGAATTCACCGGTCCGCCATCTGTTTGTCACGGGGGGAGTTTTATATGGTTCGGAGTTTTTGGGACGTGCTCAGTGGTGCCAATCTGTTGGCGGGATGGTCGCAAAACTGTGGGCCAAGCCGGCTCCAATTGCCTAACCGATTGGTGCGCAGATGGTAATGAGACTTTACTTTTGTCCCGAAAATGGCATGTTTAACTGACTGTGACGAAACAAAATTGAAATGAACTCTGTCGCCAATCACCCGGGTGAAACCGCTTCCCAGAGAGTTGACCGCGGGATCAGTTCCCCTGTGCCGGAGAAGTTTGCCGAAGTGGTGCGGGCCAATTACCGCTTGCGCCTGGCGCGAACGGGGGCGGATGTACGCTCGGCCCAAGTCCTGCGCTTTTTGGTTTTCAATTTGGAGCTGCAGGAGGGTTTCGAACAGTCCTATGCGACCTGCCTCGATGCCGATGCCTACGATTCCATCTGCGACCACTTGCTGGTCGAGGACACCCGGACGGGTGAAGTGGTCGGCACCTACCGGCTCCAGACGGGTGACTGCGCCCGCGCCAATTTGGGCTACTACAGCGCGCAGGAATTTGACTTTTCGCCGTTCGAAGCCCTGCGGTCCCAAATGGTGGAGTTGGGGCGGGCCTGCGTCCACAGCAGCCACCGGAATCTCGTCGTCCTCAGCCTGCTCTGGAAGGGCATCGCCAGTTATGCCACCGCCTATGGCTGCCGTTATCTGATTGGGTGCAGTTCGCTGACCTCCCAGGACCCGGCCGTCGGCATGGCCGCTTATCGTGATCTGCAGTCTTGCCTGGCGCCGGAATCCTGGCGGACGAATCCCTTGCCCGCCTTTGCCTGCTCGGCGGTGGCGCCGGCGGAAGTCGCCCCGAAAATTCCCAAGCTTTTGAGTGCCTATCTCACTTTGGGTGCGAAGATTTGCGGCGCCCCGGCCATTGACCGGGAGTTTAAGACGATTGATTTCCTGACCCTCATCGACCTTTCCTCCCTGTCCGATCGGGTCGTGGCGCGGTACATGAGTTGAGCCGCTTTGTCCGCCCCGAAAACATTCCGCGTCGCTCTTCGCCTCCTGCTGCTGGGGGGCGTCTTTGTTACGGCCTTTCTGGACTTTGGCCTCCGGCTTTGGCTGCTCGGTCGCGCGGGGTCAATCAAGCATCGCGCCCTGTTTCTCCAACGCTGGGCCCGGGCGTTTAGCCGGGTCTTCCACCTGGAGATCCAGGCCCGGGGTAACCCTCCGGCTCGGGGCCTCCTCGTGGCGAACCATCTCAGCTACCTGGACATTCTCTCCTTTGGTTCCCGTTACCCGATGGTTTTCGTCTCCAAAAGCGAGGTGGCTTCCTGGCCGGTCGTCGGGGCCCTCACCCGCTGCGCCGGTACGCTTTACATCGTGCGCGGCCAGAAGTCGGACGTCGTCCGCTTGGGCAACGAGATGGTGGCCGTGTTGGAGCAGGGCGTCCTGGTGACGCTGTTCCCCGAAGGCACCAGCAGTGACGGTTCGGCCGTCCTGCCTTTCCGTTCCTCCCTCCTGGCGCCGGTGGAATCCCGGGGCTGGCCGGCCACGCCCGCCTGGGTTCACTATGAACTGGACGAAGGTTCCGTGGTGGACGAAGTCTGTTATTGGCGGGACATGACGTTCGGGGCTCATCTGCTCAATGTGCTTAGTAAACGGCGCATCCGGGCCACGGTCTGCTTTGGGACTCCGGTGACTGGAATTGACGATCGCAAAGAACTGGCCCGCGAACTCCACGCCCGGGTTTGCCAGCTCAAGGATGAATTCTTGGCGGGCGCGCCGGCGGGGCCATCCGTCCGGGTTTGAATCCCGGTGCCGGGTGTTGCCCACAAATCACTTGCCCTCCGCCCCGGCCCGATGAAGAGTGGGGCGCATGCAGCTGCTCGCCATCAATGTGGCCACGCCCCGCGATATCCAGGTCGGGAGTCGCGTATTCAGCACGGCCATTTTCAAGACCTCGGTTTCCGGCCCCGTCACGGTGGGGCCATTGGGTGTGGCCGGTGACGTCCAGGTGGACCGGGAAAATCACGGCGGCGAGTTCATGGCGGTTTACACCTATCCTTTCGAGCACTATGCCCATTGGGCGGACCGGCTCGGCCGGAACGATTTTTCCTTCGGCCAATTTGGCGAAAACCTTACTATTGAGGGATTTACGGAGGACACGGTTTACATCGGCGATATTTTCCGCATCGGCAGTGTTTTGCTGGAAGTGACCCAACCCCGGGTGCCGTGTTTCAAATTGGGCCATAAAATGGGTCGCCCGGAATTCATTGCTGAATTTGCCGCCAGTGGCCGGGTCGGTTTTTATCAGCGGGTGCTGGCCGACGGCGAGATCTCCGCCGGTGATCCCATCGAACGGGTGTTTACGGACCCGCGCCGGGTGACCGTCCGCGAACTGATGGAGTTGCGGCAGTTCCGGCGCGGCGGCCCCGACGTGCTGGATCGCGTGCTCGCGGTGCCGGCGCTTACCCCCGCCTGGCGGGAGGAATTGCTGGCGCGTCGGGCGACCGCCAATGCGGCACCAACGGCGGTTTGAAAAGGCTCCCCTCTAATGAGTTTTGACCAGGATACGCATCTTTTTTTCAAACGCGCCGCGGGCGCGGAAGCGGGCCGGTTGACCGAGGACGGGCAGCGGCTCAAGAATTGGAAGCGTTGGGGCCCTTACCTGGCGGAACGCCAGTGGGCCACCGTGCGCGAAGATTACTCCGCCGATGGCAATTGCTGGGACAGTTTCCCCCACGACCACGCCCGCAGCCGCGCCTATCGCTGGGGCGAGGACGGCCTGCTGGGGTTCACCGATCGCGAATGCCGCTTGTGCTTCGCCCTGGCGTTATGGAACGGCCGGGATCCCATCCTCAAGGAACGGTTGTTCGGCGTGACCGGTGCGGAAGGCAACCATGGCGAGGATGTGAAGGAGGAGTATTTTTACCTCGATTCCACCCCCACGCATTCCTACTGCAAAGCCCTCTATAAATATCCCCAGGCCGAGTTTCCCTACGCGCGGTTGATTGCCGAAAATCGCGCCCGCGACCGGCACGCGCCGGAATTCGAGCTGGTGGACACCGGGATCTTCCGGGAACACCGCTATTTTGATGTGCAGGTGGAGTATGCCAAGAATTCCCCGAATGACCTCCTGATCCGCCTGACCGTCAGCAACCGGGGACCCGATCCAGCCCCGCTGCATCTTCTGCCCACCATCTGGTTTCGCAATACGTGGGTGTGGGGTGGGGGACACGAGGACGCCACCGTCCGGCCTTCCATTGTGCGCGAGCGCGCCGGTTTGCTGGCCCTGAACCACCCCACTCTGGGGCAGATGTTTCTGGAGATCGGGCCGGATCCCCGGGGTAAGAAGCCGCCGGTCTTGTTTACGGAAAATGAGACCAACAACGCCCGGCTGTTCGCCGCTCCGAACGCTACGCCGTGGGTGAAGGATGCCTTCCACGAGTATGTCGTTCATGGGCGGACGGAGGCCGTCAACGCGGAGTTGACTGGCACCAAAGCCGCGCCGCATTACGTGTTGGAGCTCCAACCGGGGGAGACCCAGACCATCCAGTTGCGCCTCTACGCCGCCACTGAGACCCCCACTCGCGCCAGTCGCGCCGCCTTTAACGAGATTTTTGCGGAGCGCCTCTGCCAGGCGGACGAGTTTTACGCCTCGATCGCCCGCGCCAAGCTCACCGAGGCCGAGCGCAATGTGGTTCGCCAGGGCTATGCCGGGTTGCTCTGGAGCAAGCAGTTCTATCATTACATCGTCGCCGACTGGCTCAAAGGGGATCCCTTGATGCCGGCCCCGCCGGCGGAGCGCCAAAACGGCCGCAATGCCCACTGGACCCACCTCTACAGCCGGGATGTCCTGTCGATGCCGGACAAATGGGAATATCCCTGGTTTGCCGCTTGGGATCTGGCCTTTCACATGATCCCGTTTGCCAGCCTGGACGGGCAATTTGCCAAGGATCAGCTCGGTCTGTTTCTTCGGGAATGGTACATGCATCCCAACGGCCAAATCCCCGCGTACGAATTCAATTTCTCCGACGTCAACCCCCCGGTGCATGCCTGGGCGGCCTGGCGGGTTTACAAAATCGCCGATCCCCGGGACCGGCGCGACCGCGATTTCCTCGAAAGCGTGTTCCAGAAGCTGCTCGTCAATTTCACCTGGTGGGTGAATCGCAAGGATCCGGAGGGGAAGAACCTCTTCGCGGGCGGCTTTTTGGGCTTGGACAATATCGGCGTGTTCGACCGCTCCAAACCGCTGCCCAATGGCGCCTCCCTTCGGCAGGCGGATGGCACCGCCTGGATGGCGTTTTACTGTGTCACCATGCTGGCGATAGCGCTCGAATTGGCCCGGGATGGCGACAAAATCCGCCCCGCCTACGAGGACATGGCCTCCAAATTTCTGGAGCATTTTGTCCAGATCGCCGACGCCATGAATACCCTCGGCGGCACCGGTTTGTGGGACGAAACCGATGGCTTCTACTACGACCAGATCAAGACCGATCACCAGATCATTCCGTTGCGGACGCGCTCCCTCGTGGGGGTGCTGCCCTTGATCGCGGTGGAAGTTTTGTCCGAGGAAAAGGTGCGCAGCCTGCCGGGCTTCTACAAACGGTTCCAATGGTTCCGCCGCCACCGGCAGGATCTCTGTGGCCAGATCTCCCATTGCGAAGCCAACCTCACCAGCACCCACCACCACTTTCTCCTGGCCATTCCTTCCCAGGACCGGCTCACGCGCACCCTGCATTACCTGCTCGATGAAGCGGAGTTTCTTTCGCCGCACGGCTTGCGCTCCGTCTCCAAATTTCACCGCCAGCATCCGTACGTTTTTCACGCGGGTGGCACCGAGCAACGGGTGGACTACGTGCCTGGAGATTCGAACACGGGACTATTCGGCGGCAATTCGAACTGGCGCGGGCCCATTTGGTTCCCCGTAAACTATTTGGTGGTGGAGGCGCTGGAGCGCTACCACCATTTCTACGGGGCGGAGTTTAAGGTGGAATGCCCGACCGGCTCCGGCATCCTGCTCAACCTCAAGGAAGTCGCCCAGGAAATCGCCTCCCGGCTCGCCAAAATCTTCCTCCCGGATGAGGCCGGTTGCCGTCCCTGTTTCGGCGGCGATCCCCGTTACCATAACGACCCGCATTGGCGGGAACTCGTGCTGTTCCACGAATTCTTCCACGGCGAAACGGGGCAGGGGCTGGGCGCCAGTCATCAGACCGGCTGGACCGCCCTGGCCATCCGCAACGTGGAAGAACTCGCCCGCCGCCGCCAAGGTTAGGGTTACGGCGCCTGCCAGCCGGCCATGAACATCCCGTTGGCCCCGATGTCCTGCGGCCACAACCACAGCGGCGTGGCCCGGGGCGCGGTGGGTGACAACGGATTCACGAGCGGCAGGGGTTTCAGTTGGGGAAATTCCGCCGAGATGGCCTCGGTTACTTCCGTGGTCTCGGCGCGCGTCAGTGTGCACACCGAGTAAATCAACCGGGCTCCGGGTTTCAGCGACGGAATGACGTGTGCCAGCAATTTCTTCTGCAAAGCCGCCAGTTCTGCGATGTCCGCCGGTTGGGTGGTCCAGCGGGCATGCGGATTGCGTTGCCACGTCCCGATGCCGGAGCAGGGGGCATCCACCAGAATCCCGTCAAATTTGGTCTTCGTCGGCGGCTTGGCCCCGCCGTTCCACAATTCCGTCCGGTAATTGAACACCCCCGCGCGGGCCGCGCGGCGCTTCAGTTGGTCCAGCCGCCAACCAGCCTTGTCACTGGCCCAAACCCGGCCCTTGTTGGCCATCAAATCGCACAAATGCAGCGTCTTGCCGCCTTCCCCTGCGCAGGCGTCCCACCAGGTCTCGCCCGGTTTGGGGGCGCACACCCAACCCACCGCCTGCGAACTCAAATCCTGCAGTTCAAACTTCCCCGCATGGAAGCCCGCCGTGCGAAACAAATCCTGCGTGCCGAGATATTGCAGCGCATCCCCGAGGTGCTTGCCACCCGCCGCCCGGCAATCGCACAAATCGGTGGCCAGATCGAGCCCCGTACCCGGCCGGGCCCGCAACCAAAGCACGGGTTCGCCCTGGAGTTCCCGCAACCAGGCCGTGGTGACCTCCATCTGCCCCGCCACCCAATCCGGCACTGCCTGCCGCAACTCACTCTCGGGAAAGGACTCCGGCCGTTCCCGGAACGCGGCATCCAACTGGAGAGCCTGATGCACCTGCACCGGCAGCTTCTTGCTGCGATCGAGCCAGCCCAACCAGCGGTGATAAGCAAACACCGCGCCGCTGATTTCCCGGCCATCATCCCGCGACAACCCATGTTGGGAGCGCAATTCGGTACGCAAGGCCGCATCCGCCGGTTTCGCCGGCCCGCACGCAGCCACAATCTTGGCCGCCATCAATAAAAGCTTTTCCGTCACTTGGCCATAATGCCACGCCCCCGCCCCCTTGGCGAGGGAAACCACCGCCGCCAGCTCCGCGCCGTGGCTTGCTTGTCCTCTGAATCCGGCGGGCGAAGAGGCACGGCCGACGGCGATGATCCATGCATTTCTCTCTCATCGCTGTGGCCAGTGTTGCCGGATTTTTTCCAGCCAGGGATTCAAGCCCTGTTGACGAATGGCGGTAAAGC
The DNA here is from genome assembly GCA_903918755.1 of uncultured Pedosphaera sp. Lineage (GTDB taxonomy): Bacteria > Verrucomicrobiota > Verrucomicrobiia > Limisphaerales > Pedosphaeraceae > CAIXFN01. The sequence continues at coordinate 92,180 of CAIXFN010000093.1, forward strand.
GATCCACGGCCACGGCCATCTCCTTTAATTCCGGACAACCCCAGCGGATGACTTCCAGAATTGCGGCGTGTTGCGATTCCAGATCGGTCCAATGAATGATTCGTTCGTGGTGAAAGACCCGATTGCGCAGGTCCCGGATCCGTTTCCACCGGGTATCCAGTTTGCGCAAATCGCACTCCCCCCGCGGTGCGTGAGGAAAAACCTTGGCGGCTATGGCATGGCCGAGACCAGTTCGGGCTTGGGCTTTGTTAAAGAATCCCGTCCAAAAGCCGAAATTCAGGGCGGCCACTACTCGGCCGGGCGTGATCATTTTTCCCTCGTTTCGCAATTTCTGGCGGGCATCGGTCAACTGATCCTGCTGCCATTGTGGCAGACCGGTGAGGACATCATACCATGCCGGGTTTTGGCAGCGTGCCGACAGAAACTGATGCAGGGAATTGCGCAGGGCGATTTCGGCCATTTGAAGGGGCGAATACAGGCTTTCGCACAGGGCCATGTTCCAAAGGTAGCGGGCGAGCGTGGTCGCTGGAGGCGCACCATCCTGTCGGTAGGCATCGAGGCGTTCGGGAGAAAGCACCGAGTCAATCGATTGGAAAAATATGGAGTTCACGCTTGTCAACTAGGAAAACTAGGATTAATGTTTTGTCGTTGACCTCGGAAATCCTTCCTTGGCTGCTTGCAGCCGATAGGAGCCGGGGTTTCTTTTTGCCCCAATCCGAGCTGAATATTACGTTCTGGGACCAAATGTTAACGCTTCGCCCCTGGAAAACCAATCAAAAGCAATTCTATATCGGCTGACAAAATTTGGCCAAATATGGTCGAAGCCATCCCGCTGGCAGTTTTTCCACCCCTTTGCGTTCATCGCGCTCTTCTGTTAAAAATGCCCCATTTTCAATTGCCCGCTTCTTTCCGTTCCAAATTCTGGACCGTCTCGCGGCTGGCTTTTCATCCCCTCCGCGTTCTCCGCGCCTCCGCGTGAGCATCTCCCTCATTCTTCCTCTTCGTGATGGCAGAATCCTTGCTAGGCCACTTCGAGATATGTCGTTACGAACCGCCATATCGATTTTCGCAGCCGCATCCTTTCTTGGTTGCTCGACTCACCGGCAAGTGGTCTCGCTTTCTGATTTGCCAAACATTATTGCGCTCACCCCGGAACGTGCGCCGCTGGTGGATGCCGCTAGGAGAATGAACGACCAGAGTGAGTTTGCGCTTCGATATCCAGTTCTTCGTCGAGCTGCGCCGACATCGGATGGTGGTTTCGAGATAAGGTTTGGCCAGGCTGGCGGGAGGGGCGTGATTGGCGTCTCATACTACTTTGACGCATCTGGACATTTCTCCCATTCAGAAAGGTGGCTTTGTGACGGATACTAAGGGGCCGGACAGTCGCCGGACCCGTCCGCCATCCCGTCCGGCGTAGCTCGGAGCGAAGACGGAAGCTGCCTCAGCGGCGGCGAAAGGGGGACATCTGCCTGCTCGCACTCGCGTCCCCTTCAGCGGTCCCGGTCTGAATCGGAATCTGGACAGCCCGAAGGGCTGTGATTCGATAGCCCAGCCTAAACAGGCTGGGTTTTCTGGCATTTTTTCTTCCCGCGCCCTGAAAGCGGCGCGATACCACGTGATCGGAATAAAGCCGAATGTTGAAGAAAGGGGACCAGGCACCCGCCGCCGCCCTCCGGGAAATTAAATTGTCCCCCTTGCACCCACCACCAACCATCCCCGGGATAGGCTGGGGAGAAGAGGTGCCACCCATCTTCCACGCCCCCCAATACTCCAGGTCCGTGATCAGGTGTCCCGAGCCTATCGAACGGCCCTCATCCCGTCCCAAGGCAATCCTGACAAGATGCAGCGTGTAGTCGGGGGTTGAGCACCGCGACACCCCCGGCACAATCGTCAAAAATAAACCCGATCCCCGCGGGATCGCAGCCATCCCCGTTGACTAAAATCGTCCACACACAACGCGGAAGTACCCGTCCTATGGCCACTGCCTGAGTGGCTTTTTCAGTGGTCCGAGGATGTGCACGTAATCCGGAGATTTCACACCCGTTTGGAAAATCACGATGTTGAATCCCAAGCACCCTTTCGCCCGGGCCGCCTCGGAAAAACAGAAGTAGTCCGGCGCGCCCGCGGCCGTTAACGGCAGCAAGGCCACACACCGGGCCAGAGTGGCCTTCAACGGGCGCAACGATGCCGCGGCTAAGGCAAGTTCGATGACTTCAAGTTCCCTCATCCATCAAGTGGGGGCCCCGGTCAGCATATCGTCCACATAATCCGTCACGGCCTGCCATTCCCCCTTCGCCAGGCACTCCAGGGGCGCGGCATTGTTCAGCAGTTCATGCGGGGTCCGCAGCCATTTGCGAAACTCAACCTCGCTCCGCATCGCCAGCCGCAGCCGCGCGACCCGTTCAAAATACCCCAACGGCTCCTGCAACGAATCCGCGTCCGGCGTTTTGCTGACGCCTTGTTTGGTTCGCCCCAGCCAGCCGGCCAATTGGCTCACGCTCACCCCAAACACCTTGGCCACGCGCACGGCGGACAGTTTGCCATTAGCCTCGCGCAAATCCGCCGTCGCCCGCACGACGGACTTGGCCTGATCCAGTGGACTTGGCCTCGCCGGCGCGACCTTCGCCCCGGCGGTTTCCGCCCTTTTTGACCATTTGCGTGGTGCCACCGCATAGCGCAGCACGTCTTCAATGCGGGCCATCAGTCCCTCGATCAGAGCTCTCTGCTCATCCAGTTGGGCCTGCAGCGCGGCCAACTCCCCGGCCCCAGCGCCGCCGCCCGTGCCACCCGGCAATGTCTTCGTTGTCGATGTGCTCATACCTTCACCATACACCAATCGTCAACCAAACGTCAACCAGAGTTGGCATTCGCCGCGCGCCGCACTTTTGCATTGCCGACGACTTGTCCGGCGTCGCTTTCAGGGAAGACGGAAGCTTGCAGCGACGGCGAAGGGGGGCATCTGCCTGCTCGCACTCGCGTCCCCTCAGCGGTCCCGGTCTGAATCGGAATCTGGACAGCCTGAAGGGCTGTGATTCGATAGCCCAGCCTAAACAGGCTGGGTATTTTGGTATTTACCTTCCGGCGCCCTGAAGGCGGCGCGATACCACGCGGTCGGAATCAGGCCGGATGGCGCAGAAGGGGGGCAGGCCCCACCACCAACCATTCCCGGCCTCCTCGTTTGCTTTGCTTGGCGGCCTCCGCCTTCCGGCACACGGACAAATCCGCCATAAACTCCGCCTTCCGGCACACGGACAAATCCGCCATAAACTCCGCCCCGGTTGCTGCTGGCAAATCCCGGAGATTCCGCTACTCCCCGCCGTGCCGGTGAAACTTCCAATACCGCACAACCCACTGCCAATCAACCGCTTCAGCACGCTCACTCCGGTGCTCCAACCGCATTACCACGTAAAATTGCTTCTGCATGTTAATTCTTGGAATCGGGACCAAAATGCCTACTCCGTCTGCGGCTTTTGCCGGCTCAATAGTCAACGTAAGCGAATCTAAACTAGGCTTGAAAATCATGAAAAGCGATAGTATCATTGCCGAATGCTGCAACAGATTGAACGCAAAGGACGGTCGAATCCTTGTTAGGCCACTTCGAGATATGTCGTTACGAACCGCCATATCGATTTTCGCAGCCGCCTCCTCTCTTGGCTGCTCGACTAACGGCAAGCAGTCTCGCTTTCGGATTCGCCACACATTATGGCGCTCACCCCGGAACGTGCGTCGCTGGTGGATGCCGCCAGAACAATGAACGACCAGAGCGAGTTTGCAATTCGGTATCCGATTCTTCGTCGAGCTGCGCCGACTTCGAACGGTGGTTTTGAGATAAGGTTTGGCCAGACTGGCGGGAGAGGCCTGATTGGCGTCTCGTACTACTTTGACGCATCTGGACATTTCACCCATTCAGAAAGGTGGCTTTGTGACGGATACTAAGGGGCCGGACAGTCGCCGGAACCAACCGCCGTCCCGTTCGAACGTCGGCCAGTTCGGCGAAGCTCAGAGCGAAGGTGGAGGCTTCCGGGCGAAGGCGGATGGCCCTGGCAGTTTCGCTGTCGCGGTTCACGCCACGAGTCGACGGTAGCTTGGCGTTCTACGTTCGGCTATATGAGCACCCCACAACAATTTCTTGAGTCCTTCTTACACGAAAAACTCGCGATTTACGCCGACGCAAACGTACGGTTGGCGCCAATGTTTGCGAGATATTTCGGCGAGCCGCTTTTGGATCGCGCCGGTGATTTTTTACTCCTTGCCAGGATGCGCGAGGTGATTGACGATGTTGCGGAGTCCGCTGGCTCGGCATTGGTTGTCACGAGCATCCAAAGTGAGCGTTTTGCGGGCGCGTCCATCCGTGCGCGATACCATTTGGCTGCGACGGGCGAGACCTGGAAGATTACTCGCATTGATCGTCAATGCGTTTATTGTCGAGGCACAGGCCAGTCAGGGCAGGCGCCATGCCAGCAGTGCGGTGGAGAAGGATGGAATGATCGTGGAGAAAAAGCAGCCTAACAAATCGTCGGAGCCAACCGCCGACCCGTCCGGCGTAGTGGGCAAGCGAAGACGGAAGTTTCCTGGCGAAGGCAGATCGGACTGTCCGTTCCGCTGTCGCGGTTCACGCCGCGAGTCGCTGGTGGCTCAGCTTTGTACGTTAGGCATCGTATGATTACCACGCATCCTACGAACTGGTGGCGCGCTTCTCAGCGTGCCTTGCTGCTTGGCCTGTCGGTTGGCCTTCTCATGGCGACGATTGCGGTCGGTGGTGAGTTGTTGGGTTGGTTTAACAGCATCGCTGCATGGTTAATTGAGACAGTGGTTTTTACTTTGCTTCTGGCCTTTTTAGGCCGTCCATATCGCACTGTTGCCGTCATCCCTGCTGTTGTCGTCGCTTACATCGGCATCATCTCGTATGTCATCATCCAGGGCATCCACACCGGACGCTGGCAGTCTGACGACAATTTGCCAGTGGTTGTTTCGTTCTTCGTGCTGGTGATTGTGCCTGCGCTGTTTTCAGTTGGCCGGTGTAAAACTCTTTCTGTAATTTGTCTTTCTTCTCCCCGCCGCCACCCCTCCGGGGTGAGG
>CAIXFN010000094.1 GCA_903918755.1 uncultured Pedosphaera sp.
CTAGCCATGTCTATGGCGAGGATACAAAAACCGAGGCCGCCGTCAACGAAAAAGAAAATGCTCCTGGAATGCGAAACTGCTCAACCCCTCGGAAACATTGGCCGATCTGCTGGTTTCCTCAAATCAATGCGGAACCGCTGAGGAATCAGGCTTGTTTTTAGCGCGAATTTGGTTGAAGGTTTGCGCGGCTTATCCGGATGAAAAAGACGCTCGTCATCGTTCCGACCTATAATGAACGCGACAACCTGCCACTGCTGGCAAAACGGTTGTTGGCGCTCCCGGCTGACTTTGAGTTGCTCGTCGTGGATGACAATTCCCCGGACGGCACCGGCCAACTGGCCGATGAACTGCATGCCCGCGAACCGCGGATTCATGTCCTCCACCGCACCCAGAAACAAGGCTTGGGCCGCGCCTATTGTGCCGGATTTTCCTGGGCTCTGGAACGGGACTACGAGTTCGTGGTCCAGATGGATGGCGATTTCTCCCACAACCCGGACGACGTTCCCCGCCTGGTCGAAGCCGCCGCCAAAGCCGATCTTGCCCTCGGCTCGCGTTATTGCAACGGGATCCGGGTGATCAACTGGCCTTTGAGCCGGCTCATGTTGAGCAAGAGTGCCGCCCAGTATGTCCGGATAATTCTGGGGATGCCTTTCACCGACCCCACCGGCGGTTTCAAATGCTTTCGCCGCAAAGCCCTGCAATCCATCCATCTGGCCGACGTGCAGTCCAATGGTTATTGCTTCCAGATCGAAACCACCCACCGGGTCTGGCGCGAGGGCATGGTGGTGGTGGAAGTTCCCATTATTTTTACCGACCGCTTCCAGGGCAGTTCCAAAATGTCCGGGGGCATCGTGAGCGAGGCGCTTTGGCGCGTTTGGCGCCTCCTGATGCAAAACGGCTTCCGCCGTCACCCCCGCAAATCCCGCCCCAATTGAGTCGGACGTGATCCGGCCCGCCTCCGGGCATCCCCGCGCCTTCGGCCACCTCGGTCGGCGCCTCCCAACCGCCAGCCGGAACACCGAACGGGATTGAGGATTGTTCCACCTGCTCCCCCGTCCGTTGCCATCGGGCGACGCGGCCGGGCCGTCCGGAATCTTCGGGCGAAAAATAAATTCGATTTTCTGAAAGGTTCGGAATCCGGGAGCGAATACTTCCGGAATGAACGCATCAAAATCTTGCCGACCAAGGTGGCGGGCCGCTGGGCTGGGGCTGCTCTTAATTCTGGTGGAAGTGACCGCACGCGCCGGAGGCTTGCCCGAGCCCGACCTGATCCTATACGGCAAGGTGATTGATGTGGCCGGCAATGCCAACTTGCGGCTGGGTTCGGGCATCTTAAGTTGGACCTTCCAACCGTCCGACGGCAGTCCGGCGGTTACCTTGTCCACGACGCTGACCAACCTGAACAACGAGTATTCGTATGTCTTGCGTGTCCCCTGCGAAACCCCGGTATTCAGCTTCGCCGCGGCCACCAACACGCTGCCGCTAAAGCCCATGGGCATGATCATTAACCGCGCCTATGTCACCTGGAACGGCACCAACCTGCTCTCCTTTGTCCAACCGACCTTGACGAATTTTCAGTTTGGGGCCACGGACCGCGGCCGGATCGAGGAACTCGATCTGCAGGTCTCCGCCCCGCTGATCATTGACCCTTTCAACGGGCTCCCGGTGGATTGGGAGATGAGTCACTTTGGCCACCTGCGGGTTGATCCCAACGCCGATCCGGACCAAGACGGCATGAGCAATATGGCTGAGTATCTGGCGGGCACCGACCCCAATGATCCGAACTCCCGGTTTCTAATTACCGGTGTTCAGCCCGTGGCGGACGGCATCCAGATTACCTGGTTGAGCACGGATTTCCGCTCCTACTCCCTGCAGCGTTCCACCAATTTCATCGGCGGGTTCACCGACCTGGTTCCGGCCCTTACCGCCACGCCGCCAACCAACAATTATGTGGACCATACCGCGCTGGGCGGCGGCCCCTATTTCTACCGGGTCCGTCTGAATCACTAAGTAAATAAGTCTGGATGGCCTATGCATAACGCTTTCAAAATCAACTTGTTGCTGCTCTTGTTGGCGCTGGCGGGAAGTCCGCGAGCCCGGGCGCAATGGACCACCCAAACCATCACCCTGCAACCGGGGTGGAACTCCGTAGCCCTCCAACTTCAACCCGAACCGGCCGATTGCGCGACGGTGTTCGCCGGTCAACCGGTGGAAAGTGTGTGGGGATGGAACCGGCGCTTCTCCACGGTGCAATTCATCCAGAACCCCGGCGACCTCATCCCGGGCCAGAAAGACTGGGTGGTGTGGGGACCGGGAGCCGCCTTCCGAGTCGTGGCCAATCTCTTTAATTTGCAGGCCGAACATGTTTACATGATCAAGGTGGCCAGCAATTCCGCGCCGATTACGCTGCGAATCCAGGGTCGGCCGGTGGTGCGGACGACCGAATGGGTGCCGGATTCCTTCAATTTTGTGGGGCTGCATGTGGACCCGGCCAGCCCGCCCCTGTTCCGGGATTACTTCGCGCCGTCGGTGGCCCATGCCGGACAGCCGATTTTCCGGCTGACCGCCGCGGGAATCTGGGCTCCCGTCAATCCCGCCACGGAACGAGCCCGGGCCGGGGAAGCCTACTGGGTGCGGTGCGCGGGACCTTCCACTTACTCCGGCCCCTTGACGATCACCGTGGAACAGGGCCGCAGCCTGGATTATGGACGCTCGCTCGTGGAGCAAACCTTGACCATCCAAAATGCCACCACCGCGGACCGGGTGGTCAGCATCCGCCAGACGGACTCCGCCCCACCTCCCAGCAGCGCTTCCCCGGGACTGGCGGGAAAGGTTCCCCTTTCCTCCTGGGTGATGGATTACCCGGCCAATGTCGGCTTCCAGCCTTTGGCGCAGCCTTTGACCAAGACCATTCCGGCCGGCGGCAAATGGTCGGTCCGCCTCGCCGTACGGCGTCAGGACATGGCCCCGGGTCCCACCAGCAGCACCAATGCCACCTACCAAAGCTTGCTGGAAATCAAAGATGGCGCGGGCGCGCTGCACTTGACGCCCGTGACGGCCCAGGGTGCCGCGCCCCTCGGCGGTTCCGCTGCCGTTCACACCGGACTCTGGGTCGGGACCGCGACGATCAACCTCGTCAGCCAGGGGACCGATCCCGCTGACTGCCCCACCTGCCCCATTCCCACCAATACGGCGGCACCCTTCCAATTCCGGCTACTGGTCCACGAGGGAACCAACGGCCAGGCCAATCTGTTGCAGCATGTTTACGTGGCCTTCAAACAAGGCGCCGGCACGAACCATTCCGGCGGCGGGGCGGCGGGTAGTTATGTGCTGTTGACGGGAAATCCCGCCACCCAGACCAACCGCTACGATTCGATCGTGCGGCGGTTTGCCTCGGCGGCGTTCGGCTTTTCCTCCAATATTGTGATGAGTCCGGCCAATGCAGCCTTCGGCCTGGCCGGAACCACGCTGTCCGCCAGCGTCATTCTGGGCTACGACGATCCGACTAATCCGTTCAAGCATCTTTACCACCCGGACCACGATAACAAAGACGATGCTTACAATCCGCTTCCCGCGACCACCAACGCCAATTGGCCCGCGGATCAGACGGTGGCGGGCCCCTACACGAGCGAATCGTTCACGGTGACTCGCTATGTCACCCTCCAATTCACCGCCAGCGATCCCGAACAACTCACCCTGCCGGGCTGGGGCGATACCCTCCTGGGCGGAAATTACAGCGAAACCATCACCGGTTTGCACAAGAACCCGCTTTATATCCGAGGCACCTTCCGGCTGCACCTGGCCGCCGGAACGGGTGTTCTCAATTGACCCTCCTAACCAGCCAAAACTCCAAGCAGGCCCAAAACCAACACGATTTATGACGAGCTATCCTTCCTTCCTTCGCCGGCGGCTGCATGCGCGGACCGCCCTCAAACTCGCGGCGCAAGCCGGTTGCTGGCTGCTGCTGGCGGCCCTCCCGGGTTATGCGCAAACCAACACGCCGGCCACCGTGCCCCACCTGATTAACTACCAGGGGCTGCTGGTCGGCGCCAATGGCTCCAATATGCCGGATGGCAATTATGTGCTTAGCTTCAACATTTTCACGAATGCCACCTCCGCCGTCGGCCCGCTCTGGGGGCCCCAGGTGTTTGACGGCCAGAATGCCGTCGGGCACAGCGCACCAGTCACCCTCGTTGGCGGGCGCTTCAACGTGATCCTCGGTCCCACGGATACCCAGGGAAATGACATCGTCAACGCCCTCGTCGGAACCAATCGCTTCCTGAGCATCACGGTTGGTGGCACCACCAACATTGTGCCGCTCCAACAGATTCTAAGCGCGCCCTTTGCTTTGCGCGCGGCGAATTCCGACTCGCTCGGGGGCGTGGGGGGCTGGGAAGTCGTCTTCGGCCAACCGGTGACCAACCCGGCCACGGCCTACATTAATGGGAGTAAAATCCAGGCCGGATCCATCACGGCCTCCCAACTGGCCCCGGCGGCCATTGGCACCGCCCAAATCGCCACACATTCCATCGCGGGGACCAATCTGTCCGTACCGCTGCAATTTTCGGCGACCAGCCCGCTTTGGCTCCTGCAGGTGACCAACACCGGCGGACCGGCGATCGGCGGATTCAGTCCGACCTCCCACGGGGTGGTGGGCCAGGGGCAATACAATGGCGTTTACGGAATTTCCACCGTCATCGGTGGCGTGGGGGTGCGGGGCGAAGGTCAGGGGGTGGGGATGGGGGTCTTTGCGGAAGGTAATCCCGGCCTGACGGCCAATGGACCGCCGTCGGGTTATGCCGCGGTATTCAATGGCAACGTGCAGGTCAACGGCACCGTGTTTAAGAGCGCGAGCACCTTCCGCATCGACCATCCCCTCGATCCGGCCAACAAATATCTCTATCACTCCATCGTGGAGTCGCCGGATATGAAGAATATCTACGACGGCATCACGACTTTGGACGAAAATGGGAAAGCCACGGTTTCGATGCCGGATTGGTTCGACGCCGTCAATCAAGACTTCCGCTATCAACTGACCGCCGTGGGGGCGCCCGCGCCCAATTTGCATGTGGCGCGGGAAATGACCGGGCATCAATTTGCCATCGCAGGCGGGGTTAAGGGCCTCAAAGTATCCTGGCAAGTCACCGGCATCCGCAAGGATGCCTGGGCGAACGCCCACCGGATCGTGGTGGAACAGAACAAGCCGGCCGCGGAAAAAGGCCTGTACCTTACTCCGGAAGAATTGGGCCAACCCAAGGAAAAGGGCATCTTCTTTAAACCGGGTCAGGGCTCGGGGATCAACGCGCAATAAATTGCCGCCCCTCCCTCCCAGCGACTAACCTCCTATGAAATCAGCGCTTCTCAGGCTCGCCCTGCTGGCGGCGGTCGGAATCGGGGTGGGCACACCCCGCGCCGACGCCCAATCCCTCCAATATGGGCCGTTCACGAATTCCGTTAAAATCGGGATCGGCGCCACCGGCACGATCAACACCAATGTCGGCAATCCCGGCTCTTATACGGTGTTCGGCGGTGGCCGGGACATTGGCGGCACCAACGATGATTTCACCTTTCACTCCACCTCGTTGGGCTCGGACCTGCGCCTGGGCGGTGGTGATTTCCGCATCCGGGTGGATGGGCTCGAGCCGAACACGGCCTGGACCAAGGCCGGCCTCATGCTCCGGGAAGCCAAAACCCCCGGCGGCAAAATGGTTTATGTTTACACCACCCCAAACGGGCCAACCTTGAGCGGCCAACCAGGTGCCGGTACCTTTGGTTTCTCCGTGCGGACCAATGATGCCGGCCCCGCCGTGGAATTCCCCGTCAGCTCGTTCACCAATTTCTCGGGCGGCCCGGCTTATGCCCCCCCCGCATATCCCAATGGGGCGGATTTGCGCCTGCTCGTGACTCCTGGCTACATCGCCGGGTTCGTCAGCGCCGATGATTTTAACTGGTTCATGCTCGGCAGCACAGTCAATTCTGGCGCGCTCACCAACCTGGGGCTTGCCGCCAGCACCGGTGGGGATGGTCCCTTGGTGACCGTGGGCGTCGAATACCGGAATTTCCCCACCGCCGGCGCCGCCTTCAACCCGCCCTCCGTGGATCCCATCGCGGACCAAAACATCAGTCAGAACACGGCCGCAGTGGTGGGCTTCCGCATGTATGCCAATAATTTCTATTTCCCGCCGGTCGCCTTCACACCCCACTCCTCCAATCCCGCGGTGGTGCCCAACGATTCCGACCACATCATCTTGTACGGCGATTATCCCACTTACCAACTCACAATCATTCCGCTCACCAATGCCACGGGCAGCACGGTGATTTCCTACGGGATGGGCGACGTTTTGACCAGCGTACAGGCGCAATTCACGCTCAATGTCAATTTCATCAACTACGCGCCCTATGTTTACTTGTCGGGTTACCCCAGCGGCGTAGAAAACGGGCCCCCCATCCAAATTCCCCTCAACGTGGGGGACGACACCACCCCGGTGTCACTCTTGTCCGCCTCCCTGACCGGCAGTTCGACGAACAACACCCTCTTCCCCCCCCAGAACTTCGTCTTCACCACCCAAACGAACGGCAGCGGACAGCCGTTATTGCTCCTGACCCCGCCCACGAATCAGTTCGGCACGTTCCAAATCTCGGTTTCGGTTACCGACACCAATGGAGCTTCGGCGACGAACAGCACGCTGGTGTTTATTTCCCCGGTCAACCAACCGCCCACCGTGACCCCGGCCCTCCCGAACCTGGCCAGCAATCTTTACGTCTTAAACCTGGTGTCCAACTACCCGGCGCAAACCATCACGCTGACCAACATCGCCCCCGGGCCGCCCAATGAATACGACCAGAGCGCCACTCTGAGCATCAGCAATTCGAGTGCCACCCTGCTGACGGCCGTTTCCCTCAGCCTGACCAATTTTCCCAGTCCCGCATTTCCCGCGACCGCCACCTTGCGCTTCACCCCGGGTTTGAATAAGTCCGGCACTGCCTATCTGACCGTGACCAACAACGATCATGTGGGCAGCAACAACATCAGCCGGGTCCAGATCCAGGTGAACGTCCATAACACCAACTGGCCCCCGACGCTGGCCCTGTCCACCAGCAACGCGATGGTGTTCGAAAATGTGTCCACCAACATACTGCTCCGGATCTGGGATTCGGAGACCCCGGTGACCCGCCTGCAGTTGACCGCCACGAACAATGGAGTGGCGCTGCCCAGCACGGCTTTTGGCCCGATCCAAATGGTGGGCACCAACGGTCTGGTTTCAGTGACTATTACGCCGCCGCCGGACTATTTTGGCACCAATCTGGTCACAGTTACCGTGATGGACGGCGACGGCGGCAAGGCGCAGGCAGCGCTCACGCTGGGCGTGCAATACACCAACCACCCGCCCACCCTGGACCCGCCGCAAAATCTGACCATCGTCCAAAACAGCGGGCCGCAAACCAACTTCTTCACCGGTGTCACTCCGGGGCCGGCAAATGAAAATCAAACGGCCCGGGTGACCGTCAGCACCACCAATCCCAGCCTGTTCACCTCCCTTCCCAGCGTGGTTTACGCTCCGGGGGCCAATTTTGGTTACGTCTGGTTTACGCCCGCACCCGGCACCCTCGGCACGGCTCTGGCCACTCTGACCGTGGATGATCAGGCCGGCTTTAACAACAGCACGCTTTCCCGGGCGTTTCGGATCTCGGTGATTTCCTCCAATGATGTGCTGAATGTCGGCCAGGGTACGGCGGATTTTGTCAACCGGGCCAAGTTGGGTGCCACCAACCGCAGCGTGGGCGCAGGGTTCTTCAATGGGTCCGTGGCCAAACACGCCCCGGGCTCTGGAATATACCTGCCGGCGGTGTCAGCCGCGGTGGGCCTCGCTCCGGTAGCCACCCTGACCGCGGATTTCAATGGCGACGGCTGGCCGGACTTGGTCTCCGCCGTCTTTACCACAAGCAATTTGGTGGTGCTCACGAACAACGGCGTCGGGGGTTTCGTCCAATCCGCCGCACTTCCCATGGCGGGGGGAGCGTTCGCCATTGGGGTGGCCGATTTCAATCATGACGGGAAAGTAGACCTGATCAATGGCGACAACACGACCGGGAACCTGTCGATTCTGACCAACAATGGCCGGGGCGGATTTGCCTTGTCATCCGTCCTCCCCACGCGGGCGCCCTTTTCCAATCCCAAAACCATCGCCATTGCGGATTTCAATGGCGATGGTTGGCCGGATGTGGTTTGCGCCAACCGGAATTTCAGCACCCTGCTCCTCTATACCAACGACCACCATGGCGCGTTGGTGGCGGCCGGCACTCCGAATGCCGGCGGTTGCCCGGCCACGGTGGTGGCGGCGGATCTAAACGGGGATGGCCGGCCGGATCTCGTCATGAACGACGGTTGCAGCGCCAACCTTACCGTAATGCTGAACGACGGACACGGCGGGTTTGGGCTGCCGGCGGCTTTCCCTGTCGGACAATGCCAGACCGCGGTCGCGATCGGCGATGTAAATGGCGATGGTTGGCCGGACCTCGTCAGCGCCAACGGGTGCGACAACACCCTGATGGTGCTGACCAACAACGGCAATGGTTCGTTCTCCTGGAGTGCGACCGTGCCGGTGGATTTGGTGCCCGCCGCGCTCTTGGTTGCGGATGTCAGTGGGGATGGCCGCCCGGATTTGATCAGCGCCAACAACGGCGCCAACAATTTGAGCATCCTGACCAATGACGGGGCGGGCGGGTTCTCCCTGGCGGGAGCGCCTTTGGTCGGAATCCAGCCGTTTTCGCTCGCCGCGGCCGATGTGGATGGGGATGGCACGCTGGATTTGATCACCCCTAATTCGGGCACCAATACTCTTTCCGTGCTCCTCAATACTCCCCGTCAGCAGCCCTTTATCGCGTTGTCCGCCTTTGGGCAAGCCTTCGCTCCCAACCCGTTGGATTTACCCTATGCCCAACTGGGCGGGGTGATTGCCCCGCCGCCCGCGGCCCTGCCGACGCCGCTCGCGATGAATCCCGATGCCGGGGCGTTTTACGTGCCGGACACCGGCAGTGTTTACGCCAGCCAGCCGGGTCTGGTCACCATCACTTGGACCAATCCCATCAGCGGTTCCCTGATCCCCATCACCTACCTGGTGCTCAACACCCCCGCCAGCGGCATGGATCCCGCGAAAATGTATGTCACCGATCTGAATGGCGTCCCGACCGGAGCGCCCGCGGTCAATATCACCAACCTGACGGTCATTCCCCACTACAATTCGCTGATCACCGCAGGGGTGCTCGGCACCAACGGAATTTCCGGCGGCGTCCAACTGCGCGCCACGAATTCCGCCGGCAGTGTGGTTTTGGAATACCGGGATGCCGCCTCCGGCGCCTTCTCCAACCTTCAAGTTCTGGTGATCAACGGCTACGCCGCGGATTACACCACCACCACGAACGTCGGCACGTGGCTGGCGCCGAATCAGCCGCACACAAACGGAATCCTGCCGTACATCTCCCGCGGCAGCGCGGTCACAAATACCGCCATGGGTTATTATGCCTATCGGTACGACAACGGCACAAACGACCCCGACACCGGCCGGCTCTTCGCCACCCAGGCCACCCCGGACGGCAATCAGATTGAGGTATTTTGGTTCAAGCGCAGCTACGCCGCCATTGTCTGGCCGGATGAACTGGACCATTACCAGGCAAAATGGCCGGACGGCTGGCAAACCAACGCCGTCCGCCTCTACCTCACCCGCACGGATGACGGCGCAGCCACGGCCGCCCCGGCCGTGAATGTTCCGACGCTGTCCGTGCCCAACTTGACCATTCATTATAACGCCCAAATCCCTCCCATCTGGACTTCGGCTTCTTCCACCAACAACTCCACCTTCTGGTTGGAGTCCGGTTCGCGGAAACTCCAGGCACAGCATTTCACCGGCCCCATCCTGCTCCATTACAATAATTCCGCTCCGTTGGGCTTCATCGGGTGGGAGTTGGTGAATGTCCTCCCCTACTATCCGGACGCGCAGCCGGTGAGCTATATCGGGCAACAATTGCATCCCGCACTCTACCCAAGCACTGACGTAGCCGCGGGCGCGCCCCAACCCTTCGTTGCGCGCGGCGGCCCGCCCGATAGTCCAACGTATGTTTACCAGCATGCCTCCCCGGATTCCAATGTCCCAAGTTCGCAGGAAGGATACGTGTTTGCCATCCGGCGGACGACAACCACGAATCAGGTGGAAATTTTCTGGAAGCGCCTCGGTTTGCAAAAATTGGAATGGTCGGGCGAAATGGACCGCTATTCCCTGGACTGGCCTTCCAACCAACCGGCTCTGTTCCAATACTACGCCCGCGGCCCAGTCGTGAATCCCGGGACGGGCGTCGTGATTCCGTCCGTCAATCAACCGAGCCTGATGCCCTATCAAAGCCCCACCAACAACGCAATCCTGGCTGGAACATACTTTACCACCCGCACTCCGGGTTGGTCGCTCTTGAAGTACACGCTGGGCAACGATGTTGCCTTCCAGGCGGTGCAGGCGGTAGATCACCGCGATGCGCGGATTTATGATACCACCGTGCATGGGGTCACCAATGGTGTAGAAGTACTGGACCCGAACCACCAGGGCCCTGGTCCCGGCTACGTCTTCATACCCAATGATCCCGCGACCACTCATCTTTGGGATCGTTATGACTGGGAGACTTACAGTGGCAACACCAATGATCCGGCGGAGTTTCAGACGGGCCAGATCATCCCCGTTAATCAGGGTAATCTCGAAGTTTGGTGGTACCGCACGAACCAGTCGGTCTCCTGGCCGGCCTTCGTTCGCACTTACCAATCCGATTGGTATCTTTCCGAACCGCTGGTCATTGCCAGTCAGCAGGGTTCCGGCCCCATCGACCCGACGCTGCAACGCAACTTCCGGTTGTATTATCAAAATGACCCCACCCAACCCGGCTTTAATCCGAATGACGAGCACGCGCTCATTGCTGCGGCGAATGGCCGGGCCGGGCAAGCGGTTTTCGCCATGCGCAGCGATTTGGGTTCCGATCCGGTCTCCGGTTCACAACCGTTCGTGATGCTCAAGCATCGCCGGGACGCGGGAACCAACTGGAACTACCGCATCTTCCAGGTGGTCGCCCAAACCAACGGGGTCACTTTCAGTTATCCCTTGCAGGCGGGCCTGCTGATTCAACCGCCCTACCCGCTTTCCTTTATCGACCTGCCCCCCTTCCCAAACGCCACCAACGCGGTCTTTGCGCCGACTTTCCGGGACGGCTCCTTCCGCGACCGCAAGGGCTCGTATTGGGCCAAGGCGGGTGGCGATAACGGCGGAACCAACGCCACCGTGATGCGCTATTTCTATCCGGTGCAAAATGGCTTCTTCGTCCCCGCCTGGTACCAAACCAACGCTTGGTACGCCACCAATTTCCCGGCGGGAACGGCGCCAAGCACCCTGCCGCCCGCCGGCGCGCGGCTGCCCTGGCTGGATCTCGCGGACCAGGGGCAAGCCGGGGTGCCCCACAACATCACCAACAACATCTCCTGGCCGGCCAATCTTCCGAGCCTCTACGTCGGCGAAACGCTGGTCAAGAGCAAGCGGGGATTACCGGAAATCGGCGGCATGATCAGCGCCGACTTGATTTACCAACAATCCGTGGCCCTCAGCAATGTGGCCAGCGCGCAAATCATCGACCCGACCCGGATCGTGACCAACCAACTCTCGAAGAGCCTGGCCAATATCGCTTTGAACGTGCAATCCGCCAACGACAGCGGCTTGACGTATTTCCCCACCCTACCGGCCCACTTGCGCAGCCGGTTTTGGTATGACCCGACCCAGCAGACCTTGAACTTCAACGGCCAATGGGTTGATGCGATTGGCACGGTGGAACCCCAAGGGTATGTGCTCCTGAACGTGCTGACCCCGAGGGACGCCAATGTCCTGGCCACCATCAGCTCGGATCCGGCCTTCCTCTCCGGCCTTGCCGGGCTGCAGGCCAACGCCGCCAACCCAATCACATTACAGCCGAACCAGCCGTTCGACTCCCTGGCCCTGACCGCCGGCAACGCGCAGGGAACGGGTTATGTCACCTTTATTGAGAACAACAGCACCAACTTGAACCAACCTTCCGACCCGGTGGCCATTCACTTGATGCGGGTGGATTGGCCGCTCTATCGCGGGGAAATCAAGGCGGTGCCCTCGGACAATCCCCTGGATGACAAATTGACCCTGCGCCACACCGGTGACTTTGCCGGGAAAGCGGGCAATTACGCCTTCTCCTGGTATTATTGCTCCGACACCAACGGATTCCCCAGCGCCGTCGTGCCGACGGGAACCAATCTTCCCGCGCCGGGTTCGGGCTGGCTGGTTTATGCCGACAACACCAACGGCGCCCTGGATATCACCCTGGAAGGTCCGGGAGCCACCACGCTGGAGGATCATTGGTTCATCTGCCGTTACACCCCGCTGCCGGGCACGTTCGCCCAGGCCAACGCGCCGACCAACCGGAGTGCCTGGACCGACCCCATGCTGGCGGAAGGCTGGATCAAGCGGGTGCTGCAAGGCATCACCCCGTTCGAGCAACGCACCCAGAACTACCAAAACACCCAGGTCAACACCATCGTGAGCATGCTGGCCCAGGCCGGAGCCCGCTGGTTGGGCAGCACGCCGTTGAACAGTCAGGCGGTGAACAAGTCCGGGCTCATCGAAATCTACACGACGATCCTCAACCGCGGCATGGATCTGAGCATCAATGCCGGGGTGCAGGATCCGGGGGTATATTCGCCCCTGTTGCTGGCCGCCGGGCGGCTGGCCGACCTTTACATGCTCCTGGGCAATGAGGCGTTTGCGGACGCGGCGGATCCCACGATTGCCTATGGCACCGACGACAAGCAATATGGGAATGTTTCCACCTCGATTCATTGCTTCATGAACCAGACCAGTTCCCTGCTGGAAGAGGAATTGGCGTTGCTCCGCGGCCGGGACGACTCGCAAAATCCCAGCGTCCAAACCTACCCGGTGTACAACCGGTTGATCTGGAATTTCACCCGGGACATCAACGGGGGCGAAGTGGCCTATGCGTTGAATTACAACATCGCGGACCAGAATGGCGGCGTGTCCGGCGTCATTGACGAAGCGTCCGCCCGGGCGCTCTACCCGCAGGGGCATGGCGATGCCTGGGGCCATTACCTCAGCGCCATCCAGAACTACTACCGCCTCCTGACCCACCCGCACTACAAATGGAACCCGGCCACCGAATCCATCACGGTGTCGGGCGTGCCGGTTTCAGTAAACTACGTGCACGAACAAAAATTCGCCAAAGCCGCCGCCGCCAAAGCCCAGACCGGCGCGCAGATCATCAACCTGACCTACCGTCAGGCCTACGTCGAAAACCCGGGGACCACCTGGCAAAATGCCCCGGACGGCTATGCCAGCCCCAGCGGGAGTCGGGCTTGGAGCGTGGGCGAATGGGCCAGTCGCGCGGGCCAGGGTGCGCTGTTTGATTGGGTGGTCGGCAACGCCCTCATCCCGCCCACCAGTTCCTCGACTGGCCTCCAGAAAATCGACCGGACCACGGTATTGGAGCTCCGGGACATCGCCACGGCGTATGACAAGGTGGAAAGCGAAATGGACAATGCGGACATGGGGCTCAATCCCCTGGGGCTGTCCCAAAACAGCATCCCGTTTGACATTGACCCCTCCGCCCTCACGCAAAACCAGGGCCAGACTCATTTCGAGCAAATTTACGGCCGCGCCAACCTGGCCATCAACAACGCGGTCTCGGCCTTCAACAATGCCGCCGGCACCACCCAAAATCTGCGCCGGCAGGCGGACTCGCTGACCGACTTCCAGAAAACCGTGCTCAATCAGGAGGTGGATTTCACCAACCGTTTGATCGAGGTCTTCGGTTATCCTTATCCGGAAGATATTGGTCCGGGCGCCACCTACCCCAGCGGTTACTCCGGTCCGGATCTCACGTATCCGCATTACAACTACATAGATTACCAGGATCTCACGGGAAACTCGCCGCCGAACAGCACGGCGACGTTGCAGCGGTTCTACTCGGTGGAAGTGGAACCCTCCGGTGTGGTCACCCAAGCAACCTCCACGGTGAGCATCAACCTATCCACCGAAGGGCTGAGTTTCATCAAGCCCACCGGTTGGAGCAAGCGCCGCGCCCCGGGCAGCATTCAGAACACCCTGGGCGACCTGCTCCAATCCCGGATCAAGCTCCTAAAGGGATTGCAGGATTACGATAATTTGATCAATCAAATTGACGACCAGACGACGCTGCTCAACGAACAGTACAACGTCAATGCGAGCGAGATCCAGATGCTGAACACCGCCGCGGGCATCCAAACCAATCTGGATGCGAAAATTCTCTCCCTTCGAAAAACCGAAACGGGGCTGCGTTTGGCAGGCCAAATTGCCGTTCTGGTGGCGGATGGATTGGCCACCCTGCTGCCCACCTCCGTGGGTCTGGCGAACGATGTGACCGCTCCCGGTCGTGGCGCCATCAAACTCGCCGGTTCGGCGATCGCCCAAACCCTGAATGCCGCGGCCGATCAGGACGCGATCAACGAATTGTCCGCGGGCCAGGCCCAGCAGGAGGAACAGACCGCCAACAACATCAATCTGACCACCTTGAAACAGGGACCCGGAATCTCCAACCAACTGGCACAACTCAAGCAACTGGTGCGGCAAGAGCCGGGCATGCGGTTTGACCTCTTCACCGACTACCAAACGATGCTCGCGCAAGCGGGGGCTTACCGCGCGGCGCTGGCCAAAGGACAACAAATCCTCGCCGATCGCCTGCGTTTCCGCGAACAAACGGCGGCTGAGATCCAGTCCTTCCGCTACAAAGACATGGCATTCAGGATCTTCCGCAACGATGCCCTCCAAAAGTACCAGGCGCAGTTTGATCTGGCCTCCCGTTACGTTTATCTGGCGGCCAAGGCCTACGATTATGAAACCTGCCTGCTGCCCTGGGATGCGCGGGGAGCGGGCCAGAATTTCCTGACGGAAATCGTGAAAGCCCAGGACCTCGGGGCATTCGTGAACAATCAACCCATCACGGGCAGTGGGAATGGCCTGGCGGACTCAATGGCCAGCATGTCCCAGAATTGGAATCTGGTGCTGCGCGGCCAGCTTGGGTTTAACAATCCCGAATCCGAAACCGATCGCTTCTCGCTGCGGCAGGAATTGTTCCGCACCCAAACCAGCACCAACGGCAGTTCCCTCAGCGTCTGGACCAATACGCTCTGGATGAATGTGGTGAGCAATCTCTACACCCTCCCCGAATTCGTGCGGTATTGCATCCCCTTTGGCACCAGCACAAACGCTCCGGCGGGAGGCGAGCCGGGAATCGTCATTACCTTCCCCAGCACGGTGACCTTTGCCCAGAACTTCTTTGGCTGGCCGCTGGGCGGCAACGACAGCGCGTATGACCCAAGCCATTTCGCCACCAAGATTCGCGGGGTGGGCGTCTGGTTCGCCAATTACGATAATCTGAATCTTTCCCTCACGCCCCGGGTATACCTGGTTCCCGCGGGCAATGACGTCCTCCGCTCGCCCAGCGGCAATCTCGGCACCACCCGGGAATTTCAGGTGGTCGATCAGTTGCTCCCCGTACCCTTCCCGAACCCCAATGCCTTACAGGACCCCAATTACCTGCCTTTGACGGATTCCCTGAACGGGACACTGGCCGACATCCGGAAGTTCGGCAGCCTGCGCGCTTACCATGACGGCGGTTTTACGACCGATCAGATGACCTATAGCAGCCGCTTGGTCGGACGTTCGGTCTGGAATCGCCGCTGGATGCTCATCATCCCGGCCGGCACCCTTTCGGCCGATCGCTGGCAGGCCTTGAACACCTTCATTAACGGCGTCAATAACGACGGCAACGGGGTCTCGGACATCAAGCTCTTCTTCCAGACCTATTCGTATCAGGGCAACTGACGGCCCGGCCGCCCCCCATCACGAATTCCTTAATGAACAACCACTTCCCTGAGCCAGGTTCTGCCGCCGGGGTGATATCTCCGCCCCGGTGGTGGGTGGGCTGTTGGCTGGTGGCCGCAAGCCTGTTGCTGGGGGGGGCGCAAGCGACCGCCGACGATAAAAGCGGCGTTTCCCCCAACACGATCTCGGTGCCCAAAGGCCCGGGATCCATCGAAGGCTTGGGCGAGTCCTTCCAGCCCAGCCTCAATTCCGGGACGGCGCGCTATGCCATGAGCGTCAAAGTGCCGGAAGGCCCCGCCGGCATGCGCCCGGAAGTCACGCTGCAGTACGAGTCCGGCAATGGCAACGGAGCCATGGGCATCGGCTGGATGCTCGCCGGCAACTCCATTCAGCGCCGCACCGATCAAGGCATCCCCACCTATGGGCTGATTCCCCATTTTCCCCGGGCCGACACGTTCATCAATGACGGCAAGGAGGAATTGGTACCGCTCCCCGGCGGTTATTACTTCTGCAAGAACGAAGGCCCCTTCATCCGGTACCAGGCGGTTTCCAATCATTGGGAGGCCACCCTGGCCGATGGGACCCGGTTGCAATTCGGCCTCACGGACCAGGGTCGCGTGCAGGACACGACCGGCGCCGCGCCGCGGATCTTCAGTTGGCTGCTCGAACGGGAGATGGACACACGGGGCAACACGATCCTCTTCAGCTACACGAACTTTCCGGGGTCCCACGACCTCAATCAAAAGTATTTATCGGGGATTGCGTACGGCCCCGGAGCGGCGCCTTGGAACAATTTTCATTTTGTCCAATTCGTTTACGAAGACCGGGGCGATTGGGTCGAAGATTGTCGCGCCGGATTTCCGGTGCGCACCGGCAAGCGGCTGAAAACCATTCTGGTCGGCACCCAAGGACCCACTCTGGCGGGACATCAGCCGGGCGATTTCAACGGGGACGGAATCCCGGACAATTTGAACAGCCGGTACGAACTGCAATACACCACCAATACCAACACCAACTCCCCGCGCTCATTTCTAATGAGCGTTCAGGAATTCGGGGCGGACGGAGTTACCACGCTGCCGACCTTGACGTTCGGCTACAATCTGCCCAATCCCGCCCCGGTGCTTTCGGCCGCCAGCGTAACGATATTTGGCACGAATGAACCGCGGTATGTGATGGATAACTCCCTGGTGGACCTGATTGATGCCAACGGCGACGGGTTGCCGGACATCCTGAAAACCTCCGACACCGGAGGACCACAAACCGTTTACCTGAATCAGGGGGTGACGACCAATGGAAATCGGCGCGTTACCACCTGGAGCGGCCCCCAACCGTTGGCGGGTGCCGGGTTGGCCCAAAACTACAATCTCTCGGCAGCTTCCGTGCATCTGGCTGACATGGATGGCGACGGCTTGGCGGATCTCGTGGTGCGAACCGCCCTGGATCAAGTATTTTACTTCCGCAATCTCGCCACGAACGGGTGGGGCAATCGCCAGTCGATGGCCATGGCGGATATCCCGCCCCCGGCACCGTTCGGGGAAACCAACGTCCGCACCGCGGATTTGGATTTTGACAAGCGCACGGACATTCTGCAAAGCGACGGCACCGAATACCATCTCTGGTTGAATCTTGGAAACGGCCAATACTTCAACCGGATCACGGTGCCGCAAACCAACCGTTTCGATTTTGCCCTGCCGCAGGTGCAAGTGGTTGATTTTAACGGCGACCGCGTGCCGGACGTGGCCTGGATCCGGCCCACCCAGGTGATCGTCACCGCCGGACTGGGCTACGCGCAATTTGCCCCGCCCATCAACGTTCCCGTCCCCGATTTCCCGCCGGGCAGCACTCGCTATCTCACCGCCGATTTGATGTCCCGAGCCAAATTGCAGGACATCGACGGCGACGGATTGGCGGACCTGGTGATCGAGCGCGTGCCCGGAAACGAATTGTGGTATTGGATCAACCAGGGCAATTACACGTTCAGCGGTCCGCGCGTCATTACCGGCATGCCGTCCGCCATCAGTGCCACGGCCGTGACGCGTTGGGCGGACATCAACGGTAACGGCACCACCGACCTGATCTATGCCGATTCCCTGGCCACGCCGCGCTTGTTGGCGATCGATCTGGGCGAATTGATCGGCGGCGGCATGCCGCCGAATGCCTTGGTGGCCATCACCAATGGCGTGGGCGGCATAACGCTGATTAAGTATCGGTCTTCCGCCGAGTATGCGCTGGCTGATGCCGCCATGGGTCAGCCGTGGCCCGACCCCCTGCCCTTCCCGGTCAATGTCGTATGCACAGTCACCCGCCTGGACTCGCTCGGGGGACAATATGCCGCCCAGTTTGCCTACCACAATGCCTATTATGATCCGGTGCAGCACCAGTTTCGCGGATTTGGCCGGGCGGAACAAATTGATCTCGGCGATCCCACCGCTCCGACCCTGGTCACGCGCAATTACTTTGACACGGGCAAGGCGTATGAAGTCATGAAAGGCAAGCGCCTCGCCCAGTCCGCAGAACAAACGGACGGCGGCGTGTTTTGGTCGGAGACGAATTCCTGGACTTTACCGCCGGTCGTGCTTTATACGGGGACCAATGGCACCAACGTTTTGTATGCCCATCCCACCAAAACCGTCCGTTTGGTTTCTGAATTGGGCCAGGGCACTCCGCAGCGGCTGGAATCCGAATTCGCCTTCGACAACTACGGCAACCAGACCCTCCATGCGGATTACGGAATCGTGCTGAACGGGGACCGGACCGCCAGCCAGGATGAACGCATCACCGAGACCACCTACGCCATCAACACCAACGCATGGATCCTGCACCATCCCAGTCGCCAGGAAGTCCACGGATTGACGAATGGCATCCTTTCCCGGGCGGAGTTTTACTACGATGATCCCACCTTCTCCGGCGCGAATTTCGGCCAGATCAGTCAGGGAAATCTGACCCTTCAACGTGCCTGGACCAACGCCGCCGACCTCAACGGATTCGTGGCGGCCTCCCGAATTCATTACGATGCGTTGGGTAATGCGGTGCAGTTGTTTGATCCCCTGGCCAGTGTTCCCGGAGGCCAATTCGACGCCTCGCGCGGCCACTCCCGGGAAATCACCTACGATTCGCAATTCCAAACCTATCCGGTGACCGAGACGATTCATGTCGGCCAGGGTCATGCCGATCTGGTCTTTCAGGCCACGTTTGATCCCGGACAGGGCACGACGCTTTCGACGATTAACTTCAACGGCAACCTGACCCGCTACACCTACGACGCGTTCGGCCGGGTTTTGACCATGGTAAAGCCTTACTCGACAACCAACTATCCCAACGTGGAGTATGATTATGTCGTGGGCGTGCCCGTCGGCTCGAATGGCGTGGTCAACTACATCGAATCCCGGGAAATGGACGTGGGTCCGGAGGTGCCGGGCAATCATCGTTCCCACTATCGCATCTCCCGCCAGTATCTGGACGGGTTGGGGCGCGCACTCATGGGCAAAGTGGAGGCCGAACCCGCACCCGGCAGCACCACCCCTCGCGTGGTCATCAATGGCGCGGTGCTTTTTAATGCCCGCGACCGGATCGCGGCCACGCTAAACCCCTGCTTCTCGCAGTTGGGGTCAACGAATCTGGATGACCTCCTCGCCTTCGAAAGCATCAATGCACCCGGCTGGCAGGGCGGCTTTGACACTACCAACGGAATGCTTGCCCTGCCATTGGGGACCGCTCCGCGCGTTTCAACCACTTATGATGCCATGCTCCGGACGTTATTCACCACCAACGCGGATGCCACCTTTTCGAGCCTTTCTTATGAACCTCTGCTCATCCGGATCGCGGATGAAAACCAAACGGATCCTGGTTCCCCTTACTATGGCATTTCCCGACTGCACTATCAGGACGGACTGGGGCGGCTATCGGCTGTCGCAGAAGTCACCCGTCTCAACGATGACGGCACTCCGGGGGGCAGTCTGCACCCGTGGCAGACGCAGTATCGCTACGATCTCAATGATCACCTGATCCAGGCCACCGACGCGCAAAATAATATTCAAAGCATGATTTTTGACGGCCTGGGGCGCAGAATTATGCTTCAGGATCCCGATCGCGGCACCACCACTTATCAATATGACGACGCCTCCAATCTGGCGCGGCTCGTCGATGCCAAAAACCAGGTGATCACCTATACCTATGATGGAGTGAACCGCGTGCTGACCGAGGACTATCATGACGAAGGCCAGCCCTTCTCCGGTAATCGTTTGTATGACCCGGGCCAACCGATCAGCCGGACCAATCGTCCGGATGTGGTGTTCTTTTATGATCAACCGACCGCCGACCTTGATCAGGGCGACAACACCACCGCCACGGCAAGAAACACCCGGGGCAGGCTCGCCTACGTCTGGGACCTGGCTGGTGAAGAGCACTTGTCCTTTGATGATCGCGACCGATTGGAATACACAATAAAACGTCTGCCCGACCCGGTGTTTTATCCCAGTTTGCAAGGTTCCAACGCGCCCGCCAATCCGGCCCTGGTTTCATTCAAATCCGCCTTCAGCTACGACGTGGCGGATCGCCCCGCCACCGCCACCTATCCGGACAATGACGCGATTACCTACCTGTACAACGCGCGCGGCCTGCGTTCCCGGATCGTGGGCGGTCCCAGCGGCAGCATCATCAGCGCGGTCAGTTACAACGCCGCCGGGCAGACTGCCACTCTGGATTACGGCAACAGCGTCCGCACCACCTATGATCATGACAGCCGCCTACGACTCGCCCAACTGCAAACCTTCCGCAATTTTGCCTCGACGAACGACCCGCAGATTTTGAATCTCGGTTTTATGCTGGACGGAGTTTCCAATCTCCGCCAGGTCACCGACCAGCGCCCCGGCACGGCCATTCCCGCCGGCGACCCGCGGCGGAATACTCAGGTTTTCCAATATGACGACCTTTACCGGCTGACCCAAGCCCAATACTCCTTCTCGCTGCCCGGCCAGCCCCTGCGCAACGACGGCCTCATCAATTATCGCTACGACCGCATTGGCAACCCGCTGGGCCAGACTTCTTCACTGACCCAGACCGACCCGCGGACCGGCCTGCCTGCGGTCAATTTGGGCACCCTGGTTTCCGGTGGCCCCGCCGGCACCAGTGGCCGTTCGGGCCGAAAGCCCGGCGACGCCCCCGGGCCGCATGCGCTAACCAGCGTCGCCAATCCATTGGCAGGAAATCCGGCCCGCAATTTTGCCTACGATGACAATGGCAATATGCAAAGTTTGGACGGGCTCGTCTGTACCTGGGATTTCAAGGACCGGCTGGTGGTGGCGGAGAATGACCAGATGCGCGCCGAGTACGCTTATGATTACGCCGGGATGCGCACCCGCAAAACCGTCGCTTTCAAACCGGGCAGCCCCAATTTTGCCAATCACGATCCAGCTACCTCCACCCTGTACCCTGGAAATCACTTTGAGGTGCGCGACCACGATGCCCCGACGAAGTATGTGTTCAATGGCGGCACGCGGGTCGCCCACGCGACGGGTTCGCTTTCCGGCCGGGATCTCCGGCAGCGCATCCGCCTCTTTGCCGGCTGGAACTTGCGCGCCCTGAGCGTTACCGCCACCAATTGCCTCGCCCAGTTGGCTGCCGGCGCCGGACCGGGTGGTCTGCTGGCCGCCTACCAGTGGTTGCCGCAGACCGAGACGTTCGCCGCGGTGGCCGCCAGTGACACGGTTCCGGCCGGAACTGTGCTTTGGCTGAACGCTGCGTCCAACACCATCGTGTCCGTTTCGGGGGCCTACTCCCCGCCCACCGATGTCCCGCTCGCCGCCGGTGGCACTTTCCTCGCCGCCACGGGATTTGATCCCTGGCTGGTGGCGGCGGGTCTGCCGGTGGCGGCCACCGAATGGTCCGAGGCGCCCACTATCGCGGACTGGCAACTGGCCTTCGGGGGAGAGCTGCAATCGCTATCAGGATCCGCCGCGGTGGTCGCGCCCGGGGAAGCCGTCTTTATCCACTCCGACAGCGCGGGCCAGATCGCGGCTCCGAAAGCGGCGCTCCGTTTGCGCTTCTATCATGAGGATCATCTGGGTTCCCCGGCTTGCCTGACGGATGCGGACGGCAACACGGTGGATGAAAAGACCTACCTGCCCTTCGGCGGAATCCGTTCGGAAATGGTCCTTCCCGGAGCGACCGAAGTCTATGGCTTCATCGACCGCGAAGTGGATCGGGAGAGCGGCCTACAGGCCTGCGGGGCGCGCTTCCTGGCCACCGGGTTGGGCCGGTTTCTCAGCGTGGACCCGCTGATGGCCGCCGGAGACCCCAACCCGCAACGGGGCAATCCTTATATTTACGCGCTGAACCGGCCTTTGATTTTTGTTGACCCAATGGGTACCGATCCGGTGGCGGATCCCAACAAATACGTGGATCCCAACAAGGCGACTTGCGCTCCGGATTACCAATTTTTGGGCGCCACGGTTTCTCCGCCTTGCTTTTATCTCACGGGTTTGGTGGGGACCACTAAATTTGCCAAAGGAGACCACATCCAAACGGTTGACCCCAAAACCCGTGAGGCTGGTCCGCGGATTGATTCAGGCACCGGGAAGGCTGGTGCCGCGAACAAGGCGAAAAACATTATCGCTCCGTCGATCACTGTCGCTGGCTTTGTGGCCCGCTCCGTCAAAATCAAATGGCAAACGAACCCCGATAATCTGCTTTATGGCGCTTCCTTTACCATCAATGGACCGGGCGCAGAGGGGGCGGTCGAGATCAAACCCCTGGCTGCCGAGGTTGAAATTGGGGTTACTGCCCGGGCCGTATCCGTTGAACCCAGCGTGACTTTTCTGGGTGTCACCGTCAAAGTGGAGGCGGGTGTCCTGGCAGAAAAACACGTCACCCTCGGTGCGCGCAACACCCCCGGTAAGGGTAGATTCAGTGTGAACCCGACGGGTTGGGCTGGCTATATCGTATCCTATGACGCCACCAAGCTCGTCGAAGGCGAGGTCGGCGGACTGATTCGTCAGCAATACAATATCCCTGCGAACCAAACCATCGCCCAGGCGGCCCTTTATGGAACAGGACGATTCCTGCTGAATGCACCCGCAGCCGCTGGCACTGCTATTATCAACGGATTCAACAGCGGAGTCGCCGCGGTCCACAACGGGATCTATAATGCCTTAAGCGGCGGGGCTTATCCTGGTCGTTAGCGCCCAACGAATTATGGCCACAACGATTGCCATGTCATCGAAAAACGAATCTTTGCTAGAGGGGATGCGAACAAATCGCAGAATCACATTGCGGACTTGGTTCCTGGTGGTGGTTTGCTCCTGTCTGGCGGGCCCGCTCACCGCGCAAACGCTTCCGGGAATTCCCGAGCCGGGCCTCGCATTGTATGGCGTCATCGGATCCACCAACGTCGCGGGCTCCAACGACTGGTCCTCCGCCGTCGTCACCTGGCTGGTCACCGGCAACAATTCCAGCTCGGCGGTCACCAGCACCATCATCGGTGTGAACGGTCAGTATTTTTACCTGGCGCGCATTCCATTCGAAACCCGCCAATTGGCCGGTACCACCTTCGGTGCCACCTCCAATTTCCTCGCCTTGAATGCCGCTGGCGCCAGTTACACTCGCTCCGCCCGGGTCAACGGCAGTTCCGCCAGCATTGCTTTTTCCTCCCTCGGTCACACCGGCTCGTTTGCCTTCGGCCCCGGCGACCGGGGTACTTTGGAACGGGTGGACCTCACCACCAATCACGAAACCTTCGGGCAATGGGCGTTGCGCTTTTTCGGCACGATCGTCGTCGATCCCAGCGCCGATCCCGACGGAGATGGCATGACCAATTATCAGGAATACCTCGCCGGGACCAACCCGCTCGACCCCCAATCCAAGTTGGCCTTGTATGACGTCCATCCGGATGCGCGCGGTGGGCTTTCCATTTCCTGGCAGACCGTCCCGGGTCAGACCTACGCCGTGTTCCGCTCCGGCGATTTGACCCGGGGCTTCACCCGGCTGCAAGGGGCGCTGGCGGCCACGGCCACGACCACTTCCTTTTACGATGCCTCCGCCAACGGCGCGGGTCCGTTTTTCTATCGCGTCGGGGTGGAACCGGGGCAACCTTGATGCTAACGCGCAGCCGTGGGCCAACGGCGCGTTTGGGGCGGGAACCCGCTGGAGTAAATCAGCCGGAAATCCAGGCTGGAGTTATTCGTCCCCGCCCTGCCGGATCGAAAGGTATCAACTTTCTGAAAGGTTTGGCGGCGGCGCGCGAATTCTTCCGGAATGAATACCCGTTTCCCGTCGCCAGGATCTCTCACCCGCACGCAGTTCGCGGGTTCGTGGGGGTGGCGTAGGCTGCGAGCGGGCGCGGACGCGGCACTCCTGGCGGCTGGCCTGCTTTTGGCTGGTTTTCCGGCTACCGCCGACGATAAAAGCGGCGTTTCCCCCAACACCATCTCGGTGCCCAAAGGCCCGGGATCCATCGAGGGCCTGGGCGAGTCTTTCCAGCCGAGCCTCAACTCCGGAACGGCCAAACACTCGGTCAAACTTCGCGTCCCCAAGGGCGTTGCTGGCCTGGAACCCCAATTGGAGTTGATCTACGAATCCGGGGCGGGCAACGGCCCGCTCGGGCTGGGATGGCGATTCAACCTGGATTTAGTCCAACGTATGACCGACCAGGGCATGCCGACCTATGGGCGCATCCCCAATTTCCCGCGGCCCGACAAATTCATCAGCGACGCGAAGGAGGAACTGGTCCCCACTGCGGGAGGTTATTACTTCAGCAAGAATGAGGGCGCTTTTGTCCGCTACGTCCAATTTCCCGACCACTGGGAGGCCGACGAACCCTCCGGGGCCCGCCTGCTGTTCGGTTTGGACGATTCCAGCCGCATCCAAGATACGAATACGACTCCGGCGCGCATCTTCAGTTGGCTGCTCCAAAAGCAGGTGGACACCCACGGGAACATGGTGATCTTTGGCTACACCAACTTCCCCGGCTCCAACAATCTCAATCAAAAATATCTGTCCAGTATTTCCTACGGCCCCGGAACCGCGCCCTGGAACAATTTCCACTTCGTCCAATTTGTTTACGAGGATCGACCTGATTGGATCGAGGATTGCCGCGGAGGCTTCCCCGTCCGCACGGGAAAGCGCCTGCGTTCCATTGCGGTGGGCACCCAGGGGCCGACGCTCCCCGGACACACCCAGGGGGATTTCAACGGTGACGGAGTGCCGGACAACCTCGACTATTTATACCAGTTTTCCTACCTGCCGGCGGCCACCAATGGCGCGGCGCGGTCCTTTCTTTCCGCCATCCAGGAGTTTGGCGCGGACGGCGCCACCGCCATCCCCGCTTCGCTTTTCGCCTATAATTACCAGGTCCCGCCCGACGTGATGTCGGCGGCGTCCGCCACCATTTTTGGCACCAACGAGCCTCGTTATGTGATGGACAATACTCTCGTGGATTTGGTGGATGCCAATGGGGACGGGTTGCCCGACATCCTCAAGACCGATCCGAGCGGCGGACAACAAACGGTTTACCTCAACCAGGGCTCCACGAACGTCAATGGCAAAACCTTTTCTTTGTGGAGCGGACCGACGCCGGTCCATGGGACCGGTTTGGCGTGGAACTTCGCGCTCTCCCAAGATTCGGTGCACCTGGCGGACATGGACGGCGACGGTTTGGCCGACCTGGTGGTGAAGAGCGCCTTTGACCAGGTGGCCTATTTTCCCAACCTGGGAACCAACGCCTGGGGCAACCGGCGGCCGATGGCCAATGCGGATTATCCGCCGCCGGCACCGTTCGCAGTCGCCAATGTCCGGACCGCCGACCTGGACTTCGACAAACGCTTCGACATCCTTCAATGTGACGGGCTTCAGTATCATTTGTGGTTAAACCTGGGCAATGGCCAATACTTCAACCGGATCACCGTGCCGGAGACGAACGGCTTCGATTTTGCCCTGCCGCAGGTTCAGGTGGTGGAATTCAACGGCGACCGGGTTCCCGACGTCGCCTGGATCCGTCCGACGGAAATCATCGTCGCCGCCGGCTTGGGGTATGCCCAATTCGCCCCGGCCATCAGGGTCCCCGTGCCGGATTTCCCCCCCGGCAACCCGCGCTACCTGACCGCCGACCTGATGTCCCGGGCCAAATTGCAGGATATTGACGGAGACGGCCTGGCGGATCTGGTGATCGAACGACTGCCCGGGAACGAATTGTGGTATTGGCTGAACCAGGGCAATTATACCTTGAGCGGCCCCAAGGTCCTCACGGGAATGCCCTCGGTGATCAGTTCTTCGGCCGTGACCCGGTGGGCGGACATCAATGGCAATGGCACGACGGATTTGATTTATGCGGACTCGCTGGGAACACCGCGGTTGACCGCGATCGATATTGGTCAATTGATCAACGGTGGCGGCGCGGCGAACGCACTCACGAGCATCGATAACGGCTTGGGGGGGATCACCCGGATCAGGTACGCATCCTCCACCGTTTACGCGTTGGCGGATGCGGCGGCGGGCAAACCCTGGCCGGACCCTCTCCCGTTCCCCATGAACGTCGTGGCCGCGGTGACGAACCTGGATTCGCTGGGCGGATCGTATGTGCGGCAATTCGCCTACCACAACCCGTACTACGATCCGGGGCAACACCAATTCCGCGGATTTGGCCGCGCCGAACAAATTGACGTGGGCGACGCCTCGGCGGCGTCCTTGGTTTCCCAAACGGTTTTTGACACCGGGAAGACTTACGAGGCCATGAAAGGCAAGCCGCTGATCACTTCGGCGGCGCAGGCCGGTGGCGGCGTGTTCTTTACCGCGACGAATCTTTACACCTCCCCGCCGCGCGCCTTGTACGTTGGCACCAACGGCACCAATGTTTCGATCGCGTACGCAACTGGCATCGTTAAAATCATCTCCGAGTTGGGCCAAGGACCGCCCGTGCGAAAGGAGTCGGAGTTCGCCTACGAC
Organism: uncultured Pedosphaera sp.; assembly: GCA_903918755.1. Classification (GTDB taxonomy): domain Bacteria; phylum Verrucomicrobiota; class Verrucomicrobiia; order Limisphaerales; family Pedosphaeraceae; genus CAIXFN01. The sequence goes on from CAIXFN010000094.1 coordinate 26,862, forward strand.
AACTATGGGAATAAGACGCTGGATGCGGCGTATGGGATCGTGGTCAATGGGGACAGGACAGCGGGACAGGACGAGCGGATCATTCAGACCACCTACGCCATCAACACCAATTCCTGGATGCTGCGGCTGCCCGCACGGCAGGAGATTTCCGGGCTGACCAATCCGGTGCTTTCGCGGGTGGAGTATTTTTACGATGATCCGACCTATTCCGGGAACAATTTTGGGTTGGTGGTCGCGGGTGATCTGACCTTGGAGCGCCATTGGACTAACGCGGCGGTGGCGAATGGATACGTGGCGGCAAAGCGAATGCACTTCGACGCGTATGGAAATGCGGTAGAAATCCTGGACGCGCTGGCCGCCGCGCCGGGAGGCGCGTTGAACGCGCCGAAAGGACATTCGCGGGATTTGGTCTACGACTCATTTTTCCACACCCATCCCGCGTCGGAAATCGTGCATCCAGGTGGAGGGAAGGCCGACATGGTGTTCACGGCGGTTTACGATTCCGGTTGGGGATTACCCCTGTCCTCCCTCGACTTCAATTCCAACCTGACAGTATATGCTTACGATCCCCTGGCTCGCATCAAATCCATCACCAAGCCGGACGATTCCTCCGCCTTTCCTTCGGCCGAGTTCTCCTACGGGCTGGGGGTGCCAGGCGGCGGCGGGGTGGTCAATTATGTGGAAAGCCGGCGGTTGGTCGCCTCCCCACAGGCTTCCGGCGATCATTTGTCCCATTACTTTATCACCCGGGAATATGTGGACGGCTTAGGGCGGAAGCGGATGACCAAAACCCAGGCAGATCCCGACCCGGCGACCACTTTGCCGCGGGTGGCGGTTAGCCGGGCTGCCCTTTATAATGCGCGCGGCGAGCCGTCGCGGATGATCAATCCTTTCTTCAGCTCGACCGGGTCCACCAATCTGGCGAACCTGCTGGCATACGAAGACCTGACCGCTCCCGACTGGCACGGAACCTTTGAACTTTACAGCAATCTGGTTGCATTGAATTTCTCGGCGGCCCACGCAACGACCCTTTCGTACGACGCAATGTTGCGGGAAATCGGACGCACCAACGCCGACGGCAGTTTTTCCACGATGAGCTATGCGCCCCTGCTGAATCGCGTCACCGACGAAAATCAAAACAACCCAACCTCGCCATATTTCGGCGCCTCCCGGGTCCGGCATAGCGATGGGCTGGGAAGGTTGACGGCGTTTGACGAAGTGACCCGCCTGAACGACGACGGCACCGCCGGTTCGAGTTTGCGGGCGTGGACCACGCGCTATCAATATGATCTGAACGACGAACTCGTCCAGACCATCGACGCTCAGGGCAACATCCAGACCGCTGTTTATGACGGAATTAAGCGGCGGCTGTTGGTCAATGATCCGGACCGTGGAACGGTGGCTTATGCCTATGACGACGCAGCGAACCTGATCCAGACCACCGACGCCAAAAACCAAGTCGTTTCCTACTTTTACGATGGATTGAACCGGATGATCGGTGAGGATTACCATGACGAAGGAGCGCCGTTCTCCGGCAATCGGCGATACGACCCCACCCGCGCGATCAGTCTCACCAACCGGCCGGACGTGACCTACTTTTATGATCAACCAGTTGCCAACCTCGACCAGGGAGACAATACGTTCGGCACGGCGAGGAACACGATCGGCCGACTGGCGTACGTCTGGGATTTGTCCGGCGAAGAGCATCACTCCTACGACGTCCGGGGAAGGTCCGAGTATGTGGTCAAGCGACTTCCGGACCCGGGGATTTACCCCACCTTGGCCGGGAGCAACGCGCCGGCGAATCCCGATTTGGTATCCTATAAGACTTGCTACCTTTTTGATTCCGCCGACCGCCTTCAAACCTTGACCTATCCGGACAACGATCAAGTTTCCTACCAATACAATGAACGAAACTTGCTGCAAAGCATTCCGGGAGGCCCCAACGGGACCATTTTGTCGAACATCCGCTACGGGCCCTCCGGGGCCGTTTTGACGGAGGATTTCGGGAACGGGGTACAGTCAATCCGGGAGCATGACAGCCGGTTGCGTCCGACCCGCCTGGCCGCGGTCCGGACGTATTCCCCAGGGCTCGCACCCCAGATCATGGATTTGGGCTACCAATACGACGGGGTGGCAAATCCCCGGCAAATCACGGATCTTCGAACTGCCGGCGCCATTCCCGGCGGCGACCGGCGGCGCAATACCCAGTTGTTCCAGTATGATGATCTTTATCGGTTGACCGGAGTGCAATATTCGCTGGCGTCCCCTGGTTCGGCGGTTTCCAACGACGGCCTGCTTAACTATCGTTATGATCGGATCGGCAATTCCCTTTCGCAAACCTCCACCCTTCCCGATACGGACCCGAGAACTGCGCTTCCCAGCGTGAATCTTGGCACCCTGCGATCGGGCGGCGCGGCCGGATCCTCGAATCGCAGTGGGCGCGGCCCCTCCGACGGGCCAGGACCACACGCGCTGACCCAGATCACCCCCGCCCAAGCGGGAGCCCCGGAACGGGATTTCGGTTACGACGCCAATGGCAACATGTCGGGCTTGGACGGAGCCACCCTGGTCTGGGATTTTCGTGATCGGTTGGTCGCCGCGGAAGACGCGACCATGAGGGCTGAGTATGCCTACGATTATCAGGGAACGCGCACCCGCAAAACCGTCTGCTATAAACCGGGAAGCACCAATTATTCCCAGCATGATCCCATCACCTACGTGCTTTACCCGGAAAAGCATTTCGAAGTCAGAGAGCATGAGGCTCCGACCAAGTACATCTACCACGAAAACGACCGTGTCGCGCATATCTCGGGTGCGATCTCAGGTCGGGATCTCGTCCAACGCATCCGGGTGCGGGCGGGATGGAATTTGTGCTCGCTCATTGTGCGTCCGCAGGATCTGACCTCCGAATTATCCTCCGGGCTTAATGCGGGCCTGGTCGGGGCGGCTTATGTCTGGAATCCCGCCGGAAGCAATTTTGTGGCGGTTGCCGCGGGGCGACCGTTGCCGGCCGGATCGGTCCTCTGGCTCTATGCCGCCAGTCCCGGCCGGTTGGCGGTTTCAGGCCAGTTCGGGCCCGCCGCCGATACGCCCGTTCCGGCGGGCGGCACGTTTGTTGGTGCGACCGGTTTCATGCCCTGGTCAATGACCGAGTCGGGGACACCGGGGTCCACGACGTGGGTGGCCGGCCAAGGCGGCAATAACTGGCTTTTGGAACTGGGCAACGAAGTTCAAGCCGCCGCCGACTCGCCGCCATTTTCGCCACCCGGCTCCGCGTTCTACGCGCGCGTTGAAACAACGACTTTGGTTCGCGCGCCCGACCCCGCCCTGCAGGTGCGGTATTATCATGAGGACCATCTGGGTTCGGCCGCCTGCGTCAGTGACGCGAACGGGAATGTGGTGGATGAAAAGACCTTCTTTCCCTTCGGAGGCCTGCGCTATGAAATGGCGGAGACCGGAGGTCAGGACCCTTACGGGTTCATTCACAGCGAGACAGACGTTGAGTCCGGATTGGTTTATTCACAGGCCCGGTATCTGGTCGCCGGGTTGGGCCGGTTCCTGAGCACCGACCCCATCTCGGCGGGCGGCCATCCCGATCCGCAGCGGGGAAATCTTTACGCCTACGCGATCAACCGGCCTTTGGTTTTCGTCGATCCGAGCGGGCAGGAATACGTCAAGCCCAGCGCCTATATCGTCCTTCCTGGAGGCTACGGCAAAAGCACCGCCGATACTGTGCCGGGCAACAAGATAGTTTACCTTGGCTCTGGGATAGCCTCCGTCAGGACGGAAATGAACGAGGTGGGTTTCCAACGCAAGACTACGAAAGGCTTATCGGCCGTCGCTGCCAACGTGACCGTGACAGCTAATGCCGGTTTGGGCCAATACCGAACCGATCCGAACTTCAAGTCCGACAATGGTCTGTTTGCCGCTGGAGCAGCCCTCATTTTTCCGAACGCCGGTTTTAGTGGCGGTTACCAATTTGTCGAAATTTCGGCCACTGTAAAAGCCACCCTGGTTGCCGTCGCGGGTTCCCTCACGGTCGTGGGCATCAACGTCCGGGCGGAAGCCGGCCTGAGTTTGGGATTGGGATTCCGGATTGGGAAGCAGACCCAAATTACAGGACCTGGGGGCTCGGTCACGGTGGATGCCACCCCGTTGGTCAATTATGCCGTAAAGAATGCTGAGGCAGCGCACGACGCCATCACCACGCGCGCCGCCAACTATCTCCAGGAAAAAGCGGGTTCGACCGCCAAGTACTTCCTGGGCGGGATCTACAATGCATTGCCATACTGATGGCCTCCCCATCACCTGCGAATCGTGTCGGGGTGGAAGCGGGACACCCTGAGGCGCCTCCCCGCTCCCTCGTGCCCTACCGCAATGCCTGGCCGGCCGGCCCCGCTGAAATGGGGCTTGAAGCGGACTGACTACCGGCGTTTAATCTCGCCATCAACAAAACCTTCGTAAATCTTATGCCGCACTCCTTGAGTAAATCCCTTTGGTCACGTTTTCTGGCCGCGTTCGCTCTGGTCCTCGTCCTCGGTCCCGGCCACCCCCTGGCCGCCGCTGATACCGGAAACCCCCAGTACTACGAACTCCGCACCTACACCACGAAATCCGAAGCGCAACAAAAGCTGATCAACGCCTATTGGCAAAAGGCCGCCGTCCCCGCCTACAACCGGCTGGGCATTTCACCCATCGGGGTGTTCACCGACCTGGTCGAAGCCACGAACAGCAAAATCTATGTTCTCATCCCCTTTGCCAGCCCCGGGGACTACACGGCCATGCCGGCGAAACTGTCCAATGACGCGGTGTACCAGACAGCGGCCAATGATTATCTGAATCCCCCGAAAGGTGAACCGGCCTACGTGCGGTTCGAAGCGAGCTTGCTCGTGGCGTTTGACGCCATGAAAAAGCTGGCTGTCCCCCCCTCGGCGGCAGAACAGAAGCCCTGGATTTTTGAACTGCGGACCTACCAGAGCCCCAGCGAAGGCAAAGGGATTAATAAAGTCACCATGTTCAACAATGGTGAGGTTCCCCTGATGCAGGAAGTGGGCCTCTCCCCCGTTTTCTTCGCCCAAACCCTGATCGGCACGCAAATGCCCAACCTGGTTTACATGGTGTCCGGAGAAAGCAAGGAAGCCCACCAGCAGCATTGGAAAGCCTTTGGCGACGCCCCGGTTTGGAAGAAGCTTTCGACCGATCCGCAATACAAGGATAACGTCTCCAAGGTCAGCAACGTCTTCCTGAAGCGCACCTCCGCCTCCCAACTCTGATCCCCGCCGCCGCCAACCGCCCGCCCTGGGGGGCAATAAATCATTGCCTCCCGCGACGGCGTGGTCGAGGATGTCCCCATGCACCTGATGAAATTCCTGGTCCCGCCGCGGCGCCGCGTTGCGGGCTTTTTCCCGGGCCGTTGGCTCCTCGCGCTGGCCTTAATCCTCTCCTTTTCGGGCGCGGCGTTCGCAGCCGAAAAGACCGCCTTAACGTTCGGCATGATCGCCAAGTCCCAGGGCAATCAGTTCTTCGAGGCCGCCCATGCGGGGGCGAATGCCGCGGCCCGGGAATTGGGGGCCAAATACGGATTGACCATCAAGATCGACTGGCGGACCCCCAACGAGGAGGATGGCCAGAAGCAGGCCGAGTTCCTGGAGCAACTCACCCTCAGCGGGGTGGACGGCATTATACTGTCCAGTTCGGATCCGAACAAACTCAACGATGCCATCAATCGCGCCGCCGCCCGCGGCATCCCCGTGCTTACTTTCTCCGGCGATGCCCCGGCCAGCCGCCGCTTCCTTGCCCTCGGAGTTGACGACTTCAAATGCGGGGAACAGACGTTCCTGGAATTGGCAAAGCTCCTGCACGGAAAGGGCGTTGTCGCCGCCATCGATGGCAATCCCAATGCTGCCAACCTGCAACAACGGGCTGCGGGCTTTCGCAGCGCCGCCAAGGCGCATCCCGGCATCAAACTGCTCGATGTTTATTACCACAAGGAAACGCCGCAGGACGCCGTCGCCAAAATCGAACAAGTCATGCAAGCCCACCCCGAGATCACGGGTTGGGGGCTCTTGGGCGGCTGGCCCCTGTTTACGGACAAGGCCTTGCGCTGGCCGCCGGGATCCATTCAATGTGTCTCGGTGGACGCCCTGCCGCCGGAACTTCCCTACCTCCGCAGCAAACATGTCCAGTTGCTCCTCTCCCAGGACGTTTATGGTTACGGCTATAATGCCGTCGCCCGCCTGATTGAAAAAATCCACCTCAAGAAAAACCCGCCCGCTGCGGTCGAAAACAGCCCGCTCACGCCGGTGACCCTCGAAAATGTGGACGCCTTCGAGCGAAACTGGCGCAAGTGGCTGGCCAAGTAACGGAGCGGACGGACTCACCCAGCGCCCGCCCGCCGGGCCGCCGGAACTGAGTTATTGCGGCATATCCGGGAATAAACCTCCGCCAGAGGCTTGGCGGACCGGGGTAGCTTGGGATCGTTGAAATCCACGGCCAGCAACCCAAACTTCTTCGCATATCCAAACTGCCACTCAAAATTGTCGAGGAGCGACCAGTAGAAAAACCCCCGCACATCCGCGCCCGCGGCCATGGCATCATGGAGCGCCGTCAGGTTCTGGCATAAATCTGCGGCGCGAAATGGCTCGTCGTTCGAGGCGGCCCCATGTTCCGTAATGTAAATCGGCAGCCGCAACCGCCGCTGGAAATAGGCGAGAATTTGGGGCAAACCTGCCGGATAGCGTTCCACCATGTCGTCGCAAACAAAACCAAAATCAGTCAACTGCCCTGGGGGCGCACCGCTGGCGGGGACCATGGCCTGAAAATGGTGGAACCGAACGCGACCGTAATAATTCAAGCCCAGAAAAGTCGAGGCCTGGCGCCGTCGCCCGCCCAGGAAGGAATTCAGCACGAATTTGTTAAAACCGTAGTGGCACGCCCAGGCGGTGGCGCGATCCCACAGCGAGTAGCGTTTGTAAGCATGGAAGAAAGTCCAGTTTTTGGCGATCCCCACCTCCATTTTGCGGCTGGCCGTGGAGGCTCCGTGGATGATCCCACTGGCTGCCTCATGAGCCCGGGCCATATGGCGGATTACCAGAAAAAACTGTCCCAGCCGCCCTTTTTGATGCGGGGGGTATCCCCCGAGTAGATAGCCCAGGCCGGCGTAGGTATCCGGTTCATTGAACGTATTCCACAGCCGGACGCGCCCCGCGAGCGCCGGAACCAGTTGCCGCACATAATCGACAAACGCGGTAATGGTGGCAGGATTGGTCCACCCCCCGCCGGCGCTGATCCAGGGTGGGTTGGAAAAATGATGCAGCACCACCATGGGCTCGATGCCGGCGGCCAGCAACCGGTCCAGGAGGTCCACATATCGCGCCAATTCGCCCGGGTTCAAGGCCGCGCCGGGCCGGTCCTGCAGGCGGGACCATTCGATGCCCACCCGATAGGCTTGGATCCCCAATTTCGCCATCCAAGCCACGTCCTCCGGATACCGGTGGTAATGATCGCAGGCGATGCGGCAGTTGGTCCCGTCCTGGGCAGTGAAATTGGTCCATTCATTCTCGATGTGACCCTCCACTTGCGTGGGGGAAGTGGCCGCCCCCCAAAGGAAGCCGGCGGGAAATTTCAATTCAGCCCCGGGTGTCATTGATTGGAAGGGTGTTTCACCGCCTGCTGGATGGCCGCCAGCAGGCGGTCGGGAGCACTGGCGGTCCAGGCGCGAAATTTTTCCGTGGGCAGGGCCTCCGGCAAATCGGCCAACCGGTCGAGATCAAACCGGTCGCCCGCGAGCGCGATGCCAAAATGTTCGGCGTCCTGGGCGTTCAGTTGTTGCTCGATGTGATTCTCCACGGGCACCAGAAACATGGGTTTGCCCAGCCAGGCCGCCTCCGCGACGGACTCGAAGCCGGCGGTCGAAACCACGTGCCGGCAGTCCGCCATGAGTCGCAGGAACTTTTCCCCGTCGAGTTGATGGAAGGTCAGGGAGGGGGAGTGCTGCCATTCCGGCGGCGCGCCCGGTTTGTCATAAAAACAATGGAGTCGCGTCCCGGGATTTCGGGCGCTCCACTCGACGATCTGCTCTGCGTACCCATGGTTGAGCAGATAAACCAGCACAAACTCACCCCGGGGTTTCGCCGTCAGGGAAAAGAGTTGCCGCCGTAAAATCGGCGGTCCGACCAGCAGATGCTGGTCCGGCCGGTCGGGCGCCGGATAGAGCGAGAGGGCGAGTTTGGTTGCCCGGGCGCCCAGCAACCGTGAGTAAAACTCCAAACCGAGACGTTGCTTCCATAACCCGGGCAGCCGGACATAATCAGGATGCAGGAACATGAACTGGTGGGCAATGGCCACCACCGGCGGGCAGCGGCGATGGGTCAAAGCGTAGAAGGCGGTCAGCGGTTCGAAAAAATTGAGGATCACATCCGGTTGCGTGGCCCGGATCAACCCGGCCAATTGACGCAGGAGGCGGCGATATTTCGGGAGGTTGCCCAGGACCCCGGCCAACGTGGCCCCGGCGCTGACGGAGCGATGGTTCTTGTAGCGGAAACCGAGCGTCTCCAATTGGGTGACACGCATTCTCAAGGCTGCTTCGAAGTAGGGGGGCACCGGCCGATCCACACTCACCCCCACGGCCACCGCGACCACTTCGTGCCCCTTTGCTTCCACCATCTGCTTCACGGCCAGCGCCTGGGTCATATGTCCCCGGCCCTCGCCCAGCACGCAAAACATCATTTTCATGCGCCGGTATTCTCGGGTCCGCCGTCCGGGATTGCCACCCCAAAAATGATCCCTCCCACGCCCCTCCTCAGCAGTGATAAACTTGTTGCAAGGCCTGTAACAGCATTTCGGCGGTGTACGGTTTCGGCAGGAAAAGCTGAACCCCCACCTTGAGCGCCTGCGTGGCGAGACTGTGGCTCGTGAGACCACTGGAACCGATGATCCGCACGCGCTGATTCATGGATTTGAGGGCAAACACCAGCGCCGGCCCGTCCATGATCGGCATGGCCATGTCGGTCAGCACCACCGCCACCTCGGCCCGGCGTTGCGCATACAGGCCCATGGCTTCGGCGCCATTCCGGGCCACCAATACCCGGTAGTCAAACCGCTCCAACGTGCCCTTGGCGACTCGCAGAATGGCCTCATCATCGTCCACCACCAGGATCAGTTTTCCCCCGCCCCGGGGTAATTGCGCCTGCGCCAGGTCGAGCTTTTTCGTCGTCGCCTCCCCCAGGTTGGCGGGGAGGTAAACCCGGAATTTCGTCCCTTGCCGCACCTCGCTCGTGAACGTGATGAAGCCGTGATGACTGCGCACGATCCCCAGCGTGGTGGACAACCCTAAACCGGTTCCCTTGCCAATTTCCTTGGTCGTAAAAAAGGGTTCGAAAATCCGCTGCTGGACTTCCGGGGGGATTCCCTCCCCCGTGTCTTCAATCCGCACCAACACATGCGGACCGGGGCGAGCCTCGGGATTCATCGCTACGAAGACTTCATCCAACACGATATTTTGCATGTTGATCACGAGGTTACCACCACCCGGCATCGCATCCCGGGCATTCACACACAGATTCATGAACACCTGGTGGATTTGTGTCGGGTCACCAGTGACCATCCAGAGATCACGTTCCGGCGTGAAATTCACGGTGATCGATTTCGGCATCGTGTCCAGCATCACCTCCACCAGGTCACGCATGAGGTGCAGGGGATTCACCATCACCCGTTCTCCCCCTACCCCCCGGGCGAAAGAAAGGACTTGTTTAACCAGCGCCGCCCCCCGTTCGGTGCAATTCTGCAAGGTCGCCAGTAATTCCAGGTCAGCGTCGCAACGCGCCAGGTCCTTGAGCATGGGGATGGACATCAGGACCGGGGTCAGCATGTTATTCAAATCATGGGCAATCCCGCCCGCCAGCGTGCCGATGCTCTCCATCCGTTGCGCCCGGAGAAACTTTTGTTCCAGCTTCTTGCGCTCGGTCAGATCAATCACAAAACTAACTCCCTCGTCCGGACTCGTTTCAATCGCCGCGGCGCCCACCAGCACGGGCACGGGCGTTCCATCAGCATGGAGGAACGCCTTTTCATAGGGCGTGCAAACTCCCTTGGCCACCAGTTCCTCTCTGGCCTGGCGGTCCGCCCCGGAATATTCTTCCGGGGTCAACTGCCCCCAGTCGAGCAATCCCGCCTCCAACTCCGCGCGGCCGAGACCCAACATTTGTAAAAAGGCGGCGTTGGCCCCGGTGATTTTGCCATTACTTTTCCAAAACACCACCCCTTGCAGATTCGAATCCACCAACCGGCGAATCCGGGACTCCGCCTCCTTGCGCGCGGTGATATCTTCGATCGTGGCCATGCTGTGTCGCGGCTCACCCCGGGCATCCCGGATCATCGTCACATTCACATTGGCCCACGCGATGGAACCGTTTTTCCGCACATACCGCTTTTCCATGTGGTAATCCGCGGTTTCCCCCCGCACCACGCGCTGGAACTGTGCCCAGTCGTCGTGCCGGTCGTCCGGATGGGTGATGTCTGGGAAACAAATTTCCAACAATTCCGCAATGGAGTATCCGGTGATGGCGGCCAATTTTTGATTCACTCGCAGGAATCTCCCGTTACGCGGATCAGATTGGGCCATTCCGATGGACGCGAGTTCAAACATCGCGCGGAACGTTTCTTCACTCGCACGTAAAGCCGCCTCCGCCTGTTTTTGCTCGGTGATATCCCGCACAATACACACCGACCCCACGATCACCCCGTTCGCATCCCGAATTGGGGCAAAACTGTAGCTGCCCACCCAGGTTTCCCCCGTATCCTTCCGTCGGAGAACATACTCAGCATTTCGGACCACTTCACCCGCCAGTGCCCGCGGCACGGCCCACTGTTCCAGGGGTGCGATTTCCCCATTGGCCAGCCGCACTTCGAGGAAGTTCGGGTACTCGGCCAGGGTGCGCGCGCAGGCTTGCCGGTTGCCAAATTTGTAAAAGCTGGCAAAGGCGTCATTGATTTCCAGGATGTGGCCGGCGGTATCGCAAATAAACACCGCATCCGTCATACTCGCCAGCGCCGCCTCCAGCTTGGCCGTACTGGCCAGCAGAGTCTCCTCCGCCTGGCGGCGGCGCTCTTCCTGGATCAAATGGTCGAGGGCGAAAGAAATATCCAGGGCCATTTCTTCCAGCAGCGCGACCTCCTTTTCCAAAAAAATGCCTGCTTCATCGGCGTAAACGGTGAGCACTCCCCACAATTCCCCTTCGCTTCGGATTGGCAGCGACGCGGCCGCGCGCAGCTGGTAACGGCTCGCCGCCTCATACCAGGGCGTCGATGCGGGGTCGCCGAGAAAATCGCGAAAAATCACGCTGCGACCGTCCCGCAAGCAATTACCCACCGGCCCTCTTCCCTCCGGAACATCGCCGGCGCTCAATTTGATCTCGTCCAGATAGCCCGCCCGCTCGCCCGCCCGGGCCAAAATTTCGATGGCTTCGGTTCCCGGCACGCGCCAGCCAATCCAAACGACCTTGAAACCGGCATGATCCACCGTTATGCGGCAGATTTCCGCGAACAACTCTTCCCGCGAGCGCACCCGGACGATGCATTGGTTGACCTGGCTCAATGTGTCGTAAAGCCGTGCCAGCCGGCTGATTTCCCGCTCCTGGGCTTTGCGTTCCGAAATGTCGCGAATGATGGCCAGCTTGAACAAGGAACCGTCGATCTCCACCAGATTGCTACTGACTTCCACCGGGAAAATCGAACCATCGCGGCGCTGATGCAGAGTTTCGAACACGGCCTGGCGGCTCGTTTGCAAACGCTGGTAATCCTCGGCGAAACCATCCCGCGCTTCCGGCGCCCGCAGGTCGCTGATGGACATGGTCCGGATCTGCGCGAGCGAGTAGTCATACGTTTTGAGGAGCCGGTCATTGGCTTCGACGATGTGAAAATCCTGATCCGCCAGCAAAATGGCGTCGTTGGCGTAACGCATCAAATGCTCAACTCGCTGGGCCAACGCGTGCCGTTCCTGTTCCACCTTCAGGACCGCCAGGGCCCGCCGCGCGTCCCGTCGCTTGGAAACGAAGCCCAGGGCGGTGCCGGACGCGAGCGCCAGCATGAGGGTCAAAAGCAGCGTCAACCAGGCCTGATGATACAGCGTTCGGCACACCTCTTCCCGGTCGATCTTCACCAGGAGAAACCAGTCGGAATCCGGAATCTGGCAGATGTCCGCAAACACCGGGACCCCCCGGTAATCGGGCCCCTCGGTCAATCCCAGGCGCAAGGGGAAGTCGGTGATGGCGGGCTGGCTGGAGTTCAGCACCGGCTCCGTCGCGAATCGGATGGGCGCATTGGTCGGCAGCCTCCTCTCCGTCAGGCACACCAACTGGTTCCCGTTGCGCCGGTACAGCATTGCCTCGGAAGTACGACTGCGGGTCGGCCAGGCGGTCACCAGGGGAAAGAGCGCCTGGTGTGGATCCAATCGCAGGAGGATACCCCCGATCAGGGGCGGCTCAACGCGCGGCCCCAACGGTCCCGCCGTTGGTTCCGGTTCCATAATTGGGAGGACGATATCCAGGAAAACCCGGTCGCCTTCACTCGTCCGATATAAATCCGACATGATCACCTGCCGCCGACGAAAAGCCTCGGTCAACAACGCCGGCCGCGCCATCAGGGAGGCACTCCCGGCGGCCGGCAAACCCAGACGCATTACCCCGTTGGTATCAAAAAAGGCCACGGCGGCGAAGCGCTCCCCGCCCTTCAAGCCTTCGAGCAGACTCCGCAACTGGTGGCGCACAAAATTGGAATTGGGGTGTTCGAGCAAATCGAAAACGTCCCGGGCCACGAAATCCGCTTGCGCAAAGAACCGGGCATCGTTCAGGCGTTCGTTCCGCCAGTCCAGGATTTGCGCGGTTTTCAGCTTGCCGACCGCATCCAATAATCCCCGCGCATCTTTGCGATCCTGCGCCTGAACATGACGATGGTAAACCGCCGTCAGCGTGCTGATGGCAAAGACGAAGGTAATCACGATCCAGACCGGATTGAAGCCGGGGTCCGGAACCAATCGGGAGCCCGCCGGGGCCTCCACCGGGAGCGGATGAAGAAAACCGGCGGCGTTGCAAAATAAAGCGCACCCCAGCAAATAAAATGCGCCGGCCGTTCCTAATGACACAGGCACCCCCGCAGCCCCGTAAATCCAGGGCCGTTTCCCGGCGTAGCCGGCGAGCATCCCGGCGCTCGCCACCATGATTCCCACTGCCAGCACCTGGCCTGCCCGCCAGCGCACGGACTGCTTCTTCCCCGCCGTCGCTTGTAACCAATACGTGACCCCGGCGACCAGAAAGAGCGCCCCGGTCAGGGAGGACATCAACCCCACCGGCATGTTTCCCAACTGATCATTGGATTGCGCGAGCCATCTTTCGACCGGGGACCCCCAACCAAACCACGCCCGGAGCATCGCCAGCATGCCGCCCCCGGAGAGCAAGGTCATCACCACTTTTCCCCAGTGCATGCCGAGGACAACCCCCGGCCACGGCCGCGTCAGGAATAGGACCAGGCCAAATCCTGCCAGACCGATGGCCGTGCTCGGGGCGGTGGGAAACTGGCCGGCACCAAAACTGCAAAGATAGCCAACTCCGGCTCCCCAACTCCACAGCACGACAGCGGCGTATGCGAGGGAGATGAGGGTCAATACCCGGCCAAAACGTTGCCCGGGACTGAAGTCGTTGGTCGTGGAACTCATGGTTGCCCTGCCCGTCTGGATGGGCCCGGTGGCGGGACCAGGCGGGGAGTGATCCTGCCATATCGAATTTCCCAAGGTGGGTTCCCCCGCTCACTCGGGGGCAAATGTAGTCCGGCTAAGCAAGCGCGCGGGAAAGTGCGGCCAGTGGCAAGCCAAAGCAAGTCTGGCACCCCGCCGGACTTTTTGCCAGGGTCGGCCCGACGCCCGCTTCCGATTGCGCCGAGCGCCCCTCTGCTCTGTCGGATGCCATTTTTTGACTTCATGTATTCGCCTGCCCGCCATTTCGCGCTGATTCTCCGTGGCATGCGTCAACCCGGGCGACCCGAACATAACGACAACGGCGCTGCGTTCAACGCGAATCCACGTCAGCCTGGAAATAGTCACTGCGTTAGTGCCCGGTAAAATCTGGCTGGCTGGCTGAATCCTGCGGTGTCATTGAACAAAAAAGGGCTGGTCGTAAGATTGCTAATTGTAGTCAATCCGCTCCAGATGCCGCCCCGCAAGTCCGGGCTGTATTGCACCAGGTAACTGGCGCCCACCTGCCCCTCCAGGCTGAGCCGCGGCGATCCATCCACCCGCGCCCAGGTCAATTTTGCCGGCATCCAAACCGTCAAAAGCGCGTTTGAACTGGTGTCGCTGCCCACCCGATTGGCCACGAAAAATGAATACGTTCCCGTATTGGTCGGGCTCACCGCCGGGAACTCCAGCAGCAGATTGGTCGCTCCGGGAAGGATGATCCCGTTGCAACGCCATTGCATCGTCATCGGGCTGGAACCGGACACCGAAACCCCCAGGGAGGCCGCCGCCCCCGCGACGGCTTGCATTCCCTTTGGCTGGGCGGTAATCCGGGGCGGATCCAATACCGCCAACTGGGCAATCGAACTCACGACGCCACCGCCTGCATTCCGGACCACCACCCCATACCACCCGGAATCGTCCGGCCCGGAGTTGACGATCGCAAAGGTGCTGCTGGTGGCCCCGATGATCCGTCCGCCGTTGAGGAGATTCGTGCCGCCTTTTTGCCATTGGTACGTCAGGGGACCAACGCCCGCCGCCACCACCGAAAACGCGGCCGTGCTCCCGCTTTTGTTTACCCGGCTCGCGGGCTGCAGGCTGATCACGGGAGGTGCGATGACCTGGAGAACGGCGTTGGAACTCAGGGCGCCGCCAAAAGCATTCACCACCTGCACCTGGTAATTACCCCCCGCATTGGTGGGTGCATTCAGCAATTTCCAACTGGCGTTCGTCCCGCCCACTATCGGAGTTCCCAGCGGTTGACCGTTGAAAAACCATTGGAAGACCAGCGGTGCGGCGCCGACGGCGGTGGCCGTCAAGGTGACATTCGTCCCGGCCGGCACAACCTGGCTGACCGGCTCGTGCGTGAAATAAGGGGCATGATCCACCACCAGCACCACGTCCGCACTGGTGGCGTTCCCCAGGCTGTTTTGGAGCACGACATGGTAGGCCCCCAAATCCGCGTCCGCCACGCCGCTGATCGTGAGCACGGCCGTATCCGCCCCGGCGATCCGCCCCCCGTTGCTTAGCCAGTTCCCATCTTTTTGCCAGTGAAAGGCGAGCGGAGCGGCACTGGTCGCGCTGACGGCGAAGGTTACAGTCCCGCCGGCATGGTTGGTCACGCTTCGGGGCTGGCGGATAATGAGTATTGGGGGCAAGGAGAAACGAAAAACCCCGCCCGCATCGTTGCCACCTCCCGCGGTGGTTCCGTAGAACTGCCCATTTCCGGCTCCGATCAACCAGTTCGGCGCCTGGCTGCTGGCCGTGGAAAAGTCCAACAACGTGGTCAGGGTTCCATTGCTCGTGACTTGAAACAAGGTACCCCGTCCCCCTGCCCCCCCTCCCGCAGTTACGCCGTAGTAGGCGCCATCTTCGCCGGCGGCCAGGCAGTTCGGAGCCCAGCCATTGCCGATAATGTTGGTAGGGGAAAAAGTCGTCAACAAACTCAAATTGCCATTGGTGGTGACTCGAAAAACGGTTCCCCCACCCTCCGGCCCACCCGCGGCGGTGGTTCCATAAAAACTGCCATCCCCGCCCCGGATGAGATTATTGGGATTCGCCCCATTCGTTCTGAAAAATGACGCCAGCAACGTCAGCGTTCCACTGGTCGAAGCCCGAAACACGGTGCCATATCCCCCCATTCCTCCGGTCGCCGTGGTGCCGTAGAAGCTGCCATCAGCGGCCGCCACCAAACTGTTGGGCTGACTGCCCACCGTTTTGAAGAACGACAGCAACGTCATGACCTCGCCATTTGTAGTCACCTGAAACATCGTGCCATCGCCACTGGCACCCCCCGCCGCCGTGGTTCCAAAGAGATTTCCATTGCTCCCTAAAACGAGGGTATTGGGATTCACCCCGTGGCCGGCGGCAAAGGAATACAGGCGCATCAGTGGACCTTTCCCGGCCAGCTGGAACACGGTCCCCGAGTTGTCCGTCCCGCCTGCGGCGCTGACCCCATAGAGTCGGCCATCCGCCCCCCAAGCCAGGGCGTTCGGGCTGAGACCGGTGGCCTCCGAACCGGCCGCCAGCAAGGTGAAAACGCCATCGGCGCCGATCCGGAACACCGTGCCCCCGCCACTCGCACCACCACCCTGGGTCGTGCCATAAAAATTGCCGTCGTTTCCCGGGATCAACGAGTCGGGCGCAACCCCGTTGGTCATTCCAAATGTAAACACACTTTGCCAGGTCTGCGCTCCCAGCGGAAAAGGAAGCACGACCCAAAGCGCGGCCATGGCAAATTTGCGCGCCAAAGAGGGCGCGAACCACTGTCGTGCTGGGGGCATGGATGATGGGTATACAAAAGCCGGACTCCGGTCAAGCCCGGAACCAGTGGGAATTCCCGGTCCCGGTGCCTCCCGGGCGCCAACCACCACCGGTTGCGGCAGCAAAAAATGGCAGCCCGCGCGGCCATCGCCGCGGCGCCTGGCCCGTCCCGGATTGTAAACAAATGACCAAGCCGCCACGCGGCCGGCTGACCGGGCGGCAGCCTGGGTGAACCGGCCCGACTGCGCCGGATTGACGACTCCCGGTATTCGAACTAATTATTGACCGATGCGGCGCGTGCGTTGGATCTGTGGAATGATTTTACCGACCCGCTCGGTGCTCCCGGATTTGCCCCCATGATGCCCGTCCGGCCGCTCCCCCGGGAATTCTACTCCCCCTCCGCTGACCTGGTGGCTCCGCGATTGCTGGGACATTGGTTGTTGCGGCGAACCGCCGCCGGCTGGTGCGGCGGTCCGATTGTGGAAACGGAAGCGTACCTGGTTGACGATCCGGCCGCGCATTCCTTCCGGGGCCGCACGCCGCGCAACCAGGCCATGTGGGGACCGCCCGGTTATGCTTATGTTTATTTTATCTACGGCAACCATTACTGCGTGAATGCCGTCTGCCGTCCGGCGGATTTTGCGGAGGCGGTCCTGATTCGCGCCCTGGAGCCGGAGGTCGGTGGGGAATCCATGCGAGCGCGCCGACCGGTCGCCCAACCGTTTGCCTTAACCAACGGCCCGGGCAAACTGTGCGCTGCGCTGGACATAGGCCGGGCCTTGGATGGAGCGGATTTGTGCGCGGCGAGTTCCCCTCTCATCATCGCGGAAAATCCCGCCGTCGCGGACTTCCGGGCGGCCCGGGGCCCGGTGATTACCTCGCCGCGGATCGGCATCCGCCAGGCCGCCGAGCTACCACTTCGTTTCCATCTCGCGGCCAGTCCCTACGTATCGCGTCGCCCCGCCCGGCCGGTCAAATCATGACCGTGCCGACATCCCGACGCCCGTTCATTTCTGTCTGGCACTCTTTACCTTCAGATTACCGAGCGCCTCCCGCAGGGCGGATTCCAACCCAGCCAAACTCACGGCTGCCAGTCGAACACTGGTTGCCCCGCGCACCCCCCAAGCCCCGGCGCAGGGCGCGAATGCTTCCGGGGCTTCCGCCAACCGGAGCTGCTGCTGCTCGGGCGTCAGCTTCACCATCCCATAACCTCCGGTCGGATAGCCAAGCGTGGCAAATATCTTCCCTTCCCAGCGAAAATCCGGATGCCCTTGGTGCGCCAATTCCGCCGCCCCGGGAAACCCCAACGCCAATTGGCGGAAATCCTCCTCACTCACCCCGACGGCGCCGCCCGGTTGCCGGGGCTTGGGGGGTGTCGGTTCAACCTTGTTTCCGCCGCTGCCTTTGGTGGTTTTGGCCATAGTTTTGATACCTTTGTGTGGGAAATAGGATAGCCCGATCGCCGGAAAAATCAACCGAAGGCTGATGGTACGCCTCCGGCAAATCGCCCCCGGGGTCTCACAAGCTTTTTACAATCTTCTGACAAACGGTTCGCAACAACTCCCCCGGGCACTGCTATCCTGACTTTATGAAATACCAATTGCTTCCAACGCCGCTCCTTTGGGCGGCCGCGGGGTTAATCCTCGTGGGCCGGCTTTCCGCGGAGGTCGCGGCGGCGGATCAGGCCGCCTCCCTCCCCACCCTGGGCCGCCTGCCGGTCAAAGAAATCACCGTGTTCAAGGATGGCCATGCCTTTGTGGCGCAGGAAGGCACTCTCGCCACCGATCCGGCCGGGAATGTCGTGCTCGATCAATTACCCACCCCGGTCGTCGGCACATTTTGGCCCTACTCTTCCGATCCCAAGGCCCGGCTAAAAGGAGTGGTGGCCAGCCAGCGCCGCGTGCTGATCCAGCGCACCGCCCTCAGTATGCGGGAAATCCTGCAGGCCAATGTCGGCGCTTCCGCCTGGATCACCGAGTCGGCCACCAACCAGTATCAGGCCACCATTGTCGGCCTCCCCCGGCGCAGCGCCGAGGAACTGGCCGCCACCAGTCCGCCCAACGCGGGCGACCGCCTGCCGGAATCCGGCAATCTGATCCTCCTGCAAACCCCGGCCGGCACCAAGGTCGTCAACCTCGACCGCATCCAGGACGTCACGATCCAAAAATTTCAACCGACTACGGCGGTGGAGGAGTTTCGGAATTTGTTGACGCTCAAAATGGATTGGGGGTCCTCTCCGGCCGCGACCAATGCCCAGGTGGGCTTGCTTTACCTCCAAAAAGGCGTGCGCTGGATTCCCAGCTACAAGGTCTCGCTGGATGGCACCGGCCAGGCCCTGATCACCCTGGAGGCGACCCTCATCAATGAAATGATGGATCTGGAAGATGTGAGTGTGAACCTCGTCGTGGGAGTGCCCACCTTCACTTTCAAGGACACCATCGACCCCCTCGCCTTGCAACAGACCGCGGCCCAACTTTCACAGTTCTTTCAAAATGACCCGAGCGGCAACCTGCGGAACGGCGCACTGGCCGGCAATTTCAACAACGCCATCATGAGCCAGTCGGCCCGCATGAATGAATACCGCCCACCGGCCGAGGTCGGCCCCGGGAGCGGCCCGGAATTGGGGGAAACGACGCGTAGCGAAGACCTTTTTGTCTTCAATGCCGGCCACCTTTCGCTCAAAAAGGGCGAGCGCATGGTGTTGCAACTGGCCGAATTCACCCTGCCGTACACGGATGTCTTCGCCTTGGAATTGCCCTTCGCCCCGCCCATGGAGATGCGCCAAAACGGCAACTCCCAGCAGCAACAGGAGTTGGCCCGGCTGCTCAATGCGCCGAAAGTGATGCACAAAATCCGCCTTACTAACAAAAGCTCCTACCCCCTGACGACGGCACCGGCCCTGATCATGCGCTCCGGCCGGGTCATTTCGCAGGGCTTGATGACCTACGCTTCGCCCGGCGCCACCAGCGACCTGACCCTGACGACCGCTGTCGAGGTCTCGGCCAAACGCACCGATATTGAAACCAGCCGGAATCACAATGTCCTCAACCGGAATGGCAGCTCGTTCTCCCGGGTTGATCTGACCGGGCAGGTAACTCTCACCAACTACCGCACCCAACCGGCAGTGCTCGAGGTCACCCGTTACGTGTTGGGCAACGTGGAATCATCGGATCACGAGGGCAAGGCCGAAAAGCTCAATTCGCTGGAAGACGCGGAGATGGCCCAACCCGCCTGGAACAACTGGTATGGCTGGCCCAGTTGGTGGAGCAATGTCAACGGCCTCGGCAAGGTGACGTGGAAACTCACCCTGGCCCCCGGCCAATGCGCCGAACTGGGCTACAAGTGGAATTACTTCTGGCCTTGAGATCGCCGCCGGGGGCAGGCCCCGGCGGCACCCGCGGTCACCGCCGGTTCTGATCGGGCCGGCGGCGCGGTCCCGGACGCCGGCTCCCGCCGCTGATGGAAAAGCGTTGGGTGGGAATGGACGATTTGATCGCGGGCCGGGAACTGAGGGTGGATGGCAATGGCTCTTGCCCCGGGCGTTCGTCTCCGCCCGGCTTGGGATTCCGACTCGCCGGAACCTGGGACGACACCGGCAAACGCGCCGGCGGATTGGCTCCTCCGGAACCCGAAACCGGTATCACCGCCGGGCCTGAATTGACCGGAAACGACTTCCGCCCCGGCGGTCTTGACCGGTCCGACTTGGGCTGATCGGGACGCGGTCCGGTCCGGTCCGGTCGGCGGGATTTTCCGGGCACCGCCCGCCGATCCTTCGGCTTTTGCCCGGAGGCACCTGGGTTCTTCGTCCCCTGACCGGCCGGGCCGCGGGTGGCGGGTTTCGCGGGAACTGGTTTACGCTCCCCGGCCGGGGAGCTGCCGGGGCGCCAATCCTGGTCGGCGGGCGGTTGGGGAGCGGCGGGAGTGGCGCGCGCCGGAAACGGCTTCCGATTGAAAGGCTGGCGGCCGCCGCCTGGGGCCGCCCCGGGGCGGGCGGCGGGCAAAATTGGCGGGACCCGCTTCGTCCCGGGAACAGCCTCGCCGCCGGGACGCGGCTGAACCGGTTTCCGATGGATCGGCCGCGGGGCCGCGGGACGGGGCGGGAAAGGCCGCGGAGTATTCGCCCGGGCCATACTGGGCTTGCGCTCCGGGCGGCCGGGCACCGCCGGGCGGGCGGTCTTCACCGGGTCCGCCGGGTTGACCGCCATCCGGAAATCGACCTGCTTTTTGAACCGGTCCACCTTGGCGATTTGTACGCTCACCCGGTCGCCCAGTTGAATAACGCGCCGGGTGCGGCGGCCGACCACGCGACTGCGCATCCCATCGAATTGATAGAAATCATCCGTCATCGTCGAGAGCGGCACCGCGCCGCTCATCCCGAGATCCGTGACGTCCACGAAGAAACCAAAATTCCGCACATCCGTGACGAGCGCGCCGTAAACCTGGGGCTGGCCGGCCTGCAATTGCGCCTCCAAATAGGCGAACATCTTCAAATCCTTGCTGTCCCGCTCCGCGTCCGCCGAATCCCGCTCCGTGGTCGAAATGTGGTCGGCAATCTCCTTGAGGGCCACCAGGCCCAGGTGCTGGTTGGGTTCCGCAAAGAGCGCCCGATGCACGACCAAATCGGCGTAGCGCCGGATCGGTGACGTGAAATGGGTATACTTCTTCTTCGCCAATCCATAATGACCCAGCGGTTCCACGGCATAGCGAGCCCGCATCAGGGAACGCAGGAAACCGATTTTCAAAGCCTGGCCGATGGGCACCGTCCCCAGCTTGTGCAACAGTTTTTGCACCTCGTTCCGGATGGTCAGATTACCGCAGGCCAACTGGTGGCTCAAAACGTCTTCACGGTATTCCCGCAACCGGCGTTCGTCCGGCGCTTCGTGGATGCGGTAGATCGCCGGCCGGTTGGCCGCCATGAGTTTGGTTGCCACCGCTTCATTGGCCAACAGCATGAACTCTTCAATCAACTGGTGGGAAATGTCGTTCTCATTCCGCTCGATTCGCAGGACCCGTCCCTTTTCGTCCAGCCGGATTTTGGTCTCCGGAAAATCCATCTCGAGCGACCCCGCCTGGAATCGCGCGCGCCGGACCAATTGCGCCAGGTGATGCGCCTCGTGCAGCATTTGCTCAATCGGCGTGGTCGGCGGATGCTGCAATGTGGCCAGGGCTTCCTTGTAGGTAAACCGCCGCTGCGAATGGATCACCGCCGGATAAAATTGTGTCCGGACGACTTTCCCCTCGGCGGTCAGCAGGAACTCGGCGCATTTGGTGAGCCGGTCCACGTGGGGTTTCAGCGAGCACAATTCGTTGCTCAATCCTTCGGGCAGCATCGGAATGACCCGATCCACCAGGTAGGTGGAATTCCCGCGTCGTTTCGCTTCTTCATCCAGGGCGGTCCCGGGTTTGACGTAATGCGAAACATCAGCAATGTGGACCCACAATTTCCAGTGCTGATTCGGGGCCGGCTGCAGGCAGATGGCATCATCAAAATCCTTGGCGTCATCCGGATCGATGGTCACCACGGGATGCTCCCGGCAGTCCGTACGTCCCGCGAGTTCCGCCGGCTTTACCTGTGTTCCGATGGCCTCTGACTCATCCAGAACGCGTTGCGGAAAGTGCATCGCCAGCCCGTATTGCCGTAGCACCGAGAGCATATCCACTCCCTCCGCGTCCGGTCGCCCCAGCACTTCCACGATCTCTCCCTCCGGATTGACATGCCGCGACTCCCATGCCCGCAAATCCACCAGGACTTTGTCGCCTGGATTGGGCTGCGTACCGGCCTCGCCGACGGGTGCCACGTAAATGTCATGCGGAATCCGGGGGTCATCCGGAATCACGTACAGGAATTTCTCCGTCCGCCGCAAGGTCCCCACCAGTTGCGTCCGGGCGCGCTCCAGAATCCGAATCACTTTGCCAGTGATTTCCTTCGGCGCACCTCTTTTGCCACCCGCCACCGCATCCCGCCGCACCAGCACCCGGTCACCGTTGAACGCCGTCGCGGTGGCGTGCTCGGGAATCATGATTTCCCGCTCGCTGGAGTCATCGCATTGGAGGAATCCCTTCCCCTGCCGGTTGATGCGAATGCGCCCGGGAACCAGATCGGCATCCATCGGCCGCACAAATCGGTCCCCTTTGATGCGGGCGATCTGCCCGGTGCGTTCTTGGGCCGCCAGCACTCGCAACAAATCGGGGAGGTGCGTGGGCGGGAGGGCGAGGGCAACCAGCAAGTCCGCGGCGTTGAGCGCCGTGTATTCCGGTTGCCCGAGTAATTTGATAATCTTTTCTTCCATGAAATTAATTGGCGTGACCGGTCGCCGGTCCGCTCTCTGTAAACAATGCCGAATATCCGTCCCGGGCCAGTCGTTCCCGCAACTCCCGGATGTGACCCGCATCCCGGGTCTCCACCACGCAACGGACGGTGACCGTGCTCAGATCCCCCTCCATGAAAGTGCGCTCGTGCTCGATGTGTTTGATGCTCGCGCCCTCGTCCGCGATCAAGGCCGCAAACGCGGCCAAGCCGCCGGGCCGGTCACTGATGATGGCGGTGAACTGGCATAACCGTCCGTCCCGAGCCAACCCCCGCTCCAAAATACGTCCCAGAATCGTGGTATCAATATTGCCGCCAGACAGCGGCAAAACCACTTTCCGACCGCGCAACTCCGGCACCAGTCCGGCCAGACAGGCAGCCAATGAAGCCGCCCCGGCGCCTTCCACCACTGCCCGTTCCAATTCCACCAGTCGCAGCACGGCCAGCGCCACGTCCTGTTCCCGCACCACCACGGTATGATCCACCAGCGGTCGGGCCACGGCAAAAGCGTTGTGGCCCACCTGGGGCACCGCCAGACCATCCGCCAGCGTGGGCCGGGCCGCCACCATCACCGGATGCCCAGCCACCACCGCCGCGGCATAACTTGCCACCCGGTCGGGCTCCACGCCGATGATCAACACGTCCGGCTTCAAAGTCTTGACGGCCAGCGCCACGCCCGCGATCAACCCCGCCCCGCCAATCGGCACGATGATCGCCTCGACGTCGGGCACCTGCTCCAAAATCTCCAATCCCATGGTGCCCTGCCCCGCAATGACGGCGGGGTCGTCAAACCCATGAATCAGCGTCAACCCCCGTTCCGCCTGCAATCGCAAGGCCTCTTGCCGCGCCGTTTCAAAATCCTCGCCGTGCAGAATGACTTCTCCCCCCATTTGCCGGCAGTTGACCACCTTGGTTAACGGCGCGGTGCGCGGCATGACCACGGTGACGGGTATTCCCAACAATCGCGCATGATACGTCAACCCCAGGGCATGATTCCCCGCGGAGGCCGCGATTACCCCCCGCTGCTGTTCTGCGGTTCCCAGCAATTGCAGGGCGTTACAGGCCCCGCGTTCCTTGAAACTTCCCGTCCGTTGGAGGTTGTCCAGCTTGCAGTGAATCTCCATTCCGGTGGCAAGCGAGAGCGGAATCGAGGCGGGACAAGGGGAGTAGACTACCTTGCCGCGGATGCGCTGGGCGGCCGCCGCAATGTCTGAAAATTCCACTACCATTGCAGTAACCCTAATGCCGAAGCCCTTTTGGCACAAGGTTTCTTACCCGAGCGGCAACCCAAAGCGCACCGAACC
Organism: uncultured Pedosphaera sp.; assembly: GCA_903918755.1. Lineage (GTDB taxonomy): Bacteria > Verrucomicrobiota > Verrucomicrobiia > Limisphaerales > Pedosphaeraceae > CAIXFN01. The sequence continues at coordinate 50,962 of CAIXFN010000094.1, forward strand.
GGGGTTTACCCCGGCGTCTGCACCCGAAAAACTGCCACATTTGCGCGGTTCTTGAGGCTTTATCGTAACAGCAATAGTCTCAGGCCTTGGCTTTGGTAAGTCGATCATTCTTGATCAACCGACCGGCGTTGGTCTTCAGGTAATCCTGAACCATCTGAATCCGACCCAGGTTGGTGGGAACCCGCTTTTGACTCTGAAACAGGCGGTAATGCGCCAAGGTCTTGCCCACTTCCATGATTTCCACATTGCCCTTGTCCGTCTGCCACAACTGGCCCTTTTCCAGTGTGGGAAGCGGGGGCGGGGTCGTCTTGTTAAGCTTCATATCGTAAAAAGTAAAAAAAATTCTGTGCCGCTTTGCCAGCTGCCAAAGATAAGACAGCATTTGCCCGAAGTTATTCAAACTCAGCCACCACGACCGGCAAAAATAATGACCAACGTCGGCCCCGGCTGACGCCAGAACCCCGGTCTCCAAAAATTGCGGACAGCACTCTCGGTTCCAGCCTCGCCGATGCGGCGCCCGAGGGGGGAACGCAATCCGAGCAGGCCTGGCCAGCCGGCCAGGCCTGCCTTCAAACCAAGCGACCGCGCTTAGAATTTCCCGCCGTAAACTGCGTTTTCACCCAGGATTTCTTCAATCCGGAGCAATTGATTGTATTTCGCCACCCGGTCCGTGCGGCTGAGCGAGCCCGTCTTGATCTGGCCGGCGTTGGTGGCCACGGCGATGTCGGCAATCGTGGCGTCTTCGGTCTCGCCGGAACGATGGCTGATGACCGCGGTGTAACCGTTTTCTTTCGCCAGTTCCACGGCGTCCAAAGTTTCGGTGAGCGAGCCAATCTGGTTGACTTTCACCAGGATGGAGTTGGCCACGCCCTGCTCGATCCCTTTCCGGAGGAACTTCACGTTGGTCACGAAAAGATCGTCCCCGACCAGTTGCACCTTGTCGCCCAGCTTGTCGGTCAACTTTTTCCAGTTGGTCCAATCGCTTTCCGCGCAACCATCCTCAATGCTCACGATCGGGTATTTCCCGACGAGTTCGGCGTAAAAAGCCACCAGTTCATCACCGGTCAACTTGCGACCGCTGCTCTTTTTGAACACGTAATTGCCGTCACCGGTGTAAAACTCCGAACTCGCCACATCCAGCGCCAGGAAAATCTGCTTGCCCGCTTTGTAGCCGGCGTCTTTCGTGGCCTGGAGAATGGTCTCGATCGCGGCTTCCGCGCTGTCCAGTTTGGGGGCAAAACCGCCTTCGTCACCCACGGCGGTCGAAAGGCCCTTCTTCTTCAAAACGGACTTCAACGAGTGGAAAATCTCGGTGATGGCGCGCAGACCTTCCGAAAAGGAATTGAAGCCTTTCGGAATGATCATGAATTCTTGGAAGTCGATCGGCGCGTCGGAATGGGCGCCGCCATTGATGACGTTGGCCATGGGCACCGGGAGGACTTTCGCGTTCGGCCCGCCCAGGTACTTGAACAGCGGGATGCCGATGGCTTCAGCCGAGGCTTTGGCATTGGCGAGCGAAACCGCCAGGATGGCATTGGCCCCCAGCTTGGACTTGGTTTCGGTGCCATCGAGGGCCAGCATGGCCTGGTCCAGGGTCAATTGATCCAGGGAGTCCAAACCGCGCAGAATCGGCAGGATCTTCTCATTGACGTTTTTCACGGCCTTGCTCACCCCTTTGCCCCCATAGCGCTTGGCTTCGCCGTCGCGCAGTTCCAGGGCTTCATGCTCGCCCGTGCTGGCACCGGAGGGAACCGCGGCCCGTCCCACTGCCCCACCCTGCAAAATCACATCCACTTCCACCGTCGGATTACCCCGGGAATCAATGATTTCACGGGCCTTGATGTCATAAATCGTTGTCATAATAGTTGTAGTCTTTCACTGCCGAAACGCGGCCCCATGATAATGCCACCGCTCCCCGAGTCAAGAAAATGCCCGGCCGCGGACGTTGCCCGGGTACAACCGGAAACACCCCGGACCGGTTTGCCACGGCACGGCGGGATGATTTTCACTCCCTGATGAGGCCCGATTTTCCCCCGGTCACCGGCTCAATTGGCCGCCGGTCGAAAAATCACGCCCTCGCGCTTGAACCGCTCCACCTCGTCACTGGTTCGCTGCAACTTCCCATTATACACATAGGTCATGCGTTTGTCTTGGACGGATTTGCTATCCACCCCCAAACGCGCCAACCCCGCCAGCAAATGGTCCGCATCTTCCTTTCCCAGGACCGTGGAATGCGGATGCGGCCGCGAGGTGCCGTCCAGGGCGGTATAAAACACTTTCACGGAACCGGGTATGAAAATCTCCGTAAAGATCGTGTTATTGGTGTGATCCCGCTCCTGGGCAAAGTGTCCCAATTCGGTTTCAATGAACGCGATATGGTCCAGGTTGACCATCAGACCGCTCGGCAGTGCGATAATATTCATGGCAATTCCCGGGATGGCGGATCGTGATTTCCTCATGGCCAAGGATGCCGCAAGGACTTGTTGAGCCAGCTAGGTATGAACTATCTTGGAGAAATCCGGCGCCCGGCCGCAAGCTAAATTCCGCCCTTTCCAGACAAAAATGCGTCCTGGAAGTGGCCGGGAGAAAAGCGTTGCCCGGGTTCGGCGAGCGCGGCTAGATTGCCGCCCGATGAAAGTATTGTTCGACCATCTGGCCCCCTACCAATTGATGCACGGGGGCTTTTCGATCCAGATTGAACAGACCAAGGCCGCCCTCGAACAGGCGGGGGTCGAAGTGGAGTACCTGCGTTGGTGGGATGCGCAGCAGTTGGGCGATATTTTGCACTATTTTGGTCGTCCCCGGCTCGAAATCGTCCAGTTTGCCCAGCAAAAAGGGATCAAGGTCGTCATGACGCAATTGCTGACCGGCCTGGGCTCCCGGGTGGCCTGGCGCCGGAATATCCAGTGGTGCGTGGTGCATGCCTGCCGCCGGTTTTTACCCCCCATCGCCACCGTACCGTTCGGTTGGGAAGCCTATCGCTCCGTGGATGCCTCCGTGTCCCTGACCCCTTGGGAGGCTCACCTCATGCAAAGCATGTTTTCCGTTCCCGCGCCAAAGGTCCATGTCGTGGCCAATGGGGTGGAGGCTGTTTTCCTGAATAGTCGCCCCGCTCCCCGCGGACCCTGGCTGGTTTGCACCGCCACCCTCACGGAACGCAAGCGCGTGGTCGAATTGGCCGCCGCCGCGGTCGTGGCGCAAACCCCCGTCTGGGTGATTGGCAAACCCTATTCGGACACCGATCCCTACGGCCAACGGTTCCTCCAAATCGCCCGCGACAACCCGCGTTTTGTCCGGTATGAAGGTCCCATCAGCGACCGCGCGCGACTGGCCACGATCTATCGCGAGGCCCGGGGTTTTGCCCTGCTCAGCAACATGGAAAGCCTCAGCCTATCCGCCTTGGAAGCGGCCGCCTGTGAAGCCCCCCTGCTTCTCAGCGATCAACCCTGGGCCCGCACCGTGTTCCAGCAGCACGCCACTTATTGCCCGGTCAGCAATTCGGCTTCCCGCACCGCCCGGGTGCTGCGGGAATTCTATGATGCCGCCCCCAACCTGCGCCCGCCCCCCCGGCCCCAGAGTTGGCTGGAAATCGGGCGCGAATTAAAATCGGTTTACGAGGCGGTGCTCAAAACTTCGCGGTAAATTTCCACATGCTGGCGGGCGATCACCTCAGGGTGGTACAACTCTCGCATCCGGGCGGCCACACCGCTGGGGCGGTGCGCCCCCGACCGCAGCCAGGAACCGATTGCCGCCGTCAGCCCCGCGGAATCTTCCAGGGCAAAAACTTCCGTCCCCGGTCCCCGGGCAATCTCAACTATCCCGCCCACGCGGGAACCAAAAAACTGCAACCCCCGCGCCAGCGCCTCCGCCACCACCAACCCAAAAGCCTCCTCGAAAGGGAAATGCACCAGGGCGGCGGCGCGATCCAGGCAGGCGATTAATTCATCCTGTGGTTTGAGCCCCAGGTACCGCGCATAACCGGCAGCTTCGGCCGGTTGCAGACGTTCAAAAAACTCCCGCACATACGGATCGGAGCGATCGGCATGTCCGATGAAATGCAACTCAAACTTCAGCCCCTGCTCATGTAAACGGCGGGCCACGTCCAGCAGCAAGACTTGCTGTTTGCGCGGGATAATCACTCCGATGTTGACCAGGATGGGATGCCCCGGCCCGGGTGCACCCTTGGCGGGCGAAAAAAACGCCTCCCGAATCGCATTGGGAACCCGCCACGTCCGCGGGGTGCGCCCCTGCACCAGTTGTTCCGTGTATTCGGAGTTGCAAAGCACCCCCCGGGTCCGCCGCAAAGTGAAGTGTTCCAGCCGGGCGGCAAACCAGAAAAAATTCCCGAATCTGGCCTGGAACAACCGCGCCAGTTCCGCCATGTTTCCGTGAATCGTCACCACGCTGGGATAACCCGAAAGCACCGCGCTCACCGCGCACTCCCGTTCGGTTCCCTGCCCATGGACCAGGTCAGGCCGGATTTCGCGCAGGCGTTTGCGGACCGCCCGGATGCACCCTTGATAGCCCGTCCGCAGCCAGCCCAGTTTTGGCACGTGCAGGCTGTGGAACCAGATGTTTGGGGCCAGCTTGGCCGGGGATGACATGGGCTGTTGGGTGCAGGACAACACATGGACCTCGAGCTCCGGCTGTCGGGCAAATCCCTGGAGCAGCGCTTCGGGTGCGGTCCCAAAATAGGGAACCGGGACGTCGTAGCGCTTCTCGTGTTCCCGATTATCGGTGGTCAGCAGCCCAATCTTCATTCCGGGCGCCAAACTAGGGGCAATGTCCCGGCGAGTTAAGTAAAAACCGCAAATTGGCTTCATTCCGCCCTGCCGGGCTGTTAGTCTTTGCCTTCCGCGTTCCGCCGCCGCCCCGGGGCCGCGACGGCGCGGGTTGCCCCAATTCATGGCCGAACGAAAGAAAATCGCCCTTTGCCTGGAGTATCCGCTCGCGCTGCGCGGCGGCGTCAGCGTTCTGGTGGAATCCTTGATCGAAGGTCTGGCTCCCGACTTTGACCCCGTGGTGGTGTCCCCCGATTCACCGGAGGAACTCGCCGCCTCGCCCGTCGCCCCCCTCATTCGCCAACATGTGCCTTGGGGTCCGGCCCAACCAAGCCCCGCCCGTGCCCGTCTGCTGGCGGATAAGCTCCAGGCGGTGGGCGTCGATCTCGCGCACTTTCACCTCGGCGGCAATTTCGGTTGGGGCAATCGCTTCCCCAACCAATCCCCCCTCACCCACGTGGCGTGTCGCGGGATTCCGGTGGTCTCCAGTGTCCATCTCGTGGTCCACGCGCTGGACGGTTTCTGCGGACCACAAAAACCGCTCTGGTTCAAACTGGCAATGCTGCCGCTGGCTTGGACCGGCAAGATGCAGACCCTGGCCCACGTCCGCCGCGAGATCGCGGTCTCGCATCACGATTTACACAAGCTTCGTCGCTGGTATTGGCCCTTGCGCGGTCGGTTTGGCCAGATTTACCACTCCCGATTGCGCCAAGCCGCCCAACCAGCCCCGGGCGGCCCCCGGGAAAAAGCCATCCTGAACGTGGGCCACATCGCCGCCCGCAAAGGCCAGCAGATTCTGGCGGCTGCCTTCGCCCGGATCGCCCCCCGTTATCCCGATTGGCAGCTCTGGCTCGTCGGTCATGTCGCCGAGGAAGCCTGCGCCGCGGAAGTCCGCCAGATCGCCGCGGCGCACGGCTTGGAAAAGCGGATCCTTTTTACCGGGGCGCGTCAGGATGCCTACGACTGGATGAGCCGGGCCGGCCTCTACGTGCAGCCGTCCTTGGCCGAAGCCCTTGGTCTGGCCCTGCAGGAGGCCATGTTTCGCGGTTGTCCGGCCATTGGTTCCCGCGTGGGCGGAATTCCCGAATTGATCGATCACGAAAAAACCGGCCTCCTGGTCACCCCCGGCCACACTGATGAACTGGCGTCCGCGCTGGAAAAGTGCCTGGCCAACCCCGATCTGCGCGCGCAATATGGCCGGGCGGGCGCTACCTCGATGGTCACCAAAGGCATGACCTTTGAACAAATGGTCCTCCGTCACGTCCGCCTCTACCGGGCCATCCTGGGGGCGGAGAAAAAATAAACGCATGCCCCCTCCTACCAAACAAGCCCTGCAAGCCGCCAACCGACGGCTCGCCGAATGCATTGATAAGGACCCCACCAACCGGCGGGGCGAACCGGTCTTTCGCGGCACCCTGGTGCCGGTCAAATCCTTGTTTGACCACCTGGCGGCCGGCGATGATCTGGACAGCTTTTTCCTCGATTTTCCCACCGTGACCCGGGAACAGGCGGCGGCCGTCGTGGAAGCGGCCCGGCTCCAATTGCTGGCCACCGGACCGTTGGAAGAGTGAACCTCGACCCCAGCCGGGAGTTGCGCGGCCTTTTGAAACGCCCTATGCTCGGACCATGTCGGAATCGCAATTAAACGTCCTTGCCGTGATCGGCAGCCTGCACCGGACTTCGGCCTCCCAGGCCATCGTCCGGCTCGCGGCCACCCAACTCGAGGCGGCCGGCGTCCGCGTGGATGTGCTCGATTTTGCGAACGAACCCCTGCCGCTTTTCAATCCCGATACCGCCTATGCCGCCCCCGGTTACCCCGCCCTGAAAGCGCGGGTGGAGGCGGCCGATGTCATCTTGATCGGGACACCCGATTACCACGGCAGCCTGAGCAGCGCCACGAAGAATTTCCTCGACCATTTTTGGCGCGAATTTGCCGGCAAGTTGTTCGTTTCCCTCGTGGCCTCCTACGAAAAGGGCCTGACAGTCACAGACCAATTACGCACGGTGGCCCGTCAATGCTACGCCTGGAGCCTGCCTTACGGCGTTTCCTTCGTGGAGGGGCAGGACTTCAAAAATGGGGAAATCATCAACGCGGCTTTTCAAGCCCGTTTTGACATGTGCCTGCGCGACACCCGGGTTTATGGGCAACTCCTCTCCGCCCAACGGCGCGCCGACCTCGCCGCCACCGATCCCTGCTTCCTGGCCAAGTTACGCGCCTGATCCCGGCGAAATATTACCTTCATGCCCCCCCTCGCCGCTTCTTCCACCAACCCGGCCCCGAAACCGCCGCGACCACCGACCACGAGTCCCACTCTGGGTTTGGTGGGTGGCGGTCAACTGGCCAAGATGCTTGCGCAAGCTGCCCAGCAATTCGGTTGTGAGGTGGTCGTGCTCGAGCGCACTCCCAATACCCCGGCCGCCCACCTCGCCCGCACCACGCTGCTGGGGGATTGGGATGATCCCGCCAATTTGCTGAAATTGGGAGCCCAGGTGGACGTCACCACCCTGGAAAACGAGTTTGTGGCCTCCGAAAGCCTCGCCGCCCTGGAACACGCCGGCCACGCCGTCTGGCCTTCCTCCCGCACCATCCGACTCGTGCAGGATAAGCTGTTGCAGAAGGAAGCCCTGGCTGGCGCTGGGCTGCCCCTGCCCCGCTTTGTGGCCGTGGCGGAACCCGCGGACATCGCCGCCGCCGCCCTGAACTTTGGCTGGCCTTTGGTCCTCAAAAAGCGTCGCAACGGCTACGATGGCAAGGGCAACGCCACGCTCCGTTCCCCGGCTGATATTGCCTCCGCCTGGGCGGAATTGGGTGGCGGGGCCGGTGCCCTTTATGTGGAGGAGTTTTGTCCCTTCGTCGCGGAACTGGCCATCATGATAGTCCGGGGGCGCGCGGGGGAATCCGTGGCTTACCCATTGGTGGAAACGGTCCAGCAAAACCATATTTGCCATCTCGTCAAAGCCCCCGCGGCGGTGGCGCCGGACATTGCTCAACGCGCCTCCGAAATCGCCCGGCTCACGGTTGAAAGCGTCGAGATGGTGGGGGCAATGGGAGTGGAGATGTTTCTACTCGCCGACGGCACGGTGTTGGTGAACGAACTCGCGCCCCGCGTCCATAACTCCGGTCATTACACCATCGAGGCCTGCGTTTGTTCGCAATTTGAGAATCACGTTCGGGCCGTGCTGGGTTGGCCCTTGGGCGACCCCTCGCTCCTCGCTCCGGCCGCCGTGATGGTCAACCTCCTCGGAGCCGGTCCGGGCAGCGGCACTCCCCACGGACTGGCCCAGGCACTCGCCGTTCCCGGCAGCCATCCTCATGTTTACGGCAAAGCCCACAGCCAGACCGGCCGCAAAATGGGCCACCTCACGGTCCTCGGTCAAACCCTGCCGGAGGCCCTGGAAAAAGCCCGGCACGCCGCGGGTCTGATCCGTTTTGGCGACTCCCCAATTTCATGAAAACCTCCCCTGCCGTTCCCCCGCCACTCGTCGGCATCATCATGGGCAGTGATTCCGACTGGCCCACCATGAAAGCCGCCGCCGACGCCTGCGCCGAGTTTTCCGTGCCCCATGAAGTCCGGGTGGTTTCCGCCCACCGGACGCCGGACGATATGGCGCGCTACGCGCGTTCCGCTCACTTGCGTGGCTTGCGGGTCATTATCGCGGGCGCCGGCGGCGCGGCGCATTTGCCCGGGATGGTCGCCAGTCATACCCCGCTCCCGGTGATCGGCGTGCCGGTCGAATCCAAATCCCTCAAAGGACTGGACTCCCTGCTCTCAATTGTCCAGATGCCCGCCGGGGTCCCGGTGGCCACGGTCGCCATTGGTAACGCCCGCAACGCGGGCCTCCTGGCCGTCACCATTCTGGCGACCTCCGATGCCGCCCTCCAGGAACAGTTTGTGAAATTCAAAGCCCGCATGGCCCGGGAATCCCGCGCCAAGACCCGCAAATTGAACCTCTCCGACTAGCCCGAGGTTCGCACAAAATCACCTAACTTATTGCTCATCAATGCAGATGAGGGATTTTAGAGGTTCAACCAGCGTTTGAGCGCGGCTTCCACTTCACTCAAGACAATCGCATCAAACTTTCCCGGAGCTTTGCGCACAAATTCCGTAAACTTCACGGGCTGGATGCTCTGGACGTTGATGTAGCTTTGCTCCCGCAACCAAGCCACGCCAGGCAATGTAACCTCGTAAGGAGTGTCCTCAAATTGGGTGGTGATCAAAACTACGCTGGCCAAGGCCAGCCGGGAATCGGTTTGCGCCGCTAAAACAAGCGCTTGCCGCGATTTGCCGACCATGCCCAAGTCAACAAACCAAATTTCGCCGGATTGGGGGACCGTTCTCAAGCTCAAAACTCATCCGCCAGTTTATTGCGCCGGGCGGCCGCGCTCAAAACATCGTCTTCCGGGCTGTCTGCCTGGACCGGGAAAGGGATGGCCCGCCGCTTAATGATCTGTTTGTAAAATAGTTCCAAGGCGGCCCGCGGTTTCAGGCCAATCTCCTCTAGAACGGCTTCCGCCTGACGTTTCAGTTCGGGGTCAATTCGACTTCTGGCGATTGCGCTCATGTGCCCAATGTGGCCCAATCGTAGCCTTGTGTCAAACCACTTGCGCCGGGTTTTCCGTGCCCCATGAAGTCCGGGTAGTTTGCGCCCACCGCACGCCGGATGATATGGCACGCTACGCGCGTTCCGCCCATCTACGTGGCTTGCGGGTCATTATCGCGGATGCCGGCGGCGCGGCGCATTTGCCCGGGATGGTCGCTAGTCATACCCCGCTCCCGGTGATCGGCGTGCCGGTCGAATCCAAATCCCTGAAAGGGTTGGACTCTCTGCTCTCAATCGTCCAGATGCCCGCCGGGGTCCCCGTGGCCACGGTCGCCATCGGTAACGCCCGCAACGCGGGCCTTCTGGCTGTCACCATTCTGGCGACCTCCGACGCCGCCCTCCAGGACCAGTTCGTGAAATTCAAAGCCCGGATGGCCCGGGAATCCCGGGCCAAAACCCGCAAATTGAACCTCTCCACTTAGGCTCGCAATAAATCGGCCTGGGACATTCTGTTTACGACGTCAGAACGGCCTCGCGCAGCTTGCGGTCGATCAGGTCCGCGGCCAGCTGGAGGCCATTCGTTCGGGCGATCGCCTGTTGAATGCGTTGGGCATTTTCGCGATAACTTGCCTCGCTTAATACCTTCTCGATGGCGGCGCGGAGCTTGGGAACCCCGGCGTCATCCGCCAACTCCTTCAGCGGCACCACGACGCCGGTGCCGGTGTAGTCAATCCGCGCTCCCACTCCGGGTTGGTCGTTGGTGATCGGAATGGCCACCATCGGCACACCGGCCGTCAACGACTCCAGCGTCGTGTTCAAACCTGCATGCGTGATGCACAAGGCGGCGCGCTGCAGGATTTCCAACTGCGGAGCTTGCGCGACCAAAATCGTGTTGGGAGCAAGGGGACCAATCTTATCCGGCTGCAGGTTCTTTCCAATCGACAGGACCAACTGCCGACCCGGCGCTTGGGCAGCGGCGGCGATTGCCTGAAAGATGCGCTCGGAGCCGTTCTGTAGCGTTCCCATCGAGGCGTAGATCAGCGGTTCGCCGGTGATTCTCTCCCACGGAAAGTCAACCGCCGGACGCAAGGATGGATCGTGCCAGGGACCCGTATAATGAAAATGGGCTGGCCAATGATCGCCGGGAAAGTCGAATTCCCTGGGGGTTTGGGTGATTTGTCCCAGCGCCAATCGGCGGGTTGTCGCCTCCTCCAGATCGGTCGGCAATCCCACCCTTTTGCCATATTCCCGCTCCATCGCCACGATTGGCACCGCCAACCGCCCGAACGACTTGACCCCTTTGAGGTTTCTGGCGAACCCTTCGGGATCAGGCTGGGGGGGCCAGTCGAACAGACAAAGGGGCGCGTGCCCGGACAAATCGAAATGCAGGGCGCAGTCGGCATGAAGATAGGGTATCCCCACATGCATCGCCACCAGGTTCAGCCCCCGGATGGTTGCGTCCAAAACGAGGGCCTCTGCCCGGGATTTCCGCAACGCTCGTTCGCCGTCGGACAGGGCCGCCCGACAGGTATCCGCAAACAGGTTCACCGTAAACCGCAGCGCCTCGGTGCCACTCAAGGAACTGAGTTGCCGCCAACGGTCGGTCATTGCTCCCGCGGGAAAAATCTCCTCGCCGTAAACAAAAAAATCCAGGCCGGCAGCCCGCACCATGGGTTCGGCATCGGCCAGGCAGACGAAGAAAACCTCATGCCCCTGTTCGCGCACCTTGCACGCGAGTGTCGTCATCGGGTGGACGTGACCGGGCGCAGCCGGACAGGAAAAGGCAATTCGCATATTGGAGGTGTGTAATCCAATGCCCCGATGACGACCATTAGTCAAGTCCCCAACACCGCATGCCGCTTCTGGGAGTGTTGACATTCCCTAATCATGGCGTAAGCTCTATTCATGTCCCACCACCCCATTCTGGAGCACCGTGCCGTGAAAAGCCCCCGCACCCGTCGGGAATTCTTCGCTGACGTTGGCCGCGGCATGCTGGTCGCCACCCTCGGCACTGAAGTCGCCAGTGGCCTGGCATTGAATTCGGCTTTCGCGGACGAACCCACGGCGGCGCTCACTTTCGGCGAATTGGAACCACTCGTCTGCTCGATGCAGGAAACGCCCGCCAATAAACTGCTCCCCCTGCTCGTGCGGGAAATGCGCTCGGGGGCGGACCTGCGCCGCCTCACCACCGCGGCCGCGCTGGCCAATGCCCGCACCTTCGGGGGTGAGGATTATGTGGGCTTTCACACCATGATGGCGCTGGCGCCCGCCTTGCACCTGTCCCAGGAGTTGCCCCTGGGCTCGCAACCCCTGCCGGTCTTCAAGGTGCTCTACCGGAATACCAACCGTATTCAGGAACATGGCGGACGCAAGGGTGAGGTTTTAGGGTCGGTACGGCCCGGGACCGCGGGTGCCAGCCCGACTGATGGGGCCCAACTCCAGGCCGCCGTCCGCAACAAGAACGTGGACGCCGCCGAAAAACTCCTGGCGGCCGCCGCCCGGAACTCACCGGACAACGCTCTGAATGACCTGCTCTGGGCGGTGGAAGACCAGACCGAGGTTCACCGGGTCGTCATGCCGTACCGGGCTTGGGATTTGCTCGGGCTGATCGGCATGGACCAGGCACACACGCTTTTGCGCCAATCCGTGCGCTATTGTGTGAAGGCCGAATCCTGGCGGTACGAGAGCGCTTGGGAGCAACCCCGGGTTCTGTTACCCCGACTGCTGGTCGCGCACAAATTGGAGGCATTTACGCCGGGCACGCGCGTTCCCGAAACCGCCTGGGTGGACCAGTTCAGCCAAACCCTTTTCAAAGTGGATCCGGTGGCCGCAGCGGAAGCCATGGCGGTTGCGTTGGCCGAAGGCTGGTCGCCGGCGTCCTTGGGAGAAACGATTGCGCTGGCCGCCAACCAATTGCTCCTGCGCGACCAGGGGCGCACGCCCCAGGATGAAGTGCCGGGGAAACCCCTGGGCAGCGTGCATGGTGATTCCATCGGCGTCCATGCCTGTGATTCGGCGAATGCCTGGCGCAACCTTGCGCGGGTCGGCAACCCGCGCAATTGCGCGGCCAGCCTGATTCTGGGCGCCTACCAAGTATCGCTAGACCGCACCGGGCGCGGCGGCGATTTCGCGCATTGGACCCCTTTGCCGCTGCCGGGACATCTGGCCCAAATCAAGACCACCGATCCCACCACGCTCCTGCAGGAAGCCGAGGAAGCCATTCGCGGCAACCTGCAGGCCCGCGCCAGCGCCCTGGTCCAGCGTTACGGGGATTTGGGCCACCCGGCGCGTCCGGTGTTTGATTTGCTGTTGCGCTACGCCATCAGTGAGGATGGCTCCCTGCACGGGGAAAAATTCTATCGCACCGTGTCGGAGGAATTCGCCACCGCAAGCGCGCCATTTCGCTGGCGGCATCTCGTGGCGCTGGCGCGGGTCACAGCCAGCGAGTTCGGCCGCCCGGCCGCGGGCATGGCCGAGGCCCGGGAATTATTGCGGGTCTGACCGCACGGTCAGGCGCCTGGCACCGGTTGTTGCAAGACCCAGTCTAGCCGCTGGAGCACCCGCTCGCGTCCCAGCACTTCCAAGGCGTGGTAAAGGCTCGGCCCCACGGTGCTGCCAGAACAGGCCACGCGCAAAGGATGAACCAGCGCGCCGATCTTTACTCCCAATTCGGTCGCCGTGGCCTTGACCGCGGTCTCGGAAGTCTTGGCGTCCCAGGGCGCAACGAGCGCCAATGCGTCCCGTAGTTTGGTCACCAGCTTCCGATCTGCCGCCAGCAGTTCGGTCCGCAAAGCCTCATTGTCAAACTCAAGATTGTCCCGGAAGTAAAACGCGGCGAAGTGCTTCACCTCGTTGAATTGCTTCACCTTTTGCTTCGCGGTGTCCAAGGCCGCCCGCACGTAGCCCGCCTCAAACCGGCTCGTATCGATGCCCAAGCGCAGCAAGGCTTGCGCCGCGAGTTCGCGAAACCGTTCGGGGCTCATTACTTTGATGTACTCCCCATTCAACCAGTGCAGCTTGTTCAGGTCGAAGCGGGCGTTGTGACGGAGAATCTGCGGCAAATCAAACAAGCCGACCACCTCGGCCAGGGGGACCATTTCCCGGTTGCCCTTCGGCGACCAGCCCAGCAGGCAGAGATAATTCGCCACCGCTTCGGGCGCGAATCCTTCTTCAATATAACTCAGCAGCGAGGCGCCCTTGTCCCGCTTGCTCATCTTGCTGCCATCGATGTTGAGGATCAGCGGTATGTGGGCGTATTGGGGCGGCTCCACGCCAAACGCCCGAAACAGGGCGATGTGCTTGGCGGTGTTGCTCAGATGGTCTTCTCCCCGAATAACGTGGGTGATCCCCATCTCCAGGTCGTCGATCACGTTTACGAGATGGAACACCGGCTGACCGTCCGACCGGACGATCACGAAATCCGGATCCAGGCGCTCCCGGTCCGTCAATTCCCGCGTCACCTTGCCAACGACGAGATCCGGGATAATGACGGGTTCCCGCGGCATGCGAAACTTGACGGCTCCCTCATGCTCATACGCGAGTCCCCGCTCCAACAACCAGGCCACCCGCTGGCGGTAATTTTCCCCGCGTTGACTCTGAAAATACGGACCGCATTCCCCTTTTCCCGCCGCCGTGGCGTCGCCGGTCAGAGGGCCTTCATCCCAGTCCAATCCCAGCCAGCGCAATCCGGTCAGAATGACCTCCACCGCCTCCTGGGTGTTGCGCGCCGCGTCGGTGTCCTCGATCCGCAACAGAAACTTGCCGCCCGTGTGGCGGGCATAGAGCCAGTTGAAGAGCGCGGTGCGCGCGCCTCCGATGTGCAAAAATCCGGTGGGGCTCGGGGCAAAACGCACCCGAACCTGCTTTTCTGTCTGTGAATTCGCCATAGTCGCTGCCGTTAATCGGAGGCTAGGCTAAGGTCAGCGTGCCTCCGTTGGCAAGCGTCGCGAATCCAGCCGGGCCAGTACCTGGCAAAGTTTGGCCAGGCGGGGCGTGCTCACCCCGGCCGCGCGCGCCTGCCGCCAGGGTTCCAAAAAGAGCGGTTCCAATTCCAACGGCAGCCCCCGTTCAAAGTCCAGCAGGGTCGAAGCCTGGTAGGGTCCCATCTCGCGCGTCCGCTCGATTTGGGTGTCGGCAATCGCTTCGGCGAGCCCCAAACCCAGGCCATTGGCGGCCGCGATCACTTCCAGCATCAGGCCGCGCACCTCCGCCTCCCAGCGCGGCTCCGCCAGCAGGGCATCCGTCTTCAGGCACGGTCCCCGGGGCGTTTGCTCGTCCATTACACCCGTCGTCACGGCGGCATAGCCGACCGTCCCGGCCACCCCCAGCCCGTTGAACGGTATGTTCCAGACCAGCTTTTCCCAATGGGCCGCCGCCAGGTTGCCGGCGACCCGGCACGGAATCCCCGCGTGCCGCAGCAGCGCGGCAACCGTCTGGGTGCGGGCGCTGGGCGCACGGCCGAACTCCCCCATGACGATCGTCCCGTGGGCCAGGTGACGCACCACCCCCGGTTCCAGCCGGTTCAGGCACACGAAGCAGAGCCCGCCCAGGATCTTCTCCGCCCCAAAGAGCGCCGCCAGGGCCTCCTCGTTGCCCAGGCCGTTTTGCAAGGTCAACACCGCGGTCTCCGGTCCGATCAGCGGCGTCAGGAGGGAGCGGAATTCCCCGTTGGCGGTGGTCTTCAGCGCCACAATCACCAGGTCGCAAACTCCGATCTCCTGCGGCGTCCGCGCCGCGTGCGGATGGAACGTGAAATCCCCTTCCGGGCTCTCGATCCGCACCCCGCGCTCCCGCACCGCCACGTAGTCGGAACGCAACAGAAAATGGACCTCCGCGCCGGCCCGGCCCAACCGGGCGCCGTAATAGGACCCCACTGCCCCGCAACCCACAACGCCGATTTTCATTAACAAAAAAGGCACTCTGAGTGATCAGAGTGCCTCTGGAAAAATGCCTTGGTTTACTTGCTGCCGAGGATCGCGTCCTTGGCGGCCTTGGCCACGCGGAACTTGACGACGCGCTTGGCCGGAATGTTGATCTGGGCGCCGGTGGCGGGATTGCGGCCCACGCGGGCTTTGCGGCTCACGAGCACCAGCTTGCCGAGGCCCGGCAGGGTGAAGGTGTTCTTGGCGTTCTTGTACGCCAACTGGGCGATGATATCGAGGATTTCAGCTGCCTGCTTTTTGGTGATCCCGCTCTTTTCGGCGATCGCGGCGGCAACTTGGGATTTGGACAGTGCTTTGGCCATAGTTTGTTTAGATTGTGTTTGGTAACTAAAAGTCGTTCGACTTGACGGCTATTAAAGCCTCCCGACCAACCCGCGCAAGGAGAAAATGACAATCTTTATTGGGCTTTCCTCCATTCCCGGCTGCGCCGCGCAATGCGGGCTTGACTTTCTTTCGCGTTTTCCCACCATGCCAGCGATGTCGCTGTTCACTATCGAAGCCGAATTTCGCTACGAAATCGTCCGCAAAATATTTGAGGGCGGGATGGGCATCGTCTACGAGGCGGAGCAGCATGGCGCCCGGCAATTCGTGAAGCGGATCGCCATCAAAATCATCCGCCAGAACTACGCCGATCAGCGGCAGTTCATCGATAATTTCATCGGGGAAGCCAAACTCGTTTCCGACTTGATCCATACCAATATCGTCCAGACTTACCATCTCGGCGAAACCGCGGGCATGTTCTTCATCGCGATGGAATTGATCCGGGGTGTAAACTTGGAGCAGTTTACCCAGCAACTCAGCGATAAACGGCGGGTTCTCCCCCGGGAGCTGGCTGTTTTCATCACCAGCCGCGTCGCCCGCGGCCTGGCCTACGCGCACGCCAAGACCGACAAGGATGACCGGCATCTGGGCATTGTCCACCGCGATGTCAGCCCCAAGAACATTATGATCGCCTTCGAAGGCGACGTGAAATTAACCGACTTTGGTATCGCCAAGGCGCGCGGCTTGCTCCAGGACAACGAGGGCGAAGTCGTGGCCGGCAAGGCGGATTACATGAGTCCCGAGCAGGCCGATTTCAAAATCACCGACCGCCGCTCGGACATCTTTTCGACCGGCATTGTCCTCGCTCATCTCCTCCTGGGGTATAACATTTTCAAGGGGGCCAGCGCGGAGGAATCGCGGCGCCGCGTCATCAACCATCCCATCCCCGATTTTCGGACGCTGGACCCCCGGGTCGATGACCGGCTCAACGAAATCCTGCAGCGCACCCTCGCCCGGGATTTGCAACACCGCTATGCCTCCGCGGATGAACTGCTCTACGCCTTGGAACATTACATCTATCATCAGGGCTACGGTCCGACCAACGAGACCCTCGGCAAGTTTATCCGCGAGCTCTTCGGCCAGACCGGCCCGCAAGATCGGGCCGCGCATAAGGGAGGCACCCAACTCGCCGAACACACCGTCATCCTGGCCAACAAGCTCTGACGCTGCATGAAACGCGCCGCTTCTCCATCCCGGGTCGTTAACCTGGGTTTGCTCCAGACCGCTTGTTCCGCCGACCCGGCCGACAACCTGCGCCGGACCCTGGCCGCCGCGGAGGCCGCCGCCCGCGCCGGAGCGCAGATTATCTGCACCCAGGAACTCTTCCGTTCCCAGTATTTCTGCCAATGCGAAGACCATCAGTATTTTGCCCTGGCCGAAGCCATTCCGGGTCCCACCACCCGCGCTTTTCAGAAGCTGGCGAAAAAGCATTCCGTGGTCATCGTCGCGTCCCTTTTTGAAAAGCGCGCCGCCGGTGTTTACCACAATACTGCGGTCATCATCGACGCCGACGGCTCCCTCCTCGGCAAGTACCGGAAAATGCATATTCCGGACGACCCGTTCTTTTACGAGAAGTTTTACTTCACCCCGGGTGACCTCGGCTTCCGTTCCTGGGACACTCGTTACGGCCGGATTGGCGTCCTGATTTGCTGGGATCAGTGGTATCCGGAAGCCGCGCGCCTGACCGCGATGTCCGGGGCCGAAATCCTCTTCTACCCCACCGCCATCGGTTGGCAGCCCAAGGAAAAGGCCGAGTATGGTGTCAATCAACACGGCGCGTGGGAATTGATCCAGCGCAGTCATGCCGTAGCCAATGGCTGTTTCGTCGCCTCCGTCAACCGCATCGGCCTGGAACAACCCATCGGTGGCGACGGGTTGGAATTTTGGGGGCAGAGTTTTGTGGCCGGCACTTCCGGACAAATTCTGGCCAAAGCTCCGGTCGCCGAGGAAGCCACTTTGATCGTTCCGGTGGATCTGCAAAAGGTGGACGTCACACGCACCCACTGGCCGTTCCTGCGGGACCGGCGGATCGATGCCTACGGCGGTCTCACCCAACGTTTGCTGGACACCTGACCCCGCCAGCAATGCCATCGGGGCCGCCTATGGATCAACCAGTGTGGATCACCGGCGCCGGAGGACTCATCGGCAGCCACCTGATCCGCGCTGCGGCCACGCTCAGTCCCGGCCGGACCGTACGTGCCCTGTCCCGTGCGGACCTTGATCTGACCGACCGGCCCGCTGTGGACCGCGCCTTCCGGGAGGCCCCGCCCGCCGGGATCATCCACTGTGCGGCCATGAGCAAGAGTGTCGCCTGCCAGCGGGATCCCGTTTTGGCTTGGGCAGCCAACGTGGATGTCACCGCCCATCTGGCCGGATTGGCCGTGGAAATCCCCTTCTTCCTGCTGTCCACCGACATGGTGTTTGATGGTCGCGTGGGCAATTACGACGAATCGGCCCCGCTGAACCCGCTCAGTGTATACGGTGTCACCAAACAGGAAGCCGAAAGGGTTGTGCTCCGGAATCCCTGCCACACGGTCGTCCGGACCTCCTTGACCGGCGGCCGTTCCCCGACTGGCGACCGCGGCTTCAACGAGGAAATGCGCCGGGCCTGGGCGGCCGGGCGCACTCTGGACCTTTTCGTGGACGAATTCCGCTGCCCCCTGCCCGCGGTGGTTACCGCCCGCGCGATCTGGCAACTCTACCTTCGGAACCAGCCCGGACTCTACCATCTTGCCGGGAGTCAGCGGCTTTCGCGCTGGGAGATCGGCCAACTTGTGGCCGCCCGCTGTCCGGAGTTGACACCCCGGATGGCCCCAGGCTCCCTTCGGAATTATTCGGGCGCCCCCCGCTCCCCGGATACTTCGTTGAATTGCGCCAAAATCCAGCGCCTCCTTGATTTTCCCCTGCCCGGCCTGGCGGACTGGCTGGGGACCCACCCCGGCGAATACTTCTGAACCGTGGTTCCCCCCGCCCCCAGCTACCGCGGTCGCCTGGCCCCCTCACCCACCGGGTATTTGCACCTGGGCCACGCCCGCACCTTCTGGATTGCACGGGAGCGCGCCCGGGCCGCCGGCGGTGTGCTGGTCTTGCGGGATGAGGATCTCGATGCCAGCCGCGCCCGTCCGGAGTTCGCCACGACCATGCTGGCTGACCTGCGCTGGTTCGGTCTGGACTGGCAGGAAGGTCCGGACTGCGGCGGTCCCTTCGCACCGTATCGCCAGAGCCAACGCCTCGCCTGTTACCGCGGCGCCTTTGCCCAGCTTCATGCCGTGGGAGCGGTTTACCCGTGCCGCTGTTCCCGGCAGGATATTCTCCAAGCCCTGACCGCGCCCCACGCCGGCGAAGAGGAACCGGTTTACCCCGGCACCTGCCGCCCGGCGAACCCCGAAAAGGCCTGTGAGCCTGTTCCTGCGGGCACCCGGATCAACTGGCGTTTTCGGGTGCCGGATGGGGAAACCATTTCCTTTCTGGATGGTCACTTTGGCCCGCAAGCGTTTGTGGCGGGGCGGGACTTTGGGGATTTCGTGGTCTGGCGGCATGACGACCTGCCCGCCTACCAACTCGCGGTCACGGTGGACGATGCGGCCATGGGCATCACGGAGGTGGTGCGTGGCGCGGATCTCCTCCTCTCCACCGCCCGCCAGTTGCTGCTTTACCGTGCGCTTGGGCGGCGCCCGCCCGCCTTTTTTCACGTCCCGTTGCTCACCGATGAACGCGGGATTCGTCTGGCCAAACGGCACGACGCCCTGAGTTTACGGACGCTCCGGGCCCAGGGAGCCTCCCCTGCCGCCCTGCGCGCGACCTGGGATCCTCAACTCGCGGGCATCCCGTGATCCCTTCCTAGTGCGCCGGCACCCACACAAAAAAAGCGGCGGAATCCGTTGGATTCCGCCGCGCTTGAAACCATCCCGTCCGGGCCGTGGCCGGCTTAGAAGTGGGCGATGATATTGTCGCCGAATTCCGAGCACTTGAGCTCGGTGGATCCTTCCATCATCCGGGCGAAGTCATACGTCACCCGCTTGGAGGCAATGGCGCCGTTCAACCCCTTGAGGATCAAATCCGCGACTTCGACCCATCCGAGGTAGCGGAACATCATCTCGCCACTGAGGATCACACTGCCGGGGTTGACCTTGTCCAGGTCCGCGTATTTCGGAGCCGTGCCGTGGGTCGCTTCAAAAATCGCATGACCGGTCACGTAATTGATGTTTCCTCCCGGGGCGATGCCAATGCCTCCGACCTGCGCGGCCAGTGCGTCGGACAGATAGTCGCCGTTGAGGTTCAACGTCGCGATGACTTCAAAGTCCTCCGGCCGCGTGAGCACCTGCTGGAGCGTGATGTCCGCAATGGCGTCCTTGATCAGCACCGCGCCGCCTTTGAGCGCCGCTTTCTGCTCTTCGTTCGCCGCCGCCTCGCCCTTTTCCTTCTTGGTGCGTTCCCACTTGGCCCAGGTGTAAACTTTGTCGCCGAAAATCCGCTCCGCGGCGCCATAGGCCCAATCCCGGAACGCTCCTTCGGTGTACTTCATGATGTTGCCCTTGTGCACGATCGTCACGCTCTTGCGCTTCTCGCGCAGGGCGTATTCGATCGCCGACTTCACCAGACGGATGGTCCCCACGTTGGAGACGGCCTTGATGCCGATGCCCACCTGCACGGGAATGTGGGAGGCGTCGTGATCGGGCGAAGCCAGCTTCATGTAGCCGGCGATGGCCTCGCTGGTGCCAAAGCGAATCTTGGCGAAATCCTTCGGAAAATTCTGTTGGATGAAATCCAGGAATTTCTGGGATTCCGGAGTGCCGCCCGCATATTCGATCCCGGCGTAAATATCCTCGGTGTTTTCGCGGAAGATCACCATGTTGACCTTTTCCGGATGCTTCACCGGGGAGGGCACCCCCGTGAAGTACTGCACCGGGCGCAGGCACACATAAAGATCCAGCATCTGGCGCAAGGCCACGTTCAGGGAGCGAATGCCGCCCCCGACCGGCGTCGTCAACGGCCCCTTGATTCCCACCAGGAATTCCTTGAAGGCTTCCACGGTGTCGTCCGGTAACCAGTTGTCGAATTTGTTCTTGGACGCCTCGCCTGCAAACACTTCAAACCAGGCCACTTGGCGCTTCCCGCCGTAGGCTTGCGCGACCGCTGCGTCAAACACGCGCTGGCTCGCCGCCCAGATGTCCCGCCCGGTGCCGTCGCCCCGGATGAAGGGCACGATCGGATTTTCGGGCACGTTTAATTTGCCGCCACTGATGGTGATTTTGCCGCCGGCGGGCGGTGTGATGTCTTTGTACGCCATGATGATAAGGGTTTGGTTAGGAGCTGGTTCGGGCCAGCAAAGTGACGGTCGCGGGGCGGGTGCCAGCCGCGGGTTGGAAATGGGATTTGGCCTGCGCCACGGCGTGCGCCGCCGTCAGACCGTATTTCTCCCGCAGATATTCCACGGTCGAGGCGTGCTCGATGAATTTGTCCGGCCAGGCAATCCGGATGACCGGAGTGGTAATTTGCTTGTCGCCGTACAATTCCATCACGCTGCTCCCATACCCACCCGGGAGCACATGATCTTCCAGGGTAATCACCAAATCAGCCGCGCGACCAAAAAACTCGGTCGTGCCTTCGTCAAGCGGTTTGGTAAAACGCGGGTTCACCACCGCGACGTCGAATCCCTCGCTGGCCAGTTGGGCGGCGGCTTCGCGCGCCACGCTCAGCATGTTGCCCAGGCCGAACAGCGCCACTTTGCGGCCGCCGCTGCTGCCGAAATTCTTGATGACTTCCGCTTTGCCAATCTCGATCGTTTTCGGCTGGTCCTTGACCGGCACACCCTCCGCCGCACCGCGCGGGTACCGGATGAAGCATGCGTGCTTCTCCAGCGTGGCGGTGAACATCATGTCGGCCAGTTCGTCCTCGTCCTTCGGCGCCATGGCGATGATGTTCGGCACGCAACGCAAATAGGCGATGTCGAACAACCCATGATGCGTCGGACCGTCCTGCGGAGACAACCCCGCCCGGTCCATGCAGAAAATCACCGGCAAATCCTGGAGCGCCACATCGTGGACAATGCAGTCGTAGGACCGTTGCAGAAAGGTTGAGTAAATTGCCACCACCGGGTGAAAGCCCATCGTGGCCATGCCCGCCGCAAAGATCACCGCGTGTTCCTCCGCGATGCCCACATCGTAATAGCGGCTCGGCATCGCTTTTTCCAAATGCTTCAGTCCCGTGCCACTCGGCATGGCCGCCGTAATGCCCACCACCGTGGTGTCTTTCCGGCACAATTTTACCATGGTCTGCCCGAAAACATCCTGCCACGCCGGTGCCGTCCCCGCCTTGACCTCCGGCGAGGCTCCGGTTTGCACGTCATAGGGGCCGGTACCGTGGAATTTTTCCGGCTGCCGCAGGGCCACGTCGTAGCCCCGACCCTTTTTGGTCAGCACGTGCAGCACCACCGGCCGGTCGCAGGATTTCGCAAATTGCAGCGAACTGATCAGCAGCGGCAGATCGTGCCCGTCAATCGGTCCCAGGTAACGAATGCCCATTTCCTCGAAAATCACGCAATTGCCAAAGCCACCGCGCCCGTCCGCTTCCATTTCCGCGGGATTTTGCTGCAGCGTGGCCCCGGTTACCGCCCCTTTCAACGCCTCTTCCGCCTTGTGCCCCAGCCGCAAGGCCAGGTCACCCGCCGGCATCCGCCGCATGAATTTTTCGAAATCGTGCTGCAACCGGTTGTAATGCGGGTTGGTGATCAGCTTGTTCAGGTAGCTCGCAATCGCCCCGACGTTCTTCGCGATGCTCCATTCGTTGTCATTCAGCACCCCGATGAATTTCTTGGTCGTGTGGCTGATGTTGTTCAACGCCTCGAACGACACTCCGTTGGTCAACGCGGCATCGCCAAAGATGGCCACCACGTCTTCATCCGTCCCGCGCTGATCCCGCGCCGCGGCCATCCCCAGCGCGGCGGATAACGCCGTCCCCGCGTGTCCCGCCCCGTAACAATCGTGCGGACTCTCCGTCCGCAGCGAAAATCCATTCAATCCCCCCGTCGTCCGGATCGAGGAAAAGCGATCCCGCCGCCCCGTCAGCAGCTTATGAACATAAACCTGGTGGCTCACATCCCAGACAAACTTGTCCTTGGGGGTGTTGAAAACGGCGTGCAAAGCGATGGTCAGTTCCACCACTCCGAGGTTGGGCCCCAGGTGCCCGCCATTTTTGGACAATTTGGTGATCAGTTCGTAGCGGATTTCATCGGCCAATTGGGCCATTTGGGGCACCGTCAATTTCTTGATGTGCGCCGGCTCATCCACCATATCCAGGTATCGACTCATATTTCAGTTTGCTTCTTCCGCCACCAACTCCGCCGGCGCCGGTTTCAATCCGGGTTCGCCATCGGTTTTGCTTTCCAACTGTTGGATCTTCAATTCGGCATCGGCCAGTTTGGCCTGACACACCCGCGCCAGCCGCGTGCCTTCTTCGAAACGGGCCAGCATGGTCTCCAACGGGAGTTCGCCGCTTTCCATCGTTTCCACGATGGTTTCGAGCTTTTTCAGGGCCTCTTCGAACGGGAGGTGGTCCGCTTTGGCCGCGTCCACGGCCTTCACTGCCTTCGACATGGCAAAGGAATAAGGCAAATTCCCGGATGCGTCCAGTCCCGAGTGGGACGCCCCGCCCCCCGGTCGCGCCCTGCCTGACGGTCTCCCCGCCTCGCTTCCGGCCTTGCACCGGAGCGACCCCGCCTAATCCGCAATATACCACCGGCCCTGGTTGTCGTCGGTATAGGCTCTCCCGCCCACCCAATAAACCAGGTCAAAAACCACCGTGGCACCTGCCGGGACCGGTAGCCCGCCAGCTGGCGTCTGCCACGTCTTGGCCAGGCCCCCGGCGCCCCCCGGTTGCAGCGGGGTGATTTGCCGCCCGCTGTCTTTGCTGGAAGGCAGCCGCCAGCGCAAGCTCACCGCCTCCACCTTGGCCACGCTGCTGCATTCCACTTTGAGGCCGGACGACAGCCCCCCTCCGCCGGTCTCCGGGACCACCCGGGCCGATTGGATCGCTAAATCGGCCAATCCAAATCGGATCCAATGGTTCCTCCCGAAATCGGAATCCCAATGGGTGCGGCCGTCGCCATGGGTGCAGGAAAACCAGATTTCCAGTTCATCACAGCCCGGAGGTATCTCCAGGGTTGTCTCCAGCATCAACCCCTGACCGCAGGGATCGGCCATGGCGGCCAGTGGCAACCCCGCCGGAAGCCACAATTGTCCCTCCCAATTGCCTTGCCCCGGATGGAAGCGGGCGAAGGCCTTGATGGTGCGCCCTCCCTGGGCGTCGTCTCCCAACTTGACCAGGCGCAGCGGATCATAATGTAGCAAGCACGGACCCGCCAGCAGGTCGCCCAAAACTAGTTCATGAAAGTCGGACGTAAACGTGATTTCAGGGCGAACCCCTTGATTTTGACGCGGTTTCATAGTCTTGGGTGGTTCAGTAGTCGGCGCTCACGGTGGTATCCGGGCGGTTATCAAAAATCTTCACAAACACAATGTTGACGCTCTGATTCCAATACCAGGCATCCCCGCCGGACGACGCCAGCGCCCCCGGATTGCCGACATTGGGCAACCGGTTGCCGTCCCGGGAAACCTGCCGGGCCGAAGTGATGCTGCCCAGGATCGCCAGGTAATTGAACGGGGCCGGCGGTTGGTAATTGTCCACCACCCGGGCGAGACGCACCTGCCGGGTGACCCCGCCCTGATTGTTCAGGGTGCGCTGATAAACGCGCGTCAGCCGAAAGCTTCCCTGCTGCGCTGCCGGGCTGATCCCGTCATCCTGGTAAATCTCATAGGCCGCCGCGTCGTCCCAGCGATCCGGTCCGGGATAAAAATTAACGGTCAAGGGATTCGCTGCCAGTTGCCCCACCCATTGTTCCAACTCCCCAAATGGCAGGATTGCCCCGGCGCGCACGTAAATCGGCACCCGGGTCAGATCCGCGTAATATGCTTGCACCTCCGTGCCTCCCGGCACTGCCCCCGCCAGCGGGGCGGCGTTGTCCTGAAACGCATACCAATCGCTCCCCGCCGGCAAATAGAGATCGCGGAATGGTCCAATCGGCGGATTGGCCGTCTCCGCCGCAAACAGGATCGGCGCCACCAGGAAATCTCCGCCCACAAAAAATTGACTGTCCAAAAAGTAATTATTGTTTTGGTAAACCCCGGGATCCGGCGGCCCGTTAAGAAACAGGGGCCGGGCGATGGGTAGCCCCGAGCGGGTCCACTGGTACAAGGCGTCGTAGTAAACCTGCATCATCCGGTAGCGCAGCTCCACATACCGACGGCAATTCGCCGGCACGGGATCCCCATAGGCCCAGGGCTCCTGAAACTGCTTGTTGTAGCCGTCGTAATGATTCCGGAACCAGGGGAGAAAGGAACCCAACTGCATCCAACGCGTCAGCAACTCGTAATTGGTGATCCCGCCCGTCACCACCCCGCCCCCGAAGCTGGCATTGGAGGTCGTGCCCGAACCGGTGGCAAACCCCCCGATGTCACATCCGCTCAGGGGAACCCCCGAAAGCCCCAGGTTCAGCACCTCGGGAATATTGATGTTAAGAAAGTCCCAACTCGACGCCGAATCACCCGTCCACAAACCGGCATACCGCTGCATCCCCGCGTAACCCCCGCGGGCAATGATGAAATTACGCCGTTGCGGGACCAGTTGATTGATCCCATTCCATGTCCCCACCAGCAGGTTGTTTACATAACTGTTGTGCAGCTTGGCGTTGGGTTGATACACCACGGTCACGGAACCATCGGACGCCACCTGCTCCTGCGCCATCATCAAATCCTGGGGGAAGGTCTTGATGTACTCATTTTGATCGCTGACAAAGGGTGCGGTGGCAATCGCGGGGCAGGTCATATCCTGCCAGATCATGTCCAGCCCCACATCCTGCAGCAGATGGCGATACTGCTGCCCCCACAAAGCGCGCACCGCCGCGAGCCCAAAATCGGGATAATTCCCGGGCGCGAACAGCGGGGTTTCGCCTTGCGCATTTTTCGGCAGGGGTGGCGAGGGATACGGATTATTGCCGTGGTTCACCCCGTAATAAACCCCGCTGGCATAGTGATTCGGATCCAGACCGGATTGAAAACGCGTGTTATAGATCAGGGCGTTGCCCGCCAACAGAGCTTCACGTTGGGGGTAGGGCGCCTTTTGCCCCTCCTGGTTCAGCTCATTGTCCGTGATGATCGGCGTAATATTGGTGCTCATCTTGAAACCCATGCCATGCAGGGTGTCAAAAATTTGCCGGACATTTGGAAACTTCATCTCGCTGTGGGTGAAGGTCCGGTAGTTATCCTGGAAATCCACATCGATATGGAGACCGTCACAGGGGATGGCCGCGGCGCGGTAGGCATTGGCGGCAGCCATCAACTTGGATTTATCGAAGTACCCGTAAGCACCCTGGTGGAAGCCCAGCGCATAGCGGGGCGGCATCGGCGACCGCCCGGTGAGGGTCGTATACTGCTGCAATACTTCCGGCACCGCCGCACCCGCGAAGAAATAGTAGTCCAGGTCGTTGTACAGCGCCCCGAGATAGTACTTGCCCGCCATGGATGAGTAATCATCCGCCGAGACATTCGCGAAAGTCTGGGCGGGATTGTCGAGAAATACGCCGCAAGCGTAACCCACCCCCGCGAAACCGCCGCTGGGAAAGGGATTGCTCTCGATCAGCAAGGGGATGGAACAATACAGCGGCTCGCTCGGATTCAGCGGCCCCGGGGTGCCCAGGCTCGGCCCGTTGTAAATGAAATTGTCATAGTTGAAGAACGTGAACGTAAACGCGTTCTTCCGACTCCGGCTGCCGGCCTTTTCCCCCAATCCAAAATAGCTGGCTCCCGGCGCCGCCGTCTTCATCACCGCAATCACCTCCTGCCCCGGTATGTAAATGGCCCCTCGTCCAGGCGCGTCTTCATGAATGAGTTGGTTCTGGCGCAATACCTGCACCGCGAACGGTTGCAGGCCCGTCTTGATGGTGATCGCCCCGGTCTCAATGAACAAAAACGATCCGGCCTCGTGCGACTGCACATTCAAACCCGCCCGGCCCAGATCCCGGTTCACCACCGCGGTGGAGGTCTCCTGATCATAGTTCGTGCCCGGCGCGGGATTAAATCGCAGTCGGAACGCTTTTGGTCCCAACACCTCCAGAATTAACGAGCGGGGACCGAAATTGTACGTAAACCGGCGCCCCGTGGCGTCCACGTTCCAGGAGTCGATGTTCCCTACCGAACTCCAACCGGAGTTGTTGGGCGTAAAATTATTTACCGGGACAAAGGGAAAATTCATTGGGCGGTAGGTGGTTATGGGTGGAGGGGTTGATTTCTCAGCTCCGACGACAAACTGAATCGGACCGGCTGACCTGCCCGGGGCCTTCCGATTTTGCGCATCCTCACCTCACACTTCGCGGACACCTGCCTTGTCCGGCTGGATCCCAACCTCTGAGTCCCCCAACTGGCTCTGCTAATTACCGGAATAATGCTTCGCATAAAAACAGTTCGGTTGCTGTTGTATCTTCGGGAAGGTTTCTCCTGTGAACGGAAGCTTAACAAAATACCTTCCATTAATGCAACTAAAATCTTAAAAAAATGTCGCTTCTCCGGGGTGGCGAATTGTGCCAAAAGTATTGTTACCGGGAAGGGGGGGTAAAGTGGCTGGAAACCATACGTTGTGCCAGAAGTGGGTGTTACCGTGGCCGGAATGGATAAAACGATGAGCCAGACGACCCGGAAAGAGGTTTTGCAAA
>CAIXFN010000095.1 GCA_903918755.1 uncultured Pedosphaera sp.
CTAGCCATGTCTATGGCGAGGATACAAAAACCGAGGCCGCCGTCAACGAAAAAGAAAATGCTCCTGGAATGCGAAACTGCTCAACCCCTCGGAAACATTGGCCGATCTGCTGGTTTCCTCAAATCAATGCGGAACCGCTGAATGTTTGGGCCGGGAATTGCCGCAGCGCGGAGCCGAAGCGGACCCCGATTGACTTTGGGGCGCGAAACGGCGAGGGTCAGGCTTACCAAATGCCTGTCCGCGAGGATCATAGCAATGAATCCGCGCACCCCGGGCAGTGGCAATGCATGGACATCTATATTTTACGGCACGCCGTGGCGGAGGCACGGACAAAAGCGAATGCCGGGCAGGATGCGAGCCGGTCCTTGACCGGGGAGGGGGCCAAAAAGATGCGGCAAATCGCCAGTGGAATCCTCCGCCAGGGATGGGTCTTTGACACGATCCTCTCCAGTCCCTACACCCGGGCCCGGGAGACGGCCAATATTGTGGCGGAGGCGCTAAATTGTGAACAAATGGTTGCCCTTTCTGCCGCCCTGGCACCGGACGCCCCGCCCAGCCGCCTGTTGGAGGAAATCAACCGGGCGCACGCCGGGTGTCAATCGGTGCTCCTGGTAGGACACGAGCCGGATTTGACCCGGTTGATTTCCCTCTTGCTGGTGGGAAAGCCGGGCGTTGGGCTGCAACTGAAAAAAGGGGGAATGGCCAAGCTGACGGTGGGGATGCCACTCCAACTCGGCGGGGCCACCTTGGAATGGCTGCTCACTCCACGCCAGTTGCGGGAATTGGTCTGAAACGGGCGAAGGCAGCCGAAAACACCCGGCAACTCAGCGCAGTTGCGCCTGGGCGCCGGAACTGACGAGCTTCCCGGCCGCTTTATCCAGGGCCTCGAGGACGATTCCCTGGGTGAGGAAACCATCCGGAAGGACCTGGGCTGGCTGTTGGAGATCGGCGGGGTACACCAGTACCAGCGGCACTCCCGCGCGTCCGAATCTTTTCAATTCCTCCGTGATATCATCCGGAGTGTGGGTGTAATCAGCAATTATGGCAATGGCCCCGATGGTCCGCAACTTCTCGCGGACCGCCGCTACTTCGATGCTGTGGCGCAAATTCCAACGGCAGGTTGTACACCACTTCGCCGTGAAATCTACGAGCACGGGATGTCCCGCCGCCCGGGCCTGCGCCACTGCATTGCTGCTCCAGGCAACCCAAGCAATGCCATCGGGATCATTTTTCTGTCCGGCGGCGGTGGATCCTTCCGCCAACGGGTTGCGCCATTTGAGACCATCTTCAATGGTGTAGCCGAAACCTCCGAGCAGCAGCAGGAGCACGATCGCGGTCGCCCAACCGCGATGCTTCTCCCCGCGTTGCACAAATTCCCCGTATATCCAGGCCGCGAGGCCCACGGTGACCAGGAAAAGTCCGAGCCAGATGACGCGTTCACCATAGTAAACGGGCGTGAGCTCAAATAACCAAAACGCGGTCGCGAGCATGGGAAAGCCCATGGCGATCTTGAAACGCACCATCCAGGCACCCGGCTTGGGCAACAGTTTCAACCAGACGGGATGCCAGCTCAGAACCACATACGGTGCGGCGAGGCCCAGACCCGCTGCCAGGAAGATCAGGACAATGATGGCTGGGGGCTGGGCGAAAGCAAATCCGAGCGCGATCCCCAGAAACGGAGCGGTGCAGGGGGTGGCCAGGATGGTCGCCAGAATCCCGTTGAAAAAGGCCCCGGCCGTGCCGTCCCGGGAGCTCAATTCGCCGGCGGTATTCAACAACCGGCCACCGAGGGTGACTTCGAACAAGCCAAACAGATTCAAGGCCACCAGGGTGACCAGAACCGTCAAACAAACGATGAATTTGGGACTGCTGAATTGCATTCCCCAACCGGCCTGGTGGCCGGCCTGTTTGACGGCGATCACCATCGCCGCGAGCGCCAGAAAAGAGACCAAGACCCCCGCGGCATAAACCAAACCGAGTTTGCGCACCGTTCCCGGGTGGGATTTGCCGTGATTGACAAAGCCCAGAATTTTCAAGGCGATGACGGGGAGCACGCAGGGCATGACATTCAGGATCAGACCGCCCAAAAAGGCGTACAGCAACATGGCGGCGAGTGATTGGGCGGCGACCGGGGAAGAGGTGGGCTGGCCCGCAGCAGCGACACCGGGCGCGGGCGGAGGCACCGCAGAGTTGCCGCTGGCGGCGGTGGGGTCGGCCAGGGCCAAATTGACTTCATAACCGGTGGAAGTGCCCGCCACCTTTTGGACCAACAAGCCGGAGATGGTTCCCGGCCAATTGCCGGCGAATTTGGTGACTACCTTGCGGAGACTGCGCTTGCCCGCCGCCTCCGGCAGGAGGGTGGTTTTGTCGTCCACGCCGAATCCTTTGGTTTCATACGGAAAGAAGTCCACTTCGCCCGCCGTTTCCGCATCGGTCCATTCCACCACGAAGGGGCGGGTGTCATCGGCCGTGGCTTTCTCCCAATGGGCCGTCGGGGCGAGCTTGGCCGACGATTGGGGCAGGCGCTTTTGCGCCGCCTCCAGGGCGGCCACCTGGGCGGAGGGCTTTTCCTCGGAGCCGATGACCAGATTGGCCTGCACCTCGCCCTTGGCCAGCAAACAGATGGTTTTGCACTCCTGCCAGGTGACCTTGGCCTTTAAATCCAGCAAGCCCGGGGCCACCGAGGGAGCGATGGTAAGGGGGATCAAGAGAATGACCGTTTCGGTATATTCGTAGCCAGTGAGTTCGTCCACCACCTGCTTTTCCGGCACCGGCCATTGGATTTCGCCAGCCGTGATTCCCGGCGGGAGTTGCCACTTGATTTCGGTGGGCATCCCGATGCCCGGATTCCGCCAGTAAGTGTGCCACTGAGGCTCCATTTCCAACCGCAGGCCGGCGAGGACGGTGGAACCGGGGCGGGCGGCGTCGGCCGCCAGGATGAGAGTGGCGGTGGTGTGCTCGGCCCGGGCCGGCGCCAGCACTCCCCCCAACACCAAAGCAGCACAGATTATGAACCAAATCCTTCGCATGGCCCTTAACATGACATCGCTGCAGCAAGAAATAAACCCCTTTTTCCTGCGTCGGCGGGTGGGCAACCAGGAATTTGCCGTTGGGTCGGAACGACGCATTGACACCCGGATAATTAATTGATTTAATCATCCCGCAACCACACCAGTTCCGCTCGCGGACCCAGTTGTGGGCATGCATTTAACTGAAAGACAGAGCTTGTACGCGCGTGGTAACGGTGCAATTGAAATGAAACACGGGTTTTCAGGAGTGCAGCGGGTACGACCAACCCGCCGCGCCGTCCGGCAATACGCCAACCTGGTTGTCGCCATGATTGCCATTTCCATGCGGGAATGTCCTCCACCCAACTGACGCTTTCCCCCCGCACCCATTTCGTGACGTACCTTAACCATTCGAGAACCCCGATTTCGCAATGCGTTCCCCCCCGCTTTGCGGAGAAAAAGCCAATCCCATGAGACTTAAAAGTGCAATTAGTTCGGCCTGCGCGGCCGTCGCCCTGATGTTGGGTCTTGGCGCGACCTCCGCCCGCGCCAATGTTACCGTATCCGTTCAGCCGACTAATCAGGTTGTCCTGGTCGGGACCAATGTCGCTTTGACCGGATTTGTGGCGGCCACTGCCGGCGAGGTCATCACCAGTTATTCCTGGCACTACGCGACGACCACAAATGGCCCCTACCTGACCATCGACGGGGTTGGCGGTTCGGTTTATGCGATCACCAATGTCCAGGCGGCCGCCAGCGGATATTATTACCTGGCGCTGACTTATAATTCGGGAAGCCGCATCGGCGTGCCGCTGGTGAGTTCGGCCGTGCCCCTGGTGGTGCATGACCAGGCGCGCATCATCAGTCAACCGCAGGGCTTGAGCCGGATCGCCGGGATGACCGCCACTTTTACGGTGGGGGCGCTGGGGTTGGCGCCGCTCAGTTACCAGTGGCAATATAATGGCACCAACCTCACGGACGATGGCCGGATCACCGGCGCGCAGACGGCCAGTTTAAGCATTGCCAACCTCGTCGGTCCGGATGCCGGGAATTACACCGTGATCGTGACCAACCTCTACGCGATCGCCACCAGTCAGGTGGCGGTCTTGAGCGTGCTGGTGCCGCCGAGTTTCAGCAATCCGCCCGGTGACCTCTCGGTGATCCTCGGCAGCAATGCCACCTTGAGCGTTGCGGTCGATGGCACCGCGCCTTTCAGCTATCAGTGGTTGCGGTCGGGTACCAATTTGACGGATGCCGGGCGCGTCAGCGGGTCCCAAACGGCCACGCTGACCCTTACCGCCACGCGTACGAACGATAGCGCTCCGTATAGCGTGATTGTCACCAATCCGGTCGGATCGGTCACCAGTGTGGTGGCGCAACTTTCCGTGCTGACCCCGCCCAAATTCACCAGCACCAACCAACTGAGCGGGAAGCAGGGTTATGCCGTTAGTTTTCCGATCACCGCCTCCGGAAGCGCGCCCATCGTTTTTACGGCCGACAATCTCCCCACGGGGTTGAGCGTGGATCCCGCGAGCGGATTGCTGTCCGGGGTGCCCGCGGTTTTTGGGGTGTCCAATGTGGTGCTGTACGCCTCGCTGCTCTACCCCACCAATCAATCCCTCACCGTGACCGGAGCCCTGGCCATTACCCTGGCCTCGGATGTGCCGGGGATTACCAGTGGGCTGATTGCAACCGGCAAGCAGGGGGTGGCATACAGCTATAATATCGTGGCGAGCAACACGCCCACTTATTTCGTCGCCACGGGCCTGCCGGCGGGGTTGACGGTCAATCCCACGAACGGGGTCATCGCGGGAATTCCCATCGTTTATGGTGATTTTCCCGTGCTGGTGGGAGCCTCCAATTTATATGGCGGTGATTTGCAAACCCTGGCCTTGCATGTGGATTCCTCGGTGCCGGTCATCAACAGCGCGTTTTCAACCAACGGGGTTCAAGGCAAGCCCTTTTCCTACCAAATCACCGCCAGCAACCCGGCCGTGACTTTTGCCGCGGCGGGCCTCCCCCCTGGAATCAACCTGAATACCAATTCCGGCTTGATTTATGGTCCGCCCATCGTGAGCGGCACCTTTCCCGTGGCCATCACGGTGTATAATGCTTTCGGTTCGGATACTGAGACCCTGACTTTGTCCCTCGCCAGCACCGTCCCGGTGATCACCAGCGCGCTGCTGGTGACGAACGCGACCGAAGGTTCCAACTTCGTCTATACCATCACCGCCACCAATACCCTGGGCTTGCCGATGCTGTTGGGCGTTTCCGGACTCCCGCTCGGATTGAGCCTGTCGGCGGATGGTTCGAACATCGTCGGGGCGCCCCTCTATGGGGGAGTTTTCACCAATGTGCTGCTCTCCGCGGCGGATGCCTATGGCACGGCCACGGCCTATTTAACCTTAAATGTGGTTTACGCCACCAATGCGACCCTGGTGATTGATACCAACAGTGTCACCTACGCCTACTCCTCCCCGTATTTGTTGGATTTCATGTTCTCGCTGGCTAACAGCGACGATCCAGTGGTGGGCGACGCCGTGGTCCGCCCACCGGACCAATTCGTGGTGACAGCGCTGGAGGACACTGTGCCCACGCCGACCGCGACCCACCCGATTTTATTGCGGGGGAATAAAAAGCAATTCAAGGGGTTCCTGGTGCTGGATTACACCTACAATATGTTTTCGGTGCCCCAGGCCATCAGCAACATGCAGTTCGCCGCGGAATTGCTCATCAATGAGGAGCCGGTGACCGCCCAATTCGGGCTTTATGAATTCAACGCCGACTACATGGATCCCGTGCTCGTCACCAATTTCACCGCCGACAAAATTGCGCTCGCCCGCTCCATCGAGGGGGTGCAAAGCAGCATCGTGCAGGGGAATTACGCGGGTTCTCGCGCCTTCGACGCCCTCGCGGGAGCCCTCAACCAATTTAAGGGAACCAACATCGATGAGGCGCGGTACGTGATCGTGATGACGGACGGGAATGATAATTCCAGCTTGTACAACACCAATAGCGCGCCGTTGAACGCGTTGGTCAGCCTGGCGCAATCCAACAGTGTGCGGATTTATTGCGTGGGATTTGGGGACAATGTCAACACCAACGCCCTCCAACAGCTCAGTGCCGGCACCGCGGGGCGCTACTATCTGGCCAAAAAGACGGATGACCTGCCGGTCCAATTCGCGCGGATCGTGAAAGACATCTCCGGCCAGTACATCCTGCGATGGGCAACGTTGCGGCGCGCCCCGGTGGCCTTCCAACCCGGCTTTCAGTTGAGCATTGGTCCCGCCACGGCCTCGTTCAATGCGACCATCAACATCTCCACCAATATCACGGCCACCACCAACCCGCCGGGGAGCACCAATATTTCTTACGCAACCAATATCGTGAATCTGACGCAGGTGCCGTTATACAATCCCACCAATTACGCGGGAAATGTGCTGGCCGGGCAATTGCGGCTGGTTCCGGACGCCGACATCGGGCCGAAAATCGTGCGGCTGCGCGCGAGTTATGTGCCCCGCTTTATCCGGGAGGTCCGGGTGAATTACCGGGCCAATTATCCAGCCGATGTCAATCTGGAATCCGGCGATCTGGGTGATTTCATGAACGGCTGGTCCATGACCACCACCAATGACGGCGTCGGCGGCCAGTGGATCACCTTGCTCAGTCCGAACCCCGCGGATCAGTTGACGAGTCTGCCCTACGGGGTCATGGGCGACCTGCTTACGTTCCGCTTTCGCAATCCCGAAAAGCTGACGACGAATTCCGTCTTCAGCGTGTTCACGGTGGATAATACGGTTTACTCCAACATGGCGCCCGCCGGCCTGAGCTTTTCGTTGTCCAATGCGCCCAGCTTCATCACCAAATATCCCCTCCCACCGCCGCACGGCACACCGATTCCCTGGCTGGTGGCGTATGGCTATAAAACCAACTTTGCCGCGGCCGAGTTGCTCACGACCAACGGAAACGGCTTCGCCGTCTGGCAGGATTATCTGGCAGGATTGAATCCCACCAACCGCAATTCGCAATTTATCATCCGCCCCATTACGCAGCCGTCGCCGGGGGTTCCGGGACAGATCACTTTCAGCTCCGTCATGGGCCGGACGTATCGCGTGGACACTTCCACCGACCTCATGAACTGGGCGGTTTTGCAGGATTCCCTCCCGGGCACCGGGCAGGATATTACCGTCTATGATTTCCGCGATCTGTCCGGAGTCGGCCAGGTGTTTTATCGGATCAAAGTGTATTGAGTTGAGCCGGGGGCGGGATGGGTATCCCGCCGCGAGTACGGCACGCCTCTCAAAATCACGTTCTGGAATTGCCAATGGCCGGCGGGCCGGGCATCCTCGCGGCCACATTATCTTGATTATGAAACCCATGGGACGCCTTGCCTTATTGTCATTCCTGCTCTCGTTCTGCCTCGCCGGTTTGGCCGGCTCACAGGAGGCGCCAAAAGCGGCGGGCGCGGAGGCGGCGCGTTTTCAAATTCCGCCGAAGGATGACGGTTTGCCCGGCACGGGTCCCATCCGGCGCTACGATTGGTTTGCCAATTTGTGGGCGGAGCGCCGCAGTCAGTGGGCCCAACACGTCAAGGCGGATCAGCAGGCGGTGGTCTTCTTGGGCGACTCCATCACCCAGGGTTGGGGCGACGACATGGGCGGGAGCTTTCCGGGTTTGAAGGTCGCCAACCGGGGAATCAGCGGTGACACCAGCCGTGGGGTATTGCTTCGCCTGGAGGAGGACGTGCTGGCGCTGCATCCCGCGGCGGTGGTGATTTTGATCGGAACGAATGATCTGGAGGAGAAGGCCGATCCGGAAAGCACCGCCGAAAATCTCCGGTTGATCCTGGCCAAACTGCAGGCCTCCAATCCCAAACTGCCGCTGATCGTTTGCCAGGTCTTCCCAAGCTCGGAGACCATGCGGCGTCCCGCGGAGAAAATCAAAAAGATCAACCAGCTTGTGGCGACGGTCGTGAAGGGAAATCCCGCCGTCACTTTGGTGGAAACCTGGCCGCTTTTTGCCAACGCCCAAGGGGACGCGGTGAAGGACGAGTTCCCTGATCTGCTCCACCCGAACCAGGCCGGATACGTCAAGTGGGCCGCCGCGCTTCGTCCCATCCTGGCCACCCTGGGGTTCCTGGAGAATGACGACGACAATTTTGCGGTGGAGCCCGGGTTCACCAGCCTTTTCAATGGCCATGACCTGACTGGTTGGGGTTACCGCCCCACTTCCGCAGGGGATATCAAGTCCGCGCAGAATTGGCAAAAGAGCGATCCGAATGCCCCGCCGTGGCCCATCGTTACCACTCCGGTGAACTTCGACGGCAAGACCATGAGTGATGACGGTCGGTATGTGGCTCGTCACGGACGGTTGATCGCCACCACGCCATCCGAAGGTCGGAAGATCCAGGCGATTTCCACGACCCGGGATTTGACCGGGGATTTTGTTTTAAAGTTGGAATTTCGGGCGACGCCCAATGCCGACAGCGGTGTGTTTATCCGCGGACCGCAGTTGCAATGCCGGGATTACCTCCTGGCGGGTCCCTACAAAGAACTCAAGCAATACCGGGCCCAGGATTGGAATGAGATGGTGGTCACGGTGAAGGGCGGGACGGCCTACTGCACCTGCAACGGGGAAGTCCTCGAAGCCGCCATGAAGATCCCCGCGGTCGGTCCCATCGGCCTGGAGGGTGACCGCGGGCAAATGGAATACCGGCGCATCCGCGTGCAGGAACTGAAATAAGCGGTCTGTCGCTCGGCGCGTGACCGGTTACCGGTCCAACGGCGGCGCGGTCGCTGGATGATTGCGTGGCCACCAGGGCAACTCATAGTTCGTCGAATAGATGAACAGCGCCCCCAGCATGATCACCCCGCACGCCCAAATGCGCCAATCGCGATGGGCTCGCCGCCAATAGGGGCGATGGGCGCCCGGTGGAAGGGCGCCCTTCGCGGCGTGATGCGGACCATGGCCCGAGTTGGTTTCTTTCATAAATTTTTCTTCCGCCCGTGGTCCCGCCATCCCGGCAAATTCATCCAGGAATGGATTTTGGAGGAGGAAATTGAATCCGTTGACATCAGGCTGCCCCCGCCGCGGGCGTGGCGCCCCATTTCCAGTTGCGAATTTCGGGGAGGTCCTCGCCGTGTTGATTGATGTAAAGTTTGTGCTCGACGAGTTTGTCGCGCACCAATTGTTTAAGATAGGCCCCGGGGGAGCCCAGCCCGGGCACGCGATCAATCACGTCCTGCACTAGGTGAAAGCGATCCAGATCGTTTTGCACCCGGATGTCGAATGCCGTCGTGATGGTGCCTTCTTCCTTGTAACCGCGGACATGGAGGTTGCGATTGGCGCGGCGGTAGGTCAGTTGGTGCACCAGCCACGGGTAACCGTGAAAACCAAAGATGATGTGTTTGTCCTTGGTAAACAGGGAGTCGTAATCCGTGTCACTCAGGCCATGGGGATGCTCGCTTTGGGGCTGGAGTTTCATCAGGTCCACTACATTCACCACCCGGATTTTCAGGGCGGGCAAATGGCGGCGCAGAATCGAAACCGCCGCCAGAATCTCCAGGGTGGGGGTGTCGCCACAGCAGGCCAGCACCACGTCCGGATCGGCGCCCTGGTCGTTGCTGGCCCATTGCCAGATGCCGATGCCCTCCGTGCAGTGGACCACCGCCGCCTCCATCGTCAGCCACTGGGGCAGGGCGTGTTTACCCGCGACCACCACATTGACGTAATGCCGGCTGCGGAGGCAGTGATCAAAAACGGAGAGCAGGCAATTGGCATCCGGCGGGAGATACACGCGGACTATGCCGGCTTTTTTCGTGATGACGTGATCCAGAAAGCCCGGATCCTGATGCGTAAATCCATTGTGATCCTGCTGCCAGACGTGGGAGGCCAGGAGGTAGTTGAGTGAAGCGATGGGGCGTCGCCAGGGCAATTCCGCGCTGACTTTCAACCATTTCGCGTGCTGACTGAACATGGAATCGATGATGCGGATGAACGCCTCGTAGCTGTTGAACAGTCCGTGGCGGCCGGTCAATAAATAGCCTTCCAGCCAGCCTTCGCAGAGATGTTCGCTGAGCATCGAATCCACCACCCGGCCAGCGGGCGCGAGAAATTCGTCTTGCGGCAATTTGCGATCATCCCATTGACGGTTGGTGACTTCAAAGACCGCTCCCAGCAGGTTGGAGAGTGTTTCATCCGGTCCAAAAATGCGGAAATTGTGTTGCGCCGCATTCTCCCTGACCACTTCGCGCAGGAATTTGCCGAGGATCAGGGTATCCTGCCCCTCCACGGCTCCCGGGGAGGGAACGATGACGGCCTGGCGCCGGAAGTCGGGCAGCCGGAGATCCCGGAGCAGCAGGCCGCCGTTGGCATGGGGATTGGCACCCATCCGGCGCTTGCCTTGCGGGGCCAACTCGGCCAATTCCGGGATCAACCGGCCCTGCGCATCAAAAAGCTCCTCGGCGTGGTAACTTTTCATCCAGGCCTCCAATTGCCCGACGTGCTCGGGATGGGCGGCATCCACCAGCAAGGGGACTTGATGCGAACGAAACGTTCCCTCGTTGGGCTGGCCATCGACGGTTTTGGGGCCCGTCCAGCCCTTGGGTGACTGAAGGACGATCAGCGGCCAGCGCGGGCGCGTGGTGTCCTGATTGTTGCGGGCGTCGTCCTGGATTTGCCAGATGCTCTCGATCGCTTTTTCGAGGGCGCCCGCCATGAGTTGATGCATCCGGCCGGGTTGATCGCCCACCACAAAGATCGGGTTCCACCCGCAACCGCGAAAGAACTGCTCCAACTCCTCCGGTTCGATGCGGGCCAGCACCGTGGGATTGCTGATCTTGTAGCCGTTCAAATGCAGGATGGGCAGTACCGCGCCATCGGTGATGGGATTGAGAAATTTGTTGGCCTGCCAGGCCGTGGCGAGGGGGCCGGTCTCCGCTTCACCGTCGCCGACAATACATGCGACAATGAGGTCCGGATTGTCAAAGGCGGCGCCAAACGCAT
Organism: uncultured Pedosphaera sp.; assembly: GCA_903918755.1. Classification (GTDB taxonomy): domain Bacteria; phylum Verrucomicrobiota; class Verrucomicrobiia; order Limisphaerales; family Pedosphaeraceae; genus CAIXFN01. The sequence continues at coordinate 11,013 of CAIXFN010000095.1, forward strand.
GGCTGAGCGAGTATCCCAGTTCGCCGCCTTCGTGAATCGATCCGGGAGTGCTCGGGGCGACATGGCTGGAAATCCCCCCGGGAAAGGAGAACTGCTTGAAGAGTTTCTTTAATCCGGCCTCATCTTGCGTGATATTCGGATAAATTTCGCTGTAGGAACCCTCCAGGTAGGTGTTCGCCACCAACGCGGGACCACCATGCCCCGGACCCGCGATATAAAACATGTTCAGGTCGTATTTCTTGATCACCCGGTTCAAATGCGCATAGATGAAATTCTGGCCCGGTGTCGTGCCCCAATGGCCCACCACCAGCGGTTTGACATGCGCCAGTTTCAGCGGCTCTTTTAGCAGCGGGTTGTCGTACAGATAAATCTGTCCGACCGATAAATAGTTGGCGGCCCGCCAATAGGCGTGGATCAGGCGCATCTGCCGGCCGGTCAATGGCAGGTCGGCCTCGCCAACGGGGCCGGTCTCGGCGACGGAAACGGTCCCTTCAGGTGCGATTACATTCATAATGTTGGGCAGGGTGGTCGGCAAACGCGGTCAGGATGGCCTGATCGGGGAGTCGCGGAATCCAGAAACGTGCCCGCTCGGTGCCGTGGACAGCGTGAATTCCCGACCGTTTCCGATCAGGCCGGACGATCAGCGGCTCAAGCCGGTCAGTTCTTTTTCCACGACCCAATAACCGGCGCGGTTGTAATGGTGATGCAACCCGCTTTCATACTCCCGGGAGAGGAGCGCGTCTTCCGAATATTCGGGTGAAAGCTTGATGGTTTCGCGGGTCAGGGTCACGAAAACCTTGGATTCGCTCCAACTCACGCGTTCGATCCATTGCGGGGAAACGAGGACCTTCTTGCCGGGCCAGAAATTGTGCGTGTTGATGACCAGGTAGCGAATCGCCCAGGTTTCGTCGTCCACCACAAAATCCTCCACGTGTCCCACTTCGCCATCCCGCGCCTGGATATGATAGCCGGTCACCGACTTGGTGCTGCGCAGATGTGGATCCCAGGCTTTCCCGCCCTGGTTGACGCCGCCCCATTTGGCCTGGTCCCGTTCGAGATAGGAATGATTGCCCCAGGTATTATCGCCCCGCCAGTACATCGGATAGCCATAATAACCATAGTAGTCTTCCTCAAACTGGCGGGAAACGGGCTTATCGGTATTCAAGGCAGGGCTGTCTTCAATCTGCTTTTTCGTCAGTGCGACTTCCAGTTTTTCCGCCACGGGGTTGATCGCGCCCAACGCATACGGGGTGATCAACACCTGACGTCCGGACAACCAGGTGCCGGTATCGGCCACCAGATAGCGGATCGTCCAATGCTGATCGTCAAAGTAGAATTCCCTGACTTTGCCCACATTCCCGTCGATACTGTCCAACTGGTAACCCTGAAGGGTTTTAACTTTGCTTAACATAATGCTATTTTTTGCCCGTGTTCCGGATTGAGTCGCCGATGGTTTGATTTCGTCGGCCAGGCCGGGAAGTTGCACGCAAGGCGATTTGGACGGGCATCCGTTCCTACTCTAAGTCGGGCAAGGTGGCGGTGCCAGTGGGTGTATCCCCCATTGGTGAGCCGCCGGAGGCCCGCAACACGGACTGCGCGATCATCAACTCCTCGTCGGTATGGAGCACGCGCACGCACACGCGGCTGGCCGCCGTGGAAATTACCGCCGCGGACGCATCGTTTTGCGTCGCGGCCAGTTCCAGACCGAGAAATTCCAATCCGGAGCAAATCCGCGCGCGGACCTGGGGGGCATTTTCCCCGATGCCGCCGGCGAAGACCAAGGTGTCGAGCCCACCCAGGACGGCCGCAAATGAACCCAGCCATTTTTTTGCCTGGTAGCAAAACAAGGCGATGGCTTCCGCGGCCCGCACATCGGTGGCTTCCCGGGCCAGCAAATCGGCCATGTCCGGGCTGGTCTCCGAGATGCCCAGGAGGCCGGATTGGTGGTTCACCAGGTCGTAAAACTGGCTGGCCCCCATTCCCTCGGTGCGCGCCAGGTAGGCGGCTACGCCGGGATCGAGATCGCCGGAACGGGTGCTCATGACCAGGCCGGAGGTGGGCGTGAAGCCCATGCTGGTATCGACGCATTCGCCGGCGCGGATGGCGGCCAGGCTCGCGCCATTGCCGAGATGCGCGAGGACCACCCTTCCGGTCGTGGCCGCGGGATCACCCCGTCGCACGAGTTCCTCCAGGAGATAAGCGTAGGACAACCCGTGAAAACCATAGCGGCGCATTCCTTTGGCTTCATAGCGCCGGGGCAGCGGGAGCATTTGCGCCAACCGGGGCAGATGGTGGTGGAATGAGGTGTCGAAACAAGCCCACTGTGGCAGTTGGGGGTGGCGCTTGCCGACCGCCTCGATCAATTCAATTTCGCGCGGCAGATGTTCCGGATCATAGGGGCTGGTGGACCTTAATTCCCGCAGCAATTCCGGCGTCACGCGGGCGGGTTCACTGTGTTGCATGCCGTGGACAACGCGGTGGCCCACCGCCTGCAAGACGGCGAAATCAGTTTGGGTGGCCAGCCAGTCGAGTAATTGATCGATAGTCGCGGCGTGGTCACTAGTGGGAAAGGTCTGGCTTTTTGAAGTCTGGTCCGCGGCTCCCTGGTAGGTCAGTTTCGTCCCCGGCAGGCCGATGCGGTCTAGCGCGCCGGCCATTCCCCGCTGCCAGGTTGGGGAGGTTTGGAACAACGCGAATTTGATGCTCGAGGAGCCGCCATTGAGGGTCAGGATCGGTTTACTACCCGAACTGCCGTCGGCGGGATCGAGGGGAGAAACCATGTCTGATGGCAGAAAGGTGATCAGGCTCCGATACGGTTTGGTTGATTAGTCCCGCCCTGTGCCAGCTACGAATTTTCAGCGCTGTTTCTTCAGGAGTTGGATGCGGGCCAGATGCCCGGTGACCACCGGGATGGTCTTGTCCACGAAACCCCGGATGTCGGCATCCTTCGTGCTGCCGGATTCGGCCAGAAATTGCCGGTTGACCGCCTGATGTCCTTTGATCATTGCTGAAATGTAAGCGGCGTCGAATTCGGTGATGGGTATCGCCGCCATCTTATCCAGATGGCGCTGATGTTTCGCGTCCAAGTCTTCCGGCAGCGTTACGCCTTTTTGCGCCGCGAGCGCCTGCAACTCCCGGAGGTTGGCGGAATGATCCAGCACCATCCGTTCGCCGAACTCTTTGACCTCCACGCGCCGGGCATTACGGGTGGCCAGTTCGCCGAGGCGCACCTCCAGCAGGGCGCCCTGGGAGGCGGCGAGGAGAAAGGTCCGGTCTTTGCGGGAGATTTCCGATTCTGCCCGGGAGTCCGGTGCGGCGAAGAGCAGTCCGAGGGCCAGCAGCAAGAAGCCCCAGCGTGAAGGGGAAAACGGGGAATTTGCGGAGAACGAAACGGTTTTCATGGTAAATGGGGAAATTACTTGGCGTGGTTGGGAGCGCGGCCGGAGCCGCTCTTTTTGCCCCCGCCGCTGATTTTGTTTACAGTGGCCCAGGCGCGGGCTTCGGCGACCGGCGCCGGGAGTCCTTTGCTCTCGTAGCCGGCCTCGATGTGTCGCGCCTGGCGCTTTTGTTTGTCCGTGTAACTGGATTTATCGCCTTGAGGCATGGGGAAGACTTTCTTTTGCCCGGGATCAATCTTCGAGCGTGAACCCGACTTTGATGGTGACCTGCCAGTGGGCCACTTTGCCTTTTTCAATGCTACCGCGGGTTTCGGTCACCTGGAACCAGTTGAGGTTTTTCAGGGTCTTGTGCGCGCGTTTGAGGGCGTTCTCAATGGCCTGGTCGCTGGAGGTTGTGGAAGTACCCGTGAGTTCAATCAGTTTATAAACGTGGTCTTTCATATTGGGAAATTTCAAGGAGCGGGGGGACTCCGCCGGTCAATCCACCACGAGCAGGACGGAGTTTTCCCCGCGCAAAGCTTTGGAATAGGGACAGGTGCGATGGGCTTCTTCCATGATTCGTTGCACTTGGACGCGGTCCAACCCGTCGATGTGGGCGTGGAGTTCGACTGCCAGGCGGTAACCACCCTGTTCCTCCTCCAACAGGCTGACAAAAGCGCTGACCGTGGAATCCGTCACCTGGTGACCGAGTTTCTTGGCGGCATTGCCCAACGCTCCGTGGTAGCAGGCGGAGTACGCGCCCGCGAAGAGCAATTCGGGAGTTGGGCCGCGTTTGGGATCCGCCTTATCCAACGGGTTTCCGAGGGTGATATTCAGCAGGCCGTCCGGGTCGGTAATAGTACCGGACCGTCCGCCTTTGGAGATCGCTTTGGCGGTAAAAAGTATTTTCATCATGGTGTGAAGTGGCTATTTCGGTAGTTGCGACGGCGACCCGGTCCCGATGATTCTGAGCGACTGGGAAGCCCGGCAGTGCCAAGAAGTTAAACCGGGGATGCGGCCCCCGCCATGGGGGATACTCCTCCCTCCCCGCGGCGGGGTCAGTGCTGCCACAAAATCTGCGGTGCTTCCAAGGGGACCGCCACGCCCGCGAGGCGGGGAATCACCCGCGCGGTGTAGTCCGAAAGCGGACGCCCCGCGGACACCGCAGCCTGGTAAACATAAATGTCCTGCCCACCTGGCATCGGGGTGGGGGATTCCATACGCTGGCGCGATGATGGGCCGTTCGAACTGTTTTCCGCACAGAGCTCCACCGCCACGGCCTCTGGATCCAGGCCCGGCAATTCCAGCCGCACGGTGAAATGATGCTGTCCATCGCGGGTTTCCGCCGTTACCTCGCCGAACCGGAGTCCGGTCCATTTCTGCGCGACCTGCTCCTGCCAGGCCAGGATTGCGCGACCGTCGGCGGCACCCCCGGCTTGGCGCGCCCGGTAGGCGGCGGCCAGGGGGAAATAATATTGCGCGGCGTATTCCCGCACGGAACGGTTGGCCGAGAACTGCGGCGTCAGGCGCGCCATGCTTTCCCGGATCCGGCCCACCCACGCGCGGGGGATTCCGGTATTGTCCCGGGCGTAGAACTCCGGGACGACCTCCCGCTCGAGGCGCGTATAAAGCGCTTCCGCTTCCGCAGCATCCGTGGCGGGATCGTCGCCGTGCTCCTGTCCGTCCCCCAACGCCCAGCCTACTTCTGGCGCGTAGGCTTCTGCCCACCAACCGTCTAATTCCGACAGATTCAGGCCGCCGTTGACCAGCACTTTCATGCCGCTCGTGCCGCAGGCTTCCCAGGGACGGCGGGGAGTGTTCAGCCAGACATCGACTCCCTGCACCAGTTGCTCCGTCAACAGCATGTCGTAATCACTGAGAAAGATCGCGTGGGGGCGGACCGCGGGCTGCCGGATGAACTGAACCCATTGCCGGATGAGTGCCTGGCCGGCGGCGTCTGCCGGATGCGCCTTGCCGGCGATGATGAGTTGCACGGGGCGGTCGGGGTTGGTCAACAGCCGGAGCAGGCGTGCGGGATCATGCAGCAGCAGGTTGGGCCGTTTATAGGTGGCGAAGCGGCGCGCGAAGCCCAGCGTCAGGGTGTTGGGCGCAAAGATCGAATGGGCATTGGCCACCACCTCCGGCGACTCCCCCGCGGCGGCCAGGTGCCGGGCCAGTCGTTCGCGGGCGTAATCAATCAACGTGGCGCGGACCGTCTGGCGGAATTGCCAGAGCCGTTCCTCGGACACTGCGCGCATGTCCCCGGCCAGGTTCCCGGTGTTCCCCAGCCAGCGTTCTTTGCCACAGGCAGCGGTCCAGAGTTCGTCGGCCGCCCCCGAATCCCACGTCGGCATGTGCACCCCGTTCGTCACGTGCCCGACCGGCACTTCATCCAATGGCCAGCGGGGGAACAGTGGACCGAACAGCCGGTGGCTGACCTCTCCATGCAAACGACTGACGCCATTGACCGCGCCACTGCCCCGGATGGCGAGGTAGGCCATGTTGAAGTCTTCGGAGGCATCGTCGGGGTTCTGGCGACCCAGGGCCAGAAGTTGTGCGATTGGAATCCCGAGTTTCTCCTCCGCATAGTGCCCCAGGAAATGCGCCATCATGCCGGGAGCAAAGCGGTCGAAGCCGGCAGCCACCGCCGTGTGCGTGGTAAACAGATTGCCCGCGCGGGTGGTGGCGAGGGCGGCGGTGAAGGGCAGCCGGTTCGCCGCCATAAAGGTGCGCGCCCGTTCAAGCACGGCGAAGGCCGCATGGCCCTCGTTCAGGTGACAGACTTCGGGCTGCAGTCCCAGGGCGGTAAGCAGGCGCCAACCCCCAATCCCCAGGACCATTTCTTGTTTCAGGCGCAGTTCCGGTCCGCCCCCGTAAAGCTCGCTGGTAATCCCGCGGTGCGCGGGGAAATTGGCCGCATCATTGCTGTCCAACAGGTAGAGCTTCACGCGCCCGACCTGCACCTGCCACGCCCGCAGCCACACCGAGAAACCCGGCAGCGGGATTTCGATCCGTAGCCATTCGCCGTTAGGTTGGCGCAGCGGCGTGATCGGTAGTTGCCCCGGGTCATTGTAGGGGTGCAGGGCTTGTTGGGTTCCGTCCGCGTCGATCACCTGGCGGAAATAGCCGCGCTGATATAATAGCCCAACACCCACCACGGGAATTCCCAAGTCGCTGGCGGTCTTAAGCTGGTCGCCCGCCACATTGCCCAATCCGCCGGAGTAGATGGGCAATGCCTCACTCAGCATGAACTCCATGCTGAAGTAGGCAACACACGTCAGAGGCGATTCCGGATGACTCGTTTGAAACCAGGCGGGAGCGGTGATCGCGGCCTGCCGGATTTCCCGGAGTCGCTCGACTTGACCGCGAAATTCTGGATCGGCCAGGGCTTCCGCGAGGCGGTCGCGCGCGACCGTCTGCAATACGACCCAGGGGTTGTGAGTGAGTTGCCAGAGGGTCGGGTCCAGGCGGCGCCAGACCTCGTCCGTGGCATGATTCCAGGCCCAGCGCAGATTCAAGGCCAGTTCCACCAGGGCTTCGCTGCCCGGGATTTCGTTGCATGCGAAACCGCTGGGCAAGCCAGGCATAATCGGGGAATCATTCATAATTGGCTTCAATGGCTGGCGGCGGCGGCCAGGGCATCATCGACGATGGCCCGGGCTTCCGCCTGAATACGTTTCAGATGTTCGGCCCCCTGAAAGCTCTCCGCGTAAATCTTGTAAATGGCTTCGGTGCCCGAGGGACGGGCCGCAAACCAACCGCTCGCGGTGGTTAGTTTTAATCCGCCAAACGGGGCGCCATTGCCAGGCGCGTGGGTGAGCCGGTCCACGATTGGTTCACCCGCCATCTCCGTGGTGTGGACCTGGTCGGCCGTTAGGTTGGCCAGGGCGGTCTTTTGTTCCGGTGTGGCGGGGGCGTCCACCCGTTCGTAAACCGGATCACCCAGTTCGCCGGTCAGCTCCCGGTAAAGCGCGCCCGGATCGCGGCCGGTTCGGCCCGTTATTTCCGCCGCCAGCAGGCAGGGGATGAAGCCGTCCTTGTCGGTGGTCCAGACCGTCCCATCCCGCCGGAGGAAACTGGCGCCGGCGCTCTCTTCCCCCACAAAACCCAGGGAACCATCCAACTGTCCGGCCACGAACCACTTGAAGCCCACCGGGACTTCGTACAGCCGGCGTTGGAGCCGGGCGCTCACGCGGTCGATCAACTGGCTGCTGACCATGGTCTTGCCGACGGCCGCCAGCGGCGACCAGCCGGGTCGGTGGGCAAAGAGTTGAGCGATCGCGACACACAAATAGTGGTTCGGTGGCAACAACCCCGCTGTCGGCGTCACTATGCCATGCCGGTCATGGTCCGGGTCGCATGCAAAGGCGAGGTCGAAGCGGTCTTTCAAGGCGATGAGGCGCCGCATGGCAAAAGGGGACGATGGATCCATCCGGATTTGTCCATCCCAATCGAGCGTCATGAATCCGAAGGCGGGATCCACCACCGGGTTGGTGACCTCCAGATTCAGGCTGTAACGCTCCGCAATGCGGCTCCAATAATGGATTCCAGCGCCACCGAGAGGATCCACGCCCAGCCGCAGTCCCGCGCCGCGGATGAGTTCCATATCGACCACGCTGCCGAGATCGGCCACATAGGCGCTGAGGTAATCGTGGCGGTGGGTGGTGGCTGCCGTAAGAGCTTGGGCCAAGGGCATCCGCCGGACCCCGCTCAAACCGGCCTCCAGAAATTCGTTGGCGCGTTTTCCAATCCAATTGGTGGCCTCCGTCTCCGCCGGGCCGCCATTGGGTCCATTGTATTTCAGGCCGCCATCGGCCGGCGGATTATGGGACGGCGTGAGGATAATACCGTCCGCCAGTCCGGACGAGCGTCCGCGGTTGTAAGTCAGAATGGCGTGGGAAACCACTGGCGTTGGCGTGAACTCATTGCCGACGGCCAGCAACACTTCGATGCCGTTGGCCGCCAGGACCTCCAACGCCGTGTTCCCGGCCGGTCGGGAGAGCGCATGGGTGTCGCAGCCCAAAAAAAGCGGGCCCGAGGTTCCCTGCGTCTGGCGGTAAAGGCAGATCGCCTGCGTGATGGCGAGGATATGATCTTCATTAAAGGCCCGGTCCAATGCGGAGCCCCGGTGGCCGGAGGTGCCGAACGCGACGCGCTGCGCGGCAATGCCCGGATCGGGATGCTCCGAGAAATAGGCAGCGATCAGTTCCGGGACGTTGATCAGCATGGAGGGCTTCGCGGGCTGACCGGCCAGGGGACTGATTTGCTCGGAGGTGCCGCTCATGGTTTATCCAGTTCCGCCACTTTGGCCAGGCGACGCCGGTGCCGTTCCGCACCGCTGAAACGGGCGCTGAGAAACGTCTGCACCAGTTCCCAGGCGAGCGAATGGCCGATTACCCGACCGCCGAGGCAAATGATGTTCAGGTCGTCGTCCTCCACCCCCTGCCGGGCGGAGAAGGTATCGCTGATCAAACACGCCCGCACGCCATGAACTTTGTTCACCGCCACGGCCGCACCCACCCCGCTGCCGCAAACCGCCACGCCGCGGGCGACTTCCCCGCTGACTACCGCTCGCGCCAGGGGAACAACAAAATCCGGATAATCATCGTCGGGTTGGGCTTGCTGATTACCAAAATCCACCACGGCATAACCGGCCGCGCGCAATTGGTCCGCCAGATAGTTCTTTAGTTCGTAGCCGCCGTGATCCGAGGCGATGCCAAGGCGGGTCGGCGGGTTGGGCGGTTGGGGAGGAGGATTCGTCATCGTTAGCGGGGGATGATGCTTGTTGGTGGTGGCTCCCGGCCATGGTCCCACGCGGCCAAGTTGCTGGGCCTGGCCAGGCTTCATGGGCGGATTGCGTCGCCATCGGCAAAGTTCGCGCAGACCGTTGGTTTGTCAAATCAGGCGGGGTGGGGGATTGCCGGTAGTGGGGTGGCACCGAAATGATTGCAAAAGCGACCGAGCGCGACGAAAAGCCCCCTCCCTTCACTCGCCTGCGAAGGGAGGTGCCCCCGTGCCAGGGAGATAACGGCGCAAGGTTGGGAGTTCCGCCTTCAGGCGGTGGGGTGTGGGACGACGGCAGCGAGGATGAGCACGAAGCAGGCTAGGGTGCTCCAGCAAAGTTGAAACTGGACCCGACTACGCTGGGAGCTACGCCGGGCAGGTTAACTGTCCGGAACCTGGATTAAGCGTCTGGCGTGGCGATTGCCAGGTGGTAGGCGGATGAGGAAACCGGAAAGGAGGTGCTCACGCGGAGACGCGGAGTTCGCGGAGGGACCGGGCTGAGGGACCGGGTTGAGGTTGGGAGTTTCGCCTTCCCTGTCCCCCGTAGCTCTCGAGCGAAGGGGGAAGGCGGCGGCGTGTGGGACGACCGTAGCAAGGGCTAACACGAAGCGGGCCCAGGTCGCGAAGCGAAGTTGAAACTGGATTAACTGTCCGCAACGTGGACCAACCATCGGGAAACTGGACCAACCATCGGGAAACTGGATTAACTGTCCGGAGGTTGGACTCGGTTCGGTGGGCGCACCGAGCCGGATTATCGGGATTCAAAATGGACGAAACTGGATTAGGTGTCATGAACCTGGACTTCATCCGGGTGGGCAGGTCGGAATTCCGGAAATGGGGGTCTTCTGCGGGGGTGAAACCTGACGAAATTAGTCGGGATTGTCGGTAAATCAATTGTCCGGGTCTTGGTCGGTTTTGGATGAAGGGTGGATCGGTCAATGGCGGGTTGTCGCGCGCCCCGCTGGTGGGGTGCGGGGCCGGGGGCACGCGACAGTGACCGCCATTCGCATTCGATTCGGCGGGCGGTGCCGGAAACCATATTAATATGTCAAAGAGCGAGTCCCGCCCAAGCCATGCAGCGGCTGTCGGGCGGACCAAATCCGTTGTTGGCCGATGCGATCGCTTGTTTTCAAGCGCCCCGGGAAACGGCTCCCGGAAGCAGTTTTAGCACAGGATTCGGGGATTCGTATTCCTGGTAGGAATTTAGAAGGGGATTTTTATCCCCAAATCCAAGTTTAAGGGGACGCGGGGAGCGTTGTGATTGGGGGGCGGGGATCATGATGCGGCGGGGATGGTTTGCGTGATGCTCACCGATGGGAAGCGTGAAGGCGTGGTGGAACACGCTACCATTAGCTCGCCATGCCAAATAATACCTATCAAGCCCTTTATGACCCTTTAAGATCGGCGGGAGCTTACAGCCAATCCACGGGGCTTTTGACGCCGAGGCCGGGCTTCTGCATCACATGCGTGTAAATCTGCGTGGTCGCCACGTCTTTATGGCCGAGCAACTCTTGCACGGTGCGGATGTCATAGCCCCCCTCCAGGAGATGGGTGGCGAAGCAATGTCGCAGGGTGTGGCAACTGGCCGCCTTGGCAATTCCAGAGGCGCGCACCGCGTTCTTCATCACCCGTTGGATGCTCGTTTCGTTGGCGTGATGCCGCCGGCTTGCTCCGCCGCGTGGATCAACAGAAATCACGGGGCTTGGGAAAATCCATTGCCAGGCCCACTCGCGTTCCGCGTTGGGATATTTCTGCGCCAGGGCGAAAGGCAGCATCACCGCTCCGAGTCCTGCCGCCAAATCCCGCTCGTGCAGCGC
>CAIXFN010000096.1 GCA_903918755.1 uncultured Pedosphaera sp.
CGGACTGCCTTTGCCAGGTCCGGCGGCGGAGCTTACCCTCGAACAGGAGAAAGAACGCGCGGCTATGCGAGAGCCAGCGTCCGTTAAAAAAGGAAACTCGCACCTGAACCAGAAATCCAGACCACCATGCGGAATCGCTGGGGCCGGGGCGGTTTGCTGGACGGGGGGATTGCTTTTGGGGGCGTTGACGGGATGCACCACGTATGTGGAATCGCGGCCGCCAGCGCAAGTTTACTATCCGCCGGTGGTGGCGGCACCCGCGCCGGCAGTGGTCCTACCGCCGCCCCCCCCACCGCCGGTGGCAGTTGCGGTCCCGGTTCCGGTCGCGGTTCCGCCGCCGCCCCCCCCACCGGGGCCAGGGGGGGATTGGGAGATTCATCAGGAGCGTGATTTTTATGAGCCCCTCAGCCCGTACGGGCACTGGGTGGTGGTAGGGGATCTGGGGCGTTGCTGGGTGCCGGATCAGGTGGAGCGGGACTGGCGCCCCTACACCAACGGGCACTGGCGCCGGACGGAAGCGGGCTGGTATTGGGTGAGCGAAGAGCCCTGGGGCTGGGCCACGTATCATTACGGCCGATGGGATTGGCGGCCGGAAACGGGGTGGTTTTGGCTACCGCAAACCCAGTGGGCGCCCGCGTGGGTGGAATTTCACGAAGGGGGCGGCTATACGGGCTGGGCGCCCTTGCCCCCCGCGGCCCGCCTGCGGGGCGACCGGATGGAAGCGCCCGCGCGAACGGACCGGGAGCGGAACCGGGGATTGGTCCTGGTGGAGCAGCGCCGTTTCCTGGAGCCGGTGCGACCGACAACGGTGGTGGTAAACAACACCACCATCATCAACCAGACGGTCAACATTACGAGCGTCAAGATGGTTAATAATGCGGTGATCAACGAGGGGCCCCGGGTGACTGTCATTGAGCAGGCGAGTGGACGGAAAGTGGAGGCCGCACCGGCGCGCGAATTGCGGCACCAAATGGAAGGGTCTGCCCGAGAGGCACAGGCGAGGCGAGCAACGCCGTCGGGCGGACGTCCGGTGGTCGCGAACCCAGGGGCGGCGACCCGATCCGAGACTCCGCCCGGCGAAGCGGAGCGCCGGGCCGCCGAGGGGCAAAAAGCAGCCCGGGAAAATGAGGCGCGGCAGGCCCGGGAGGAGGCGGCCAAGACGCAAGCCCAGGCCGAGGCGCTCCGCCAAAGCCGGGCAGCGGAGGCCCAAGCGGCCACCGTGGAGGCGCAGCGACGGGCGAACGCCATTGCCGCCCAGATGGAAGCCCAACGCCGAAGCGCGGTGACGAATGTCCCAACCCCAAGCCAGGCACAAACCGAGGCTCAGCGCCAGGCCCGCCAGGCGGAAGCGCGCGCAGCCCAAGCCGAAGCGCAGCGCCGAAGTAATGCGGTGAATGCGCCGGGGCCGGTCCCGCGTCGGCCGGCGATAACGAATGCCCCGGCGCCAATAGTCACGCCACCGGCGAATGCCAACCCTAACGCCAATGCCGCGCAGGCCGAAGCCCGAGCGGCCCAGGCCGAGGCGCAGCGCCGCAGCAATGCCGTGAATGCTCCGGGACCAGTCCCCCGGCGTCCGGCAGTGACCAATACCCCGGTGCCGGCGGCAACGCCGACGCGAACCAACAATGTCCGGAGCGTACCGCCGGAGGCGCCCGGGCACAGTCTGATTAGCAACGCTCCGCCGGTCCACCTCAGTCTCCCACCGCAAACCAATCAAGGACAGACGCCCCCGGCGATCGGAAATACGAGGCCGGTCCGCGATGAGCCCGTGGCCGCAGCCGTGGACCGGATCAAGGCGGCAATGGCAGCCGATCCCCAGCTAAAAAGAGTACAGGTTCTCCAAACGAACGGGATGATCCACCTGCAGGGCGTGGTTGCCTCCGGCGCTCAAAAGAACCGGGCCGAAGGCCTGGCCCGACAACTGGTGGGCGGCCACCCGGTGCAGAATGACCTGAAAGTGGGGCCGTGAAAGGGCGCTGATTAGGTATGAGCGGATCGGGGCGTGAACTGGAGCGTCAAGGATTCGTAGCCCATGGTGCGCTGGTAACTCTGCTCGCGCTCGACCCGTTCCTCGGCGTGCAGGAGGGTGAGGCGGTCCACGCGTTCGGTGCATTGCTGCAGCAAGGTGCGGAGAATGAGCCGGGCGTGGGCAGCGCCGAGGCAAAGGTGGGCGCCGAAGCCAAAGGCCAGGTGGGGATTGGGTTTGCGATCCAGGCGCACCTCCGTGGGAGCTTCGAAGACCGTTTCGTCCTGATTGGCCGAGGCCCAGCAGAGCGACACGCGGCCAGCCGGTTGGACCGGGATGCCGTGGACTTCCGTCGCGACCGGACAAACCCGGCCGATATGAGTGAGCGGGGAGATGGAGCGGAAAAACTCTTCGCCAGCATGCACGATGCGGGCGGGATCGGCGCGGAGATATTCCAACGCTTCGGGGTGATTTGCGAGGTAAGCCAGTGAACCGGAGATGGTGTGGATGATGGTATCCCGGCCGCCGGCGAAGGTCAGGTTGGCAAAACCCAGCATTTCGTCCCGAGTCAAGGGACGACCCCGGAAGCTGGCCCGGGTGAGGGCGCTGAAAAAGTCCTCGCCCGGATTGGCCAGGGCGCGATCGATTTGGGAAAGGATATAATTTTCCAGGGCCTGGCCTTTCTTCTCCCCGGCTTCGCCGTCATGGAAAACGTGGATGCCCCAACCAATCCAGATTTCGGCTTCGGCCAACGGCATGTTCAGGAGAAAAGTCAGGGCACGGGACTGAATGGGGAGGGCGAATTCGCGCACCACTTCAATACTCCCGCGGGCAATGGCGGTGTCCAGCATGCCCGCGATGAGTTTCTCCATGGCGGCGACGACTTCGGGTTCCTTGGCGCGGCGGAAAAAGGGTTCGACAATGGCGCGGAAATCCGTGTGGTCGGGTGGGTTCGTCTCGATGGGCAGTTGGCGGACGGAGCGCATGGCCTGCTCGGAAGGAATCGGCACGCGAAAGGGGGCGTCGGAACTGAAGGTACGCCAGTCTTTGGCCGCCTGGCGCACGTCTTCGTGGCGGAGAATCATGGGCACGCGCTCGCCCTGGAACACGGCGGGAAGAACCCCGTCCTTCTGGCGCGCGGGCAAAAAGGGATCGGACATAGTGGAAAAATTCTAACGCGACCGCGGAGCGGTGTCAGTTAAGAAAGGGTGTAAAGCGCGGGTCAAAAGCGGATGGCGAGATCCCGACGGCGGGCTTCGTTGGGGGCGTGAATCCACAACAGTTTTTCCGCTTCAGAGTATTCGAACTCCGAGAGCGGCTGGCCGTCCAGGGTGATGGTTTGTGGCCGGGTCGCCGCACGGAGCAAGAGCAATCCCGGAGTGTGGCCCACGCCTTCCCAGGCGAAGGAGAGGGAATGGGCGTCCCCCGCAACGGGCAGGACCTGGCCGGCGCAGGCGAGCAGCGCGGGTGAATTGGTGGCGGGGGTAGCCAGGTCGAGCAGGAAATGGCGGGAACCGGGGGAAAGGGTGAGGCGGTTTTGGACGCGCAGGGTGGGGTCGAAGAGATTGATAAAGCGGCCGGTCAACTCCCGGGGGGCGCCGGGGACAGATTCATCCAACCCGGCGGCGACGAGGTAGGGACCACGCCGCAGCAACAAATAATTGGTCTCGCGCCATTGCATACCCGCGCGTTCGGCGGCGGGGCGGGCGGCCCCGATCAGGAGCGCGTCCCCGCGGGGGCGGCCGGCCAGTTGCGCGGGATTTTCGCGGAGCCAGACGACCGCGCCGCGACCGACCGGGAAAGTTTCCCCGGTGGCGGCGGAATTGGTGGCACCCGGGTGGATGCCGAGTTGGGCGAAGAGATCTTCCCGTGGGGTGGTAAAATGCCGATCTCCGGTATTCCACCATTCGCGGACCTGATTGAAGGGGTCCGTGTCATCATCACAAACCAGGAGGACCCCGCCCCGGCGAACCCAATCCACGAGCGGAGGATGAACCTCCGGCGTCAGGGGCTTCTGACCGTGGTAACTGAGGGCGAGCAGGCGGAAATCGTCGAGGTAATGGGGGATGGTGAGATTTTCCAACTGCACCGGGTTGACGGGCATGCCCCGTTTCAGGAAGGGTAGGGCAAGGCCGTAAACATGGCCGAGGTGTGAATCGGAACCCCGGGGTTCGCCGCGCTGGAACATCAGCGAATCACTGACGAGGACGCCGATGCCAGTGGTGCCGCAATCCCATTCCACGCGGGGTTGCTGCAATTCATTCAAGGCGCGCATGACGACCTGCAATTCGGTGGCGTAGGGCGGAGGGATGGGGCGGGCGTCAGCGGACCGGGCCGGGTAACGACCGCCGAAGACGCGTTCCGGCCAGGGCGCGACCTCGAATTGCGAGACCGCCGGTTGGAAGAGGGAGGCCACGAGGGTGGATTCCCAATTGGCGCGGTAATCCTCCCAGGTGTGGCGGGGATTGTCCTCGATGGGATCGTTGAGATACCAGACGCGGCGGCCGGTGGCGCGGACCAGATTCTGCATGGCGCCATATTCCAGAAATGCGGTTTCAAACGTCCGCTCCCGCAATTGGCCTTGGTACACGTTGGGAGTGCGGGAGGTGCCGGTCCAGACCTGAGCGATGTAACCATCGCAGCCGCGGAGGCGGGCGAGGCTGGATTCCGGGCTGACGATGCGCCAGTGGGCGTAATTGAGCAGGCTATGCGTGGGGACGTAGCAGCGCACCTGCCGGCCAGACCGCTGGTTGTAGTCCTGCACGTAATCAAACACCTGCTGCAAGGCGCGGCGGTAGAGGAAGTATTTGAGCTGGGAAGCACGCCATTGGGCATCGGGGGAGGTGTGGGGAGCCTGCCAGGGCTCGTGGAAATAGTTTTGCCACTCGCGCTTGAAACCCTCCTCATAACCATCTTCCACCCAGAATTCGGGCTCTTCGAGGTGGATGGCCTCGGCCCCGGCGTCGAGGGCGCGCTGCACGCCCACGCAGAGGAACTTGCCGTAGTTGGTGCCGGGACACATGTAAAAGATGTCCGTGGAATCGCCGTGAGCATGCGGCCGGCCGGAGCGGTTCATTTGCGCCTCATCCGCGTGGCTGGTACCGTCAAAGCGGCCCGAGACATATTCCTGGTATTGGCCCCAGGCGACGCCGGTCATGACGTGGATCCGGTAACCCCGGTCGCGCCAGGATTGGATGCGGGCGGGCAGGCCACGGTCGATGCCGTAACAAATGGCGACATCGGACCGGAGGTCACCGTTGGGGCTGAAGGACTGGCCCGTCTGGAAGCACGTGCGTTCGAGGGCCTGATGGGGATCGGCGGGGAAGGGCGGCGGGGGGTCCGCCGCCAGAAGTGCAAGAGTGAGCGAGGTGAAAAGCAGACCGCCACAAAGGAACCGGAGCATGCAAATCTGTTACCCGAAGTGCCGCCGCCTGACAAGCAGAGTCAATCGGGCGGAGGGGCTGCGGTGAGAAATTCCTCACGAATTTCCCGGGGGCCGAACGGCCAGCTTTTTTCCGCGCGCGCCCAAAAGAGAAAGGCGCTGACTCCCAAAGCGAGCCAGGCCAGCGCCACCAGAACCAGGTTGATCCGGACGGGCCCGAGGTCGAGGTGCTGATCGGCGGTGGCGGAGAAAACGTAGAGCCAGCCGACCGCGGCCACGACGGCGGGCAGGGGATAGGCCCACATCCGGTAGGGCCGGCGGAGTCCGGGTTGACGGCGACGCAAGACGACCAGCGCGGCGATCTGGGCAAGACATTGCACCAGGACCATCACGGCAGTGAGCATGGCGATCACCTGATCCAGCGGAAAGAGCGAACCCACCAGTGTGATGGCGCAGAGCACAATCACGGCAACATGCGGGAAGTTTCGGGTGGGATGGAGGCGACCGAACACCGGAAGAAACATCCGGTCGCGGGCGGCGTTGAAGGGCACGCGGGAGCCGCCGAGCAATCCGGTGAAGATCGAAGCGAAAGCGGTTACGACGATCAGGCCGGTGAAGATTTGGGCGGCGAATTTGCCCCAGGTTTTTTCGAGGACCGCGGAACCGATGGAAGTGGAAGCGGCCACATCCCGCCACGGCAGGACCCCGAGCACGCCCGCCTGCAGCAACAGGTAAAGAATCATCATTCCGAGGATGGAAAAAATGATGGAGCGCGGCAGAGTGCGGCCGGGTTGCCGGAGTTCCGCGCCCATATAGGCCGAGGTGTTGTAGCCGTTGTAGTCGTAAATGGCGATGATCAGTCCGGAGCCCAGGCCGGTGAAGAACGAGGGTTGGACCCCGGTGGCGGGCGGGTTGGAGCCCGGGATCACACCCAAGGGCCCGCCATGAAGGGAGAACGCCCACGGGGGCAGGGCCGTGGCGAGGTGGGGATCAAAATGCGTGAGGCAGGCGACGATGACCGCGCCCACGGTGAAGAGCATGACGAGCCAGAGCGCGGTCGTCAGGGCGCCCACCGCGGACGTATCCCGATAAAGCGCCAGGAGCACGAGGGCCATCACGAAGAGGCCGATGACGTGCGTGGTGCCATAGGTCATGCCCGGCCAATAGTAGCCCAAATACTGCACCAGGCCGATGACCCCGGTGGCCATGGTGAGGGGGATGGTGAGCATGGCGGTCCAGATGAACAGGAAGGGCATGAGCCGGCCGGTGGTGTATTGAAAGGCTTCGCGGAGGTAAAGGTACGTGCCGCCGGCGCCGGGCATGGCCGCGCCCAATTCGGCCCAGACCAGCCCGTCCGCCATCACCAGCGCGGCGCCGAGCAGCCAGCCGAGCATGGCTTGGGGACCGCCCAGCGCGGCGACCATGAGGGGGATGGTGACGAAGGGACCGATCCCGCACATTTGGGTCATGTTTACGGCCACCGCGGGCAACAATCCGAGCGCGCGTTGAAAGTGCTCCGGCGGGGACGGCGGAGGCGTGGCGGGGGCAGTCATTGGCGGGAGAGAATATCCACGCCAGCCGGAAGGCGTCCAATGCAATGTCAGAGAAAGTTGGCCCGGGGGGGCGGTCCGTCAGCCCGGGAGGAGACGGTTGTACTGAGGCGGGGAGCGGCCCAAACTAATTTACTCCCCTCCTTGTGGAAATCAGAAAAACTACTATATTAAACCAAGTCAATTTCTTACCCGCAAAGCGGGACAGTCCAGGTGAAAATTATCCCCGGGTGGAAACCGGGTTGAATTAATCCAGGCACCGGTTTTTGGGCGGCGCGATTTTGACCCGAAAAGGGGATTGGGGAAGCCGGATTCGGGACCGGCGAGGACGGGGATCCACGGGAGTTGCAAAGCCGGAATTGGCATTGAGGAACTCAGCGGGAAGGCGCTGCTTAGCAAGAAGTTGGCCGATGTCACTCCGAGTCTGTGGGCAGCGTTGATAGGTTCTGCCCAACACAGGATTTAATGCGGACCGTCATTTATCAAAAATGAAAGAAATTGATGCTCAAAAAGTTTTCGGGACTTCGGTCAAAGTCTCGCGAAAACTTCTGGGGATCTCACAGGAAACATTGGCAGAGCGCGCCGAGTTACACCGCACCTACATCTCGGATGTGGAACGGGGGGCGCGCAATCCGTCGCTGAAGACCATCATCCGGTTGGCGGACGCCTTGGAAGTGTCCATCGCGACGCTCTTTCCAGAAGCATTGAAGCATTGGAAGACCAGTGGCCCGCGCGGCGGGGAGAAGAGTGAGAGTTTTGTGGAAATTTTGTTGGTGGAGGACCAGCCGAGCGATGTGAAACTGACGCTGCACGCGTTCAAGAAGGGCAGAATTGCCAACCGGGTGCATGTGGTCACGGATGGTTGGGAGGCCCTGGACTACCTGTTTTGTCGGAAGAATTATGCCACACGCACACCGGCGGAGCGACCGCTGGTGGTGCTGCTCGATTTAAGTTTGCCGGGCCTGAGCGGGCTGGAAGTCCTGCGGACCATCAAAGCGGACAAACGGACGGCGACTGTTCACGTCATCATTCTTTCGGGGTCCGGGGATGAGGCCAATATCGCCGAATGCCGGCGGGTGGGAGCGAGCGGTTATATCGTCAAGCCCGTAGATTGGCGGGGATTTGGCAGCGCGGTCAAAAAATTGGACCTGAACTGGGTCCTGTTAAAACCGCCGGCCGCCATCACGGAAGTGGTAGAAATTTGAAATCATGATGGGCCCAAAAAGATATACCTCCATCGGGTCGCATGGCGAAGGGGAGAAGGGCCATGAGGACTAAGGAGAATGTCATCATCCTCCGCTATGGATGCGCCTTGGTCAGTATCTCCCTGGCGATTGGCGGGCGGTTGCTGCTCGACCCCTGGCTGGGCAAGGGTTTTCCCTTCGCGCTCCCCTTTCTGGCGATTTTGATCACGGCGTGGCTGGGCGGTGGGGGCCCGGCGATGGTGGCGATGGTGGTGGGAGGAGTGGCGACCGATTATTTCCTTTTAGATCCCCGAGGCAGTTTTGGGGTCACGGGCAGCAATGCCTGGGGATTGGCGCTGTATTGTTTCACCGGCCTGGGGATCGCACTGCTCGGCGGGGCCATGCATTCCGCCCGTGTGCGGGCGGAGCGAAATGCCGTAGCCGCGCGGGTGGCCAATGAAACCTTGGAAGCGCGCGTGCGGCAGCGCACGGATGATATTGCCCGCAGCGAAGCCCGGCTGGCGGGCATCGTGGAGACGGCCATGGATGGAATCATCAGTGTGGACGGGGAACAGAACGTTGTGATGTTCAACCGGGCGGCCGAGAAGTTGTTTGGTTGTCCCGCGGCGACGGCGATCGGTCAACCGCTCGCACGGTTCATTCCGGAGCGCCACCGGGAAGAGCACTGGAAAAAAGTGGCGGATTTTGGCCAGAGCGGGGTGTCGGAGCGGGCGGAAAAGCCGCTGCGTGGCATGCGCGGGCTGCGGGGGGACGGGAGCGAGTTCCCCATCGAAGCGTCCATTTCCCACCTCGAAGTGGACGGGGAGACGATCTCTACCGCGGTGGTGCGCGATATCACGCAGCGGAACCTGGCGGAAGCAGCGGCGGCCCGATTGGTGGCCATCGTCGAGTCCTCGTTCGACGCCATTGTGGGCAAGGATCTCAATGGGGTGGTGAACACCTGGAATGCGGGCGCGGAACGGATGTTTGGGTATGGGCCGGCGGAGATACTGGGCCAGCCGATCACGCGGCTCATTCCCCCCAACCGGCTGGAGGAGGAGGACGCGATTCTCGCCCGGATCCGTCGCGGAGAACCGGTGGAGCATTTTGAGACTGTGCGGGTGAAGAAGAGCGGCGACTTGATCCAAGTCTCCGTGACGGTCTCGCCGATCCGGGACACCCAGGGGAAAGTCATTGGGGCGTCGAAGGTGGCGCGGGACATCACCGGGCGCAAGGAGGCGGATGCGGCCTTACGGGAGCGGGAGGAGCAATTACGCTTGTACGCGGAGCACAGTCCGGCAGCCATCGCCCTGTTTGACCGGGAAATGAAATACCAGGTGGCGAGCCGGCGGTGGATGGAGGTTTATCAATTGGGAGAGCAGAATATCCTGGGGCGCAGCCATTACGATGTCTTTCCGGAGATGAGCGAGGCTTGGAAAGCGGTGCATCAGCGATGCCTGAACGGGGCGACGGAGAAATGCGAGGAAGACGCCTTCGTGCGGGCGGATGGAGTCACGCATTGGATCCGGTGGGAAATCCGTCCCTGGCACCGGGCGGATGGAAACATTGGCGGCATCATTATTTTCTCGGAGGATATTTCAGCGCGCAAGCACGCGGAGACGGCAATGCGGGAGAGTGAGGAACGATTCCGGGTATTGGCCAACTCGATGTCACAACTGGCCTGGATTACCCGGGCGGATGGCTACATTCATTGGTACAACCGGCGGTGGTATGAGTACACCGGGACCACGCCCGAACAGATGGAGGGCTGGGGGTGGCAACGGGTGCATGATCCCAAGCGCCTGCCGGAAGTGATGGAGAAATGGGCGGCGGCGCTGGCCGCGGGGCAGCCCTTTGAAATGGAATTCCCCCTCCGAGGGAAAGACGGGAAGTTCCGCACCTTCCTGACCCGGGGAGAACCGCTGCGAGATGTCGGAGGGAAGGTGACGCAATGGTTTGGCACGAACACCGATGTGGAAGCGATGAAACAGGCGGAGAAGCAGATCCAGCAGCTCAACGCCGAACTGGAAGAGCGGGTGCGCGAGCGCACGGCGCAACTCGAAGCCGCCAATAAGGAGTTGGAGGCGTTCAGTTATTCGGTGTCCCACGATTTGCGCGCGCCGTTGCGGGCGGTGAACGGGTTCGCAAAAATCGTGCTGGATGAGTATGGAGCCGAGATGGCGCCCGGGGCGAAGGATTACCTGGAATGGATCCGGGCCGGCGGGCGGCAAATGGGGCTGCTGATTGACGATTTACTGGCGTTTGCGCGCCTGGGACGGCAGGCGCTGAAAGTGGTGAGCGTGGACATGACGGCGCTGGTGGAGAAAGTGGTCCAGGAAGCCGGCCGGCAGGCCGAGGGTCGGCCCATCGATTTCCAGATCGGGGTGTTGCCAAGGGCCACCGGCGACCCCGTGTTGATTCGGCAGGTCTGGGTCAACCTGATCGACAACGCCATCAAGTACACCCGCGGGCGTGCGCCAGCGATCATTACCGTCGGGGGGGAGAATCGGGAGGGGAAATTCGTTTATGAGGTGCGGGACAACGGAACCGGTTTTGATATGAAGTATGCCGGGCGACTGTTCGGAGTGTTTCAACGGTTGCACCGGGCAGAGGAATTTGAAGGCACCGGGGTAGGGTTGGCGATTGTGCAGCGAATCATCCACCGGCATGGGGGCCAGGTTTGGGCGGAGGCGGAACCCGGGCGGGGCGCGGTGTTCCGGTTTACGCTTGGGGACGGAATGACACTATGAATCCAAAAAATATCTTGTTGGTGGAAGACAATCCGGCGGACCTGAAAATGACCCTTTACGCGTTGAGTTGCGTAGAGATCGCGAACCATATCCAGATCGCCCGGGATGGCGTGGAGGCCTTGGAATATTTGAAGACTTCAAGCACGCAGTCCAGGATTTGGGATTGTATTGGTTGTTGCAGAACCTGACCCCCGCCCGGGATAACCCATGAAGCAGCCGTTGCGAGTATTGATCGTGGAGGACAACGATGCCGACGTGCAACTGCTGCTGGCGAATTTGCGCGCGGCCGGATTCCAACCGGAATGGAGCCGGGTGGAGACTGACCGGGAATTCCGGGCGGAGATCGCGAAACAGCCGGACCTGATCTTGTCGGATTACTCGATGCCGGAGTTCGACGGGCTGCGGGCGGCGCAGATTCTGCAGGCGAGCGGCCGGGACATTCCGTTCATCCTGATTTCGGGCACCCTGGGGGAGGAGATCGCGGTGACGGCGATGCGGCATGGCGTGACGGATTACCTGCTGAAGGATCGCACGGCCCGGCTGGGGGAAGCGGTGATCCAGGCGCTCGCGCAGCGGCGATTGCGCGGGGAGCAAAAGCAGGCGGAAGCGGCGTTGCAATTGTTCCGCACCCTGATTGACCAATCCAGCGATGGGATTGAAGTAATCGATCCGGAAACGGGTCGATTCCTCGACGTGAACGAGACCAGTTGCCGAAGGTTGGGCTATAGCCGGGAGGAACTACTGAATCTGCGAGTAGCGGACGTTGAAGTCGAACCTCTGGATTCAGTGGCGTGGCGCAAAAATGTGGCCGAAATCCGCGTATTGGATTTCAAGGTCCTGCACCTCCGGCAGAAGCGCAAAGACGGATCAACCTTTCCCGTGGAGATTTATGCGCGCTTCCTGAAATTGGACCGGGAATACCTGCTGGCGTCAGTGCGGGACATCACGGAGCGCCGGAAGGCGGAGCTGGAAAGCGAGAGCCAGTTGGAGGAGCTGAAACGGTGGCATGAAGTTTTGCTGGGACGCGAAGACCGCGTCCTGGAACTAAAACGGGAAGTCAATGAACTGCTGGCCCGGTTGCACGAGCCCGGGCGATATTCCATCATACCCACCGCGTGAAAATCCCCCTGCCTCCCAATGAAGAACAACGGCTTACGGCGCTGCGGCAGTATGGCGTGCTGGACTCGCCTTCCGAGCAGGCGTTTGACGACCTGACGCTCCTGGCCGCGCAAATTTGCCAAACGCCCATCTCCCTGGTTTCGCTGGTGGATGAGGCCCGCCAATGGTTCAAAGCGAAACTAGGCTTTGACCAGCCGGAAACCTCCCGGGAAACTTCCTTTTGCACCTACACCATCCTGACGGGAAGCGCCGGATTGGAAGTGCCAGACGCCCGGGAGGATCCGCGGTTCGCGGCCAATCCGCTGGTGACCGAAGGGGAGCAAATCCAGTTTTACGCCGGAATGCCCCTGATCAATCCCGAGGGGCATGCGCTGGGCGCACTTTGTGTCATGGATCGGAAGCCGCGAGTGCTGAGCCCGGACCAGTGGGCGGCCATGGCGGCGCTCGGCCGCCAGACGATGGCGCAGTTGGAAATCTGCAAGCAGGCCCTCCAATTGAGTAAAGAGGTGGCCAAGCGTGAGCTCGCCGAGGCGCGGCTCAGCGAGGAATGCCGAAATCTTGCGCAACAACAGGCGGAAGCACAACGGTTGCTGGTGGTGGCTGCGAAGTCGCGACTCGCCTTGCTCAGTGTGCTGGAGGATGAGCGCCGCGCGGGGAAGCATCTGCGGGAGAGCGAAGAGCGCTTCCGCCAACTGGCCGAGCACATCGACGAGGTGTTCTGGATCACCGACCCCACCTTGCAGGAGCGGATTTACGTGAGTCCCGCCTACGAGAAGATCTGGGGCCGCTCCTGCGTCGACCTGGTCCGGACCTCCCAAGAATGGCAGGAGGCCATTCATCCCGAGGATCGTGAGCAGGTCGAGCAAGCAGTGGCGAGCCTGAAAAGGTCCGGGGCGTTCGACGTTTGTTTTCGAATCCGCCGGACAGATGGGACGGAGCGGTGGATCCATGATCGGGGCTTTGCCGTGCGCAATAACGATGGGGCGGTGTACCGGGTGGCGGGGCTGGCCGAGGATACCACCGACCAGCGTGTCCTAGAGGAACAAATCCGGAGCGCGCAAAAAATGGAGTCCCTGGGGCAATTGGCCGGAGGCATCGCCCATGATTTCAACAATATCCTGGGCGGACTGACCGGTTTTCTTTACCTGGCCAAGTTGGAGGCCGGGGAGCAGCCAGTGCTCATGGACTACCTGGAGAACATCGCGTCCTGCAGCCAGCGGGCGGTGGATCTGGTCAAACAAATCCTAGCTTTCAGCCGGCAGGACAAACCGGAGAAGGAGCCGGTGCGGTTGAACCTGGTATTGTTGGAAGCCCTGAAACTCCTGCGCGCCAGCGTGCCGGCCAATATCCGGATCCAAACGGAACTGACCGAAGTGCCCATGGTGCAGGCGAACGCCACCGCGGTGCACCAGGTGATCATGAATCTAGGTACGAACGCATGGCAAGCCATGGCGGACCAGAACGGGTTGCTAAAATGCGAATTAACCGCCGGGAAAGCAGATGCGGAATTGTTGATCCGCCACCCCGAATTGCGGCCCGGGAATTATGTGCGGCTGTCCATCAGCGACACCGGTTGCGGCATGGATCGGGCAACGCTGGAAAGAATCTTCGAGCCCTTCTTCACCACGAAGGAAGTGGGGCAGGGCACCGGCCTGGGGTTGGCCGTGGTGCATGGCATCATGAAAACCCATGAGGGGGCCATTGCCGTGGAGAGCGAGCCCGGGGTGGGAACCACGTTTCACCTTTATTTCCCGGAACTCCCCAGCCAGCCCCTCCCGGCGCCGGTGCAGGCCGCGCCGATTGCCCGGGGACGCGGGCAGCATATCCTATTGGTGGATGATGAAGCGGCGATTGCGTGCGTCGGCAAGCTGATGTTGGAACGCCTGGGGTATTTGGTGACCAGCCAGACCAACCCGCTCGAAGCCCTCGCGACGGTGCAGCGGGATCCCACAGCATTCGATCTCGTCATTACGGATTTGACGATGCCCGGCTTGAATGGGGAAAAGCTTGGCCGGGAGTTACTGCAATTGCGACCGGACCTGCCGATCCTCATCGCCACCGGGTTCAGCGTCGTAATGACGCCCCGGAGGGCGCTGGAAGCGGGGTTCCGGGGATTGCTGGCCAAGCCGACCAGCATGCAAACCCTGGCCGAAACGGTGCGGCTGGCGCTGGCGCCAGTGGGCGGCGAGTAGCCAGGGCGGGGGACGGGCGCGCTCGGAGCCGAGGGGCGAATTCCGCGGTCGATTCGGCTGCAGTTTCTGCTTGGCAGAATGGGGCTTGCGCCCTACAGATGAGGGGCTCTTTGAAACCGGCGAACAAAAGTTCGCGTTGAATGCAGTCAAATGTCAGGGAACCCGGTGGGAATCCGGGACGGTTGCGCCACTGTAACGGCTACGAACTCCCAATGCCACTAAGCGAAAGCTTGGGAAGGCGGGAGTGAGGTCTGAAGCCGAAGTCAGGATACCGGTTTGATTGTGCTCGTCGGACTTCGATTGATTTCGAAGTCACTTCTCCGTCAATGAGAAGGATGAGGCCAGCCTGCCGGACCGTATTCCGGGAGGATTCGTGTGATGCCTTCATTCCCCGTTTTGCCGGAGTCTGGAGGCTTTTTGCTTTTGGGCTCCGCTCTGGTCTTTCCGCCACCCCAACCGTTCCGTGATCCTTTTTCACGGAACATTCCGAAAGACCAGATCCATGAAAATTAGTTCGCTGGCGTTGGCCAGCCTGTTCCTCGTCTCCGTTCTGCCGCTCCAGGCGCAGTTTGCCACGGCGGTAGTCGATTACACTCCCGGCACGGGCTTCGCCCCCGGATACACCAATGCCGCCGCGGCTTTGGGTACCCCCACGGTTGGGGCTACCGTGACGCCGTTCGGTCCGGCTTACAACAAGAGCCAACTCGTGTCCCTGGGCACGAACGGATCGCTCACCCTGCGGTTTGATCCCCCCATCGTCAACAACCCGGCGAATCCATTCGGGCAGGATTTCCTGATTTTTGGCAACACGTTCTTCGCGATCACCAACGGCAATTATTCCGGGGGCGGCATCACCTCGGGGGTGATCGGCGGCAACAATCCCGGCGCGACGCGGGTGGAAGTCAGCGCGAATGGGACGGCCTGGTTTGTGCTCAATCCCGCGCTCGCCCCAACGGCCGACAACCTTTATCCGACTGATGGTTTGGGGGATCCGGGAGTGCCGGTTGACCCGGCGCTCGTGGCCGGCAATTTTGCGGGACTGGGTTTGGCGGGAATCCGGGGGCTTTACCAGGGATCGGCGGGAGGAACGGGCTATGACCTGGCGTGGGCGCAGGATAGTAATGGCCTTCCGGTGAACCTGCCGCTGGTCCGGTTCGTGCGCGTGACGGTGGAAAGCGGCAAATCGGAAATTGATGCGGTTGCCAGTGTGCGGGGCGTCACGCCAGCGTGGGCGGATGACTTTGTCACCGATCCGGCCCGGAACGGCTGGAAGACCTTTGGCGGCGCGGATTTGTTCCATTGGAATCCGACCAACGAATGCATTGAGGTGACCTGGGACACGGAACGGGAGAATAGCTATTTTTATCATCCCCTGGGCACGATTCTGACCCGCGACGATGCGTTTAGTCTGGCGTTTGACCTGCAATTGAACGATGTGGCGGTAACGAATGGCGGGGGCCAGGTGGCGGTGGGGCTGTTCAATTTTGCCGAAGCCACGAAACCGGAGTTCTCGCGGTCGGCGGCCAGCACGCCCGATCTGTTCGAACTGGATTACTATCCGGACACGGGTTACGGCGATTCGATTTCCGCCACGCTGGCGGATCGGACGGTGAATGCCACGAATTACAGCGACTTTTATTTTACCTACGACAACCTGCCCATGCTCCCCGGCGTGACCTACCAGGTAAAGCTCACCCACGCTGCCGGCCTGCCGTCAATCAGCGGCGAGGTGTTTACGAATGGCGTGCTTTATACCGCGTTAGCCGATGTCTATGCGGGCCCGATTACGGATTTCCGGCTGGATACGGTCGCGATCAGCAGCTATGCGGGCGATGGATTTGGGGATGATCTGCTGGCCCATGGCACGGTGAAGAACTTCCTGGTTTCACTGCCGCCGTCCCCGGTGCAAAACTTTTCGGGGGCCCCGAGTTTGGGGGGCTGGCAGGCGCAATTCGGCAGCCGGAGCAACTGGGTTTATGCCCTGGAACGCACGACGGATTTGGTGTCTTGGTCCGGAGTGGGAATGGCAGCGGTGGGCACGGGAGCCAAGCTGACATTGGTGGACCCGCAACCGCCGGCAGCGCGGGCATTTTACCGGGTGAACGCCACCCGACCGTAAGGTGGACGGGGAACCAACTGGAACCGGCCGGGCCCCCCAGCGTGGGGCCGGTTCGGAAGCCGCCGAGCAAATAAGATGTGAGCGCATCCCCCTGCATTGAGGTGTGTCAGATGGCCGCGGACAATTCGGTCTGCGTTGGCTGTTTTCGGACTTTGGCGGAAATCGCCGATTGGCGCTGCCTGTCGGAGGCGGAAAAGATGCGGGTGATCGCAGCCGCCCGGGGCCGCCGGGCGGCGCGGCCGGGCGGCCAACTTCCGACGGCGGACGAGTCGCCCGGAAGTTGAACTGGGTGACCCAATTCGGCCGGTCGGGTGGGAGCGCGGAAGGATTGACTTGCGCGGTTGAAAATTTATGCTCGCGCCATGAAGCATGCATTTCCCCGGATGGACGGACGCGTCGGCCAGCGAGATTGGCGTTGTCTCACGGTGCCACTGGTCGCCTGGTTGCTCGCCGCAGGAATTCCCGCGCGGGCGGACTGGCCCGAGTTCCGCGGCCCCCAGGGGGACGGCCACGTTTCCGGCCCGGGCGAGAGCAAGCCGGTTGGGCTCCCGTTGCATTGGGACGAAACTAAAAACATCAAATGGAAGACCCCCATTCCTTTTCACGGGCAATCCACGCCGGTAATCGCGGAGGGGAAGATCTGGGTGACAACGGCGACGGAGGACGGGACCGACCTGTATGCGCTGTGCGTGGACGCGGGATCAGGGAAAGTGCTGGTTAACGAAAAGGTTTTTCACACGGACCAGCCCGAACCACTGGGCAACGGCAAAGGGATGAATTGCTACGCGACGCCGACGCCGTTGTTGGAGCAAGGAAAAGTTTATGTCCATTTCGGCAGCCCGTTCACGGCCTGCCTGGATGCGGCCACCGGCAAAGCCCTCTGGCAACGCGAGGATCTGCATTGCCGGCACTACCGGGGGCCTTCGTCGTCGGTGGTATCCTTTGAGAACCTAATCGTCCTGACCTTTGATGGGGCCGATCAGCAGTACCTGGTGGCGCTGGACAAAGCGACGGGGAAAACGGTCTGGCAAACCAAGCGGTCGGTGGCGTGGAATGATGAAAATGTCCCGGGCCAGATGGCGCGGGACGGTGATCAAAGGAAGGCCCACGGCACGCCGCTAGTGGTGAGTGTGAAAGGGAACCCATTGCTGCTCAGCGCGGGCGCGAAAGCGGCCTATGGATACAACCCGCGCACCGGGGAGGAAATCTGGCGGGTGCAATATCCGGATTTTTCGACGGCTCCCCGGCCGGTATTTAATGGCAATTTGGCGTATTTTGTGACCGGCATGACCAAGGGCGAAATGTTGGCGGTCAAGACCGACGGGACAGGGGACATCACCGAGACCGGGATTGTGTGGCGGAACAAAAACCACATTGGGAAGTATGCGTCCCCCTTGCTGCTCGACGGGTTGATTTACACGGTGGCGGACGAGGCATTCATGACTTGTCTGGAGGCCGCGACCGGGACGGTGGTGTGGTCGGAGCGCGTGGGCGGCAAGTTCGCCGCATCGCCGATTTATGCGGACGGACGGATTTATTTCTTTGATCGCGCGGGGCTGGCGACGGTGATCAAACCGGGGCGCGAATTGAAGGTGCTCGCGACGAACAAACTGGAGAGCGGGTTCATGGCCTCCCCGGCGACGTCCGGCAAAGCGCTGTATTTGCGGACGTTGACGCATTTGTACCGGGTGGAGGCAGCCGGGCCGGAGGCGGAGTGAGGGGGGATGCGCGACGCATTAGGAATGGCAGCAGCGGCGGATCAATTCGATATACCTAAATACCCGTGAAAAACCGGTTGGTTGCCCGCAGCGTTTTTGGGATGGCAGTTTTAACAGGCCTGGTCAACTGGTTCGGAAATTTTCCGGCCCGGGGGGACGAGACTAAGCGGGAGGGGATTGAGTGGTGTGATGTGTGGATGACGCATGGCAACGAGCAGGCGCTGCCGCGGGTGTTGTTGATCGGCGATTCCGTGACCCGCGCCTATTATGGCCAGGTGGAAAAAAAGCTCGAAGGCAAGGCGTATGTCGGGCGCCTGGCGACCTCGAAGTGCCTGGGTGATCCCGCGCTACTGGAGGAAATTACGACGGTGCTGAAGCAATATCACTTCGATGTCATCCATTTCAACAACGGCCTGCATGGCTGGGGATATTCCGAGGAGGAATATGCGAAGGCGTTTCCGGACCTGGTGGCCACGATTCAGCACGGTGCGCCCGAGGCCAAATTGATATGGGCGACCACCACGCCGGTGCGGGAAGGCAAGGAATTGAAATTAGCCGCGCAGACGGAACGGGTCAGGGCGCGGAATAAAATTGCCTTGGCGAATTGTGCGGAGCGGAAGATCCCGGTGGATGATTTGTTTGGGTTGGTGGTGGAGCATCCGGAGTATTCGAGTGCCGATGGGGTTCACGCCAGTGCGACAGGGATTACGGCCGAAGCCGCGCAAGTGGTGGAGGTGATTGAGCGGCGGTTGAAGGAGGCGAAGTGAGGGGGGCGAAGTGAGGGGGGCGAAGCGCGTCGGCGGAGGATCCCAAGTCGCGCCGCGTGGGCGGGGCGAATGGTTGGGTTGGCGTTCGTGGTTTTATGCCGCTCCTACGGAGCTTGATGGGTATAACGGTGGGCATTGCTATAAACATGGCGTTCCCACGGAACTGATGGACGGGAGGTTATTGAGGCACGCGCCGGGTCAATTTTCGCGGCGCCGGGATGAGCAGTGAAAGCGCCAGAGGCGCGCCTTATTTATAGCCCGCGCGTTCTCCAACAATGCCAAGCCCCAGCGCGGCGGCACGTTCCGATTTGCCATCCTCACCAATTTCGACAGGGCCAAAGAGGGTGGTGCGTTGGTGATGCGTTTGCGGCTTGCGGGGGGCCGAAGCAAGCCAGTATGGTCGGGAGATCGTGAAAGCCAAATTTGAATCACTGTCGGCGCACCTTTTGCATCTAAAAATTTCCTTGGGATTGGTGGTTTTGGGAGCACTTTTGCCGGGGGTTTTGCAGGCGGGGCTACCGGACAAGGTGGTGGCGGATTTTGAGGGGCCGGATTATGGGGAATGGAAGGTGACCGGGGACGCTTTCGGTGACGGACCGGCGGCGGGGGCGTTGCCGGGGCAGATGGCGGTGGAAGGGTTTTTGGGCAAGGGATTGGTGAATTCGTTTCATGGCGGGGACCAGGGCACCGGGACGCTGACTTCCCCGGCGTTTAAGTTGGAGCGGAAGTTCATCCAATTTTTAATCGGGGGCGGGAAATTTGCCGGGCAGACGTGCATAAATTTGCTGGTGGATGGCAAAGTGGTGCGCACGGCCACCGGGCCGAATGATCAGCCGGGGGGATCCGAGCGGCTGGATTGGCAGTCATGGGAGGTGGAAGAATTCTTGGGCAAGCCGGCAGTGATCCAGATTGTGGATCGGGCGACGGGTGGCTGGGGGCACATCAATGTAGACCAGATCACGCAGACGGACCGAAAGCGGTCGGAGGCGCAGGTGGATGCGCGGCGGGATTTCGTCATCGCGAAGCGTTATTTGCATTTGCCGATACGTAACGGGGCGACCAAGCGGCATGTCACGGTGTTCGTGAGCGGCAAGGAACTGGAAAAGGATGAAATGGAACTCGCGGACGGGGCCCCGGATTGGTGGGCGTTTCTGGATGTGTCTCGGTGGCAGGGGCAGACCGTGACTTTGCAGGTGGACCGCTTGCCGGGGGAATCCACGGCACTGAGTGCCATCGAGCAAAGTGATACGATTCCAGACGCAGCCGGGTTGTATCATGAGGCGTTGCGCGGGCAGTTTCATTTTTCGTCCCGGCGCGGCTGGAATAATGACCCAAACGGTTTGGTTTATTTCGGGGGCGAATATCATTTGTTTTATCAGCACAATCCCTTTGGCTGGGATTGGGGCAACATGCATTGGGGGCATGCGGTGAGCGGTGATATGGTGCACTGGCGGGAATTGGGCGATGTGCTGGCCCCGGACGCGCTGGGGCCGATGTTCAGTGGCAGCGCGGTGGTGGATCGCGGGAATACCAGCGGGCTGGCAACGGCGGGGAAAGATCCCTTGGTGTTGATCTATACGGCGGCGGGAAATCCTTCGGTGCAATGCCTGGCGGCCAGCACGGATGCGCGCGTGTTTACAAAATATGCGGGCAATCCGGTATTGCCGCAGATCACCGGCGGCAACCGGGACCCGAAGGTGTTCTGGCATGCCCCGACCCACAAATGGGTGATGGTGCTGTATGTGGAATTGAACAAGGTGCACACAATTCATTTCTTCAGCTCGATCAATCTGAAGGAGTGGAAGTATATGAGTCGCGTGGAGGGATTTTTTGAATGTCCGGACTTTTTTGAACTGCCGGTGCGCGGCGGGGGTGAGGACGGGAAATCCCGGTGGGTGCTGACGGCGGCCAGCAGCGAATATGAAGTGGGGCAGTTTGACGGGAGGACCTTCACGCCCGAAACCGGGAAATTGCCGGGGCACCGGGGAAAGGGTTTTTACGCGGCCCAGACGTTCAGCGATATTCCGCCAGCGGATGGCCGGCGGGTGCAGATCGGCTGGCTGCAAACGGCGACACGGGGCATGAGTTTCAACCAGTCCATGACGATTCCCCTGGAACTGCAATTGGCGGGCAAGCCGGAAGGGCCGCGGTTGACCTGGACGCCGGTGAAGGAATTGGCGGCGTTGAGGGCGAAGACCCACCGGCTCGAACCGCTGACCCTGGCGGTGGAGGGAACCAACCCGCTCCGGGGAGTGCGGGCGGAGTTGATGGAATTACGGGCGGAGTTTATGCCCGGCGAGGCGGAGACGGTTTTCAACGTGCGTGGGGCCACGATTGTTTATGACGGAAAGAAGCAGGAATTGAGTGTGAACGGACACCGAGTTCCGGCTGGATTGCGGGACGGGCGGCAGCGGTTGACGATCTATTGCGACCGGACGGCGTTGGAGGTGTTTGCGAACGATGGATTGACTTACGTGCCGATGCCGTACAATGCGCCAGTGGAGGAGCGGGAAGTGGGTGTAAAGGTGACCGGTGGCTCGGTGCAGTTTAGCGTTCTCGAGGTCCACGAGCTGAAATCGGCCTGGGGAAAAGAATAGGTCGGAATCAGAGGCTCAGAATTGCATCGGCGGCGCGGCGGCTGGCGCCGGGTCCGCCGAGGGAGGCGATGATTCCCGCAAGGCGTTTTTGGATGGCGGCGCGGCGGGCGGGGTCACGCAGGAGTTCCAAGGCGGCGGCGGCCAGCCGATCCGGGGTGGCATCCTGCTGGATGAACTCCGGAAAAATGACGTCATCCGCGAGCAGATTGGGCATGGCGAGGTATTTTACGGTGATGATCCGGCGGCCGATCTGGTAGGTGCTCCAGGACGTGCGGTAGAGGGCAATGGTCGGCACGCCGAACCAGGCGCACTCCATGGTAACGGTGCCGGTGGAGGCCAAGGCGATGGTGGCGGTGCGTAGCGTTTCGGCCAGTTGCCCGACCAGGATCGCCGGGGCGCCGGAGGATTGACCGTTCATCAGGTTGCGAGCCAGCGGCACCAAGGATTCGTTCGGCAGAACCATGGTGGCGGTGGCAGTGGGGAAAGCGGCGCGAATGAGTTTCCACGCGCCCAACAGGACGGGCAGGTGACGCGTCAATTCGCCACGACGGCTGCCCGGCAACAGGACAACGGAGGGGGGCGACGAAGTTTCCGGCGAGCGGGAAGCCGGGCGGGCTGATGGGAGCGCCCCAGCTGTGGAGCGGAAGTGGCGATCCACGATGGGGTGGCCCACAAATTCGACGCGGAATCCGGGCAGTCGCGCGGCATACCAGGCCTTTTCGAACGGAAAGATCGTGAGCAGGAGATCGAGATCAGGCGCCATCTTCCGGGCGCGTCCGGGTCGCGATGCCCAGACTTGGGGGGAGACGTATTGGACGATTTTGGGCTGCCAGTTTTGGAAGGGGCCGCTGCGGCGGCGGACCATTTGCTTGATGGCATGGGCGAAGCGCCGGTTGAAGCCGCCGAAATCGACGCAGATGATCAGGTCGGGCTCGCGCTCACGGGCAAGTTGGAGCAACTGGTTGAAGAGACGGCGGAATTTGGCGTAGTTTTTCAGGACCTCAACCAACCCCACGACGGCGTGCTGAGTGAGGTCGAAAGCCAACTCCACGCCCGCGGCGGCCATGAGCGGTCCGCCAGCCCCGAAAAACCTGGGAGGGAAATCGGGCCCCGAAGGGGAGGGCGCGAGCTGCCGGCGGAGTTCCCGGACGACTTCCGCGGCCAGCATGTCGCCACTGGCTTCCCCGGCGATAACCATGATCCGTTGCGGGTGCATGGTGGTCGGTCAAATCCGGGGACGACCCTTTTCATCGCGGCCCGTGTTTTCCTTGAAGAATGCCGCGAGCGCGATCGGGGCGAGGCAGAGGGCCACGCCGCTGAGCAAATCGGTGACTTGTCCGCAGATGCGGATGGGGGCCGGCAGGGCGGCTTCCAGCCATTGGCCGTTTTCCTGGAGGTCCGCCATCCCCACGGGAATGGGAAAGCCGTCAATGCGTTTTTTGGCCACATGATAATGCAGGAAGAACGCCAGCCCGACGCCCACAAGGACACCCACGCCAGCGAGGCCGGTGAAGGCCCGCCACCAGGAGGTGGGATAGCGGCCCTGCTTCAGCCAGCGGAAGATGGCGAAAATGGACCAACTGGCGAGCGCCGCGAAAGGGAGAATAACGATGAAGCCCATGGGATTGGAATCAGGGGCGAGCTGATTGCTGAATCTGGCGGGTGATTTCGAACGCCAGGTCGAGCGAGACCTTGGCGGAGGCCCCACTGACCACCGGGGTCTGGCGGGCGATGACACATTGCACGAAACTTTGTAATTCGAGCTTCAACGGTTCGCCCTTTTCGATGGGGACCGGTTCGCGGACGATGCGTTTGCCGCCGAATTCGCTGACGATGGTAGAATCCTTCGCGGCGAGCAGCTTTTTGAGCAGCGAGGATTCCTCCTCGCCGTCCCGGGCGATGCGGTAAATGAAACCTTCCTGCGCGCGGTAATCCAAGGAGAGATAACTCGGGGAGGGACCGCCGCTGAACACCCGGATTTTGCGCATGCGCTCCGGGCTGATCCGGCTGGCGGTGAGGTTGGCCACGCAGCCATTGGCGAAGCGAAGGCGGACATTCGCAATGTCCTCGGAGGCGCTCAGGACGGGGATGCCGACAGCATCCACGCTGGTGACGGGCGAATTCACAAAAGCGAGGACCACATCCAGATCGTGGATCATCAGGTCCAGCACCACACCGATGTCCGTGCTGCGGGCGGGGTAGGGTGAGAGGCGGTGGGTCTCGATGAACCGGGGCTCGGTGGCGATGGTTTGGAGATAAGCGAACACCGGGTTGAACCGTTCGACGTGGCCGACCTGGAGCACACAGTGGTGTTCGCGGGCCAATTCGACCAGTTCCGTGGCCTGCGCGGCCCGGTCGGTCATGGGCTTTTCGACCAGCAGGTGTTTGCCCTGGCGGAGCAGGGTTTTGGCCAGATCGTAGTGGGTGACGGTGGGCGTGACGATGCTGAGCGCGTCGCTGGCGGCGGCGGCTTCAGCCAGTGTCGTGAAGGCGCGGACGTCGTGCTTGGCAGCGATCCGGGTGGCGGTTTCGGCGGAGGCGTCATAGACGCCCGTCAACTCCACCAGCCCAGCCCGGGCCAGTTCGGCATAGATGCGCGCGTGTTCCTTGCCGAGGGAACCGGTTCCGATGACGGCGACTTTAATGAGCGAAGACACGCAGCATGTATAGGCGCGAGGGCGGTGGGTTCAAAGGGTAAAGTTCCGGGGGCGTCGAGGCGGGTTGGCGGGAGCGGTGGCGGGAAGGGGGATCCCGCCACCGTTGGGACATTCCGAAGGGCGGCTCAGGTGAGGCGCAGGGGCGGAAATTGGCGGCCCAGAATGGGGGCGCTAGGCGTTTTGAGCCAGTCTTCCAGTACGCCGGCGTAGAGGGAGCGAAAATCGACATGGAAGGCGAGGTCGCCGTTGATCAGGTCGGCGGGCGCCAGGCTGGGGGACTGGCCGTAGAAACCGGAGGGGACGCCACCGCCCAGGAGGAACAGGGGAGCCGCCGCCCCGTGGTCCGTGCCGCCGCTGGCGTTTTCGGCGACCCGGCGACCGAATTCGCTGAAGGTCATGACGCGCACGCGAGGCAAATTGCCTTGGATTTTGAGGTCAGCCAGAAAGGCTTTGAGGGAGTCGCCCAATTCCCGCAACAGGCGGGGTTGAGCCCCGACTTGGTTGGTGTGGGTGTCGTAGCCGCCCTGGGAAACGTAATATACCCGGGTGGGCAGACCTCCGGCAATGAGCCGGGCGACCAATTTCAGGGAATTGGCGAGTTGGGAAGTGGGGTAGGTGCCGTTGTTTTTGGCCTTTTGACTGATTTGCGCGATTCGTTCCGAGCTGACCTGGGCATCCAAGGCGGTGCGTTCCAGGAAATCGAGGGGCGAACCGGTGGAGGCGGTACGGCCATGGATGGCACCGATACTGCCGCCGGAGGAGGTTTCGGGTCCACCCGTCATAGCGCCGGCAGGTTCCTCCATTTCATTCATTTTCCGGTAAGACTCCTCAGTGCCGGCCATGCCTTCAGGATGGTTGCGATCGCCCGGCAGAAAACGGTAGGAACCGGGACTTTCCAAACTGATGCCTTTGGGCGCACGAGCCGCGAAAGCCTGGGGCATTTGCCGGCCGATGCTGACGCCGACGGTGGGATCGGCTCCCGGGCAGGCGTTATCAAAATAGCGGCCGAGCCAGCCGTATTTTTCGAATTTTTCCGCATCGCTGGCGGTTTGCCAAATCTCCGTGGAGCGGAAATGCGAGCGGTTCGGGTTGGGATAACCGACGCCCTGGATGATCGCCAGTTGGCCGTCGTCATACAAATCCTTGAAACTGGTCAGCGCGGGATGCAAGCCGAACGAATCGTTCAGGCGCAGGACATCCGCAGCGGGTACACCCAGGGTCGGGCGGGCGCGGCGGTAATGATCGTCCGCAAACGGGACGAGGGTATTCAAACCATCGTTGCCGCCGGCCATCTGGAGGATGACGAGAATACTGGCGTCGCGGCCGGTGGTGGGAGCCAGATCGGATTCCGCGGCGGCGGCATCGAGGGCGCCAAAAGTGTTGGCGAGAAAGGCGGGAACAGTGGCGGCAAAGGCACCACCGAGCAGGCTGCGGCCGAGGAATTCGCGCCGGGTATGGAAGCGGGGTTGCTGATTCATGGGAAGGGAGCTTTCAGGTTAATTGGTATTCGGGGGTGCTCATGATGAGCCGGATCGTGTTCAAAATCACATTTTTGTCCAGTTTGCGTTGGCCGTCCAGATACTCATGCAGAGTGGCTTGTTGTTGGCCGCGCAGGGGCGATTGCAGAAGGCGCTTTTCCAGAGCAGCGACGAGTTTGGTTTTATCCGCGCGTTCTTCCGGGGTGAGGATTTTCTCCGGCTCCACCGCGAATAGGCGGGGAGCATCAGGGCGATTGGTGGGACCCGGGGGCTGACCGGGAGCGGCAGCGGGTCCCCCCAGGTTGAGGTTGCGCAGGAGGGCGGGGTCGCCTTGGACGAGGACGGCAGCTTCCTTGTAACGGGCCAGGAGATTGTTGGTGGTGATCCAACTCAAGCCGCCATCCCAACCCTTCACGTTGGGAGGGGCAAAAAGATCCTGGCCCAGATTGCGGGTCAAGCCGAGGCAGATAAAGGGGCCGGGCAGGGGGCGTTCCAGCATGCGCACTGAGCTGACGAGCCATTGGACGGGGCTTTTGATCTGGCCACGGATGATGGCCGGGGCATAAAACCCCGCGCAGCCAAGCAGGGTTTCGAGCAAGGGTTTGAATTCGTGGCCGGATTCGCGGAACACCCCGGCCAGGGCGGTAGTCAATTCCCCCGAAGGCTCCTGGCCGGCGAAGAAGTTCCAGAGTTTGGCAACGATGAAACGATCCGCCTGGGGTTGGGCGACGATTTGCGCGATGATGTCGGCGCCCTGGAGATGGCCGGTGCGGCCGAGGAAGGTCTTAATGCCGCCATCATGCTGGCGCGGGCGGTCCACAAACTCCTGAGTGCTGCGGTCGAAACTCCAACCGGTGAGGGCGCGGGCGGCTTCGGTCACGTCCTTTTCGGTATAATGGCCTTCGCCAAGGGTGAAGAGTTCCATCAATTCGCGGGCGAAATTTTCATTGGGATGTTCGCGACGACTTTGAGCCTGGTCGAGCCAAACCAGCATGGCGGGATCCTGGGCCACGGCGGTGAGGAAGGTGCGCCAATTTCCCAGGGCGTGTCGCCGGAATAGGTCATTCTGGCGCCACATGAGGTAGGCGTCGCGGACCTTCTCCATGCTGGTGGCGAAATGGCCATGCCAGAAGAGCGTCATTTTCTCCTGCAACGGACGAGGGCCGAGGGCCATGCGTTGCAGCCACCAGAATTTCAGGTCAATCAGGTGCTGGCGTTGGGTGCGTTGTTCTTCTTGTTGGATTTGGCGGCGGGTATCGGCGTCGGCTTGGCGCGCTTTTAGCAATCGTTCCGCCCGTTCGGGATCGGGTTTGGCCCAATCGGGATTGGGAGTGGGGTCGGGGATCTGGTCGAAATCCAGGAGGGAATTCAGGGCCGCCCGGGGTCCGAGTTCGACGAGACGATCGACATCGGCGGGGGAGCCACCAAAACCGGCACGGTTTAGAAGGTGTGCCGCGGTGGTATAGTTCCAGCTTTCTTTTAATATGGGCGATAACATACAAATAATCAGACGTTTGCAGCGGGGGGAAAGTTTCAAGCGGGGCCGCCCGGTCGGGGATGGCGAGACAGGGTGCCGCGCGCCAAAAGGGGTGGCCGCAGGCAATGGGGACGGGGTGATAGGGGCGCAACTTTCGGCCAGTGGCGGGGTTGTATTATGAGGCTGGGAAGTGTTAAGCTTCCGGGCTGACCGTGGTCGGTGGCAGGCAATACGTGAACGTTTATCGAAATTATATTAATAATCCGCCTGCCGCCCGGTTCACGCCGCGGTGTTGGAAAATAACAATCGTATGAAAACAGTGATCAACCGACGGGCGGGATTTACGCTCATCGAAATCATGATCGTGGTGGCCATCATCGGGATGTTGGCGGCGATGGCGATCCCGAACTTCAACACGGCGCGCCGCAAGGCCCAGCGCAGTGCCTGTATCAACAACCTCAAGAACATCGACGGAGCCAAGAGCGCGTGGGCGCTGGAGAGCAAGGCCGGCAATGGTGCCACGCCGCAACTCAACAACATCCAACCCTATCTGGGGCGTGGTAGCGCGGGGACGGCGCCGACCTGTCCGGCGGATCCGGCTTCGACGTTTGCCACCAGCTACAACATGGGCGACCTGAACACAACCCCCACCTGCCTGATCTTCCCCGGGGCAGCCGGGGACGCGGAGGCACACCGGCTGGAATAAACCGGCGGAAAGCAGTCAAATCGACATTGGCCCGGGCTTTGGCCCGGGCCTTTTTTATTGCTTTACCGCGGGCAAAGCTGCTACAGGACCAGCAAACATTTCATGAACGAAGCACATTTAGGATGACCACCACGGCTCCCATTCCCATTCCCTGGCGTCAGCGTTGGCGGGACATCCGGCTCCGCTATCTTCCGGCCCTCATTTTTGTGGTCGTAGCGATCTTCTTCGGCGTTCTGTGGAAAAAGTATGCCGCGGCGCCCACGATTGTGGGGCAGGCCGAAGTGGTGCCGGGCAATATCAGTTCCTCGCGGCCCGGAATGCTGGCGCAATTGTCGGTCAGTCGATTTCAGGCGGTCAAAGCGGGGGAGGCCATCGGGCAGGTGCTGGTGACGGACCCGAAAATTCTGGCGGCTTCGCTGGCGGTGGTGCAGGCGGAAATTGAGCAATTGCGGATCAGTTTGCTGCCGGTGGCCGATGAACAGCGGCTGGCCATGCAATACAACGAAGTGCGGCTGCACTGGATGGCCCAACGGGCGCAATTGGGTGTGGCCAAGGCCGATCTCGGGGTGGCGATTTCGGAACTGCACCGGACCGAGGAATTGTACAAGGACAAAATCATTTCGGAGCGGGCGATCGAGCTGGCGCGAGCGAAGCAAGCCAGCTTGCAAAGCCAGGTGGAAGAACTGGCGCGTTCGGTCGAGGAGCAGGGGCGGAACATCGACAAGTTGCAGTTGACCAACGGCGTCAGCATTTCCACAGTATCGGATGCGCCCCTGCGGGCGGCCATTGCGGTGGAGGAATCGAAGTTGAAATTGACGGAGGCCGAAATGAGCCCGGTGATTTTGCGGGCGGCGGTGGACGGGGTGGTGGATGCCATCCTGCACCGGCCGGGCGAGGCCGTGACGGCCGGGGAGCCGATCGTGACGATATCGCCGGCGAGCGCGGTGCGGATCATAGGTTATCTGCGGCCGCCGGTATTGGTGGAGCCCAAGGTGGGGAGCCGGGTGGAAGTGCGCACCCGGGGACCGGGGCGTCCGGGAGGGAGCGCGCAGATCGTGGAACTGGGGATCCAGTTTGAGCCGCTGCCGCTGGCGTTGCAGATTCCAGTGCGGCTGGCGAACACCGAACTGGGGCTGCCCGTGGCGATTACCGTGCCGCCGGGCTTGAAGATCCGCCCGGGCGAACTGGTCGATTTGACGCTGGCGCCAAGGGGGCCGGGGAACTGAGATTCGGAGCGGGTAGGAGCTGGATAAGCGCAATGATTTGGGCGGGGTGGTGGGCGGAGTTCCTTGACTAAAATGACCACCAGCCGGAACTTGGGCTGGATGAAGTGGCCAAACGGCCAACGACAACAACCGAACGGGGAAGCCATGAAGAATGGCGGGGTGAACGCAACAAAAGGCGGATTCCATGAATGAATTGACATGTCCGAGCCTGGGTGAAACCTGGCTTAACCTGGTGCACCTGACCATTACCAACGGCCAGCCGTTGCAGGATGAGGCGGTTGAACTCCTGGAGGCCCGGGTGGGTTTTCCCGCCCAGACCGAGGGGGACGAATTGATCATGCGTTTTGGCGACCATCGGATGGTCGCCGCGATGGAGCGGGTGTTTTTTGCGGAAGGGGACGGGATGCTGGGTCATGAGTACGCGAGCCTGATGCGGGGGCCGGAGGGGAGGAAAGATCTGGCGGATGTGATATCCCTCCTGGGGAAGGAACCGTCCAGCAAACGGGCGGTGGTCACTTTGTGCGGCCAGGGGGGCGGCAAGGTGCCGTGTGTCAACGTAATGCAATTCCTGGTCCGGAGCGACGAGGTGCAGACGATTTACTTTGCGCGCGGCCAGGATGCCTATAAGAAATTTTACGCGGATGCACTGTGCATCGCCCGGTTGGCCCGCCGGGTCGCCGAGGGAGTGGGGCGGCGGGCGGGAAAAGTGACGGGATTCATCGGCTCGAGCCACGTTTACAACGCCGATCGTCCGGCGGTGGCGGAGTTTCTATCGCGGGGGCAGTGGTTCCTCCAACATCCCCGGTCGAAGGCGGTTACCGTATGAAGGTTTTGTTTGTCGCCCCCCGTTCCTTCAACCCGAAGCAAATGTACCGGGAATACCCGCTGGGAATCGGGTTCCTCGGCACGCTGTTAAAGCAAGCGGGACATGAGGTGCGGGTGTTTGACCAGAATGTGGAGGGGTTGACGGACGAGGGGCTTTGGGCCTTGGTGCGGGAATTTCAGCCCGATTTCGCCGGATTCTCGGTGATTACCCCGAATTATCCGGTAGCGCGCCGGCAGATGCACTGGCTCAGGGAGCAGCATCCTGAAGTGCGGATCCTCGCGGGCGGCATCCATGCCACGCTGTTTCCGGAGGATTTGATCGCGGACGGCGCGGAGGTGGTGGTGATGGGGGAGGGCGAGCCGGTGATCCGGGAATTGGTGAAGGGAATGGCCGAAGGGACGGATTTGCGGGGGTTGCCGGGGTTGCTGATTCGGGAGCGGGACGGGGCATTGGTGCGGTCCGGGGGGCGCAGCCAGACGACTTCGTTGGATGACCTGCCGTTTGTGGACCGGAGCCTGTACAACCTGCCAAAATACACGCATCACTCGATGCTGGCCTCGCGGGGTTGCCCGCATCATTGCGCGTTTTGCTGCAATTATACCGGGGCCGTACGGAGTGACGGGGTGGGGGTGCGCTGGCACGAGAATGTGGTGGCGGAGATGGAATATTTGCGCGACACCTATGCCGCGCGGGAGATCTTTTTTGCCGATGACATTTTCCTGCTACGCAAGGCGGACATCCTGAAATTTTGCGAGACCTGCACCAGCCGGCGGGTGGGGGTGAAATGGATCGGGCAGATGCGCGCCGACCGGGTGGACACAGCGGTGGCAGAAGCCATGCGGGGGGCGGATTGCCAGCGCATTTATTTTGGCGTGGAATCGGGTTCAGACCGGATTTTGCAAGCGGCGAAAAAAGGCATCACGACGGCGCAAATCCGCCGCGGGGTGCGGGCGGCGATGGACGCCGGATTGCGGGCGAAAACGGGCTGGATTTACGGATTGCCGGGGACGCTGGAGGAACAGTACGAGTCCATCCCCTTCATGCTCGACCTGCGACCCCATGAAATCTCCATCCACCAATTGATTCCGTTTCCGGGGACGATCTACTACACCGAGGCGGCGCGGTTTGGCATCCGGATTGCCAATCCCAAGGGGTTTGAGAGTTTCTGTTACGGCGGATTGGATGGCGACATCCGGTTTGACTATCTCAGTCACGCGCAACTGCGGGGATTATTTGAGGATACCGCGGTGGCCTTGGAGAAGGCGGGCTATGTCAACAGCGACCGGGCGCAGCCCGGGGATGAATATATTTACACGACCCCACTTTCCCGCAACTCCATGAACGTCTTTCGTCCACCGGCCGTCGCGGCCACCACAGTTGGGGTGCCGGAATTGGTCGCATGAAGGCCGAAGCCGCCGCGGAGCGATATTGCCGGGTATTACAGCCGCTCGATTTGCCGGATTTCGCGGTGCGCGATGTGGCCCGCCCTCTGGTGGTGGCATTGGAAGGACCGAACGGGGTCGGGAAATCCACCCTAGCGGCCCGGCTCGCACAGGAGTTAGGGTCGCCGCAATGTTTGGGAACAGATCCGGCCTGGTTTAGCGAGGCTTTTAAAACGCGGATGATCCGGGATGCGGACTGGTTCGCTTCGGCAATGTTTTTTCTCAGCGGTTGCTGCGAACAAATGCGCGTGCTCCGGGGGCGGAGCGAGCCTTTGATCATCATGGACCGTAGTCTGTGGTCCACCCTGGCGGTGCATGCCGCGGAACGACCGGAGCGGCTGGCGGCGGTGCTGGGGATGTTGACGCCGGTGGCCGGGGAGATCGCGGTGCCCGACCTGACCTTGGTGCTCGATGCCGAATTTGCGACCTGCCAAACCCGGATTGCCCGGAAGGCGGGCATGGCGCGGCAATTGGATGAGTTGACGGCCACCACCACGTTTCACGCGCGAGAACGAGGCTTCTACCAATGGCTGGCCGGGCGACGTCCGGAAATCCAGTTTTTGGACGTCAATGAGTTAAGTCCGGAATTGGTGGTAGCGGCAGCGGTGGCCCGGGTACGGAACGGGCGTGAGGCGGTGGCCGGGAGGGATTCGTCGCGTCCTGCGAAAGGCCTGGGATGTTGACGCTGGTTACTTCGAATCCCGCAAAATACGCACCCTTTCAAGGGACATTGGACCGGTATCAAGTGGTGCTGGAAGCGCCAGGGGAAGCGCTGCCGGAAGTTCAGAGTCTGGATTTTCGGGAAACGCTGACCGCAAAGGCACGGGCGGCGGCCGCCCGGTTTGGACGGCCGGTGTTGGTGGATGACACCGGACTCGTGCTGGGCGCATACCCGCAGTTTCCCGGACCGCTCACGGCGACCGTGTTGCGCAGCCTCGGGGTCGAGGGCTTGCGACGGCTCCTGAAAGGGACGAGCGATCGGGCGGTGATGGAGTGTCACCTAGGTTGCTGGGTGGACGGGGAGTTGCGCCATTGGCAGGGGAGAGTGCCGGGGCGATTGGATTTAGCACGGACACCCCGGAACCCACGGATGCTGCTCTCCGATCTTTTTCTGCCCGACGAGACGCCCGGGACGGTGGACCAGGCGGGCGAATTGGAGGGTGGGGCGCGCTTGCGCCACCGGGAGGAGGCTTTGGCAGCACTCGGAACGGACATATTCGGGTTACACCTGGCCTTGGCGCCCAAGGAGGGGATGGCATGCGGGGGCAACGGACTGCGCCAGAGCCATGATTGCCCCTTCTGCCATGAATTGGCGGAGGATGGGGGCAGCATTTTTGCCGGGATGATGGCGGGGCGGCTGACCTCGCGGATTGTTTATGAGGATGAGCATTTTATCGTCATGCCGCCCTTGGGACAATTCATGGTGGGGGGACTGCTCGTGTTGACCCGGCGCCATGTCCTTTCCCTGGCCCACCTGTCGCCGGAATTGTTGATCCACTTGGAACGACTGGTGGGAGCCATCCGCCGGGTATTGTGGGAGCGGTGGGGGGTATCGCCGCTCGTGTTTGAGCATGGGCCGGCGCCGGAATGGAGCAAGGGCGTTTGCTGCGTGGATCACGCGCATCTCAATATTTTTCCGGCGGCGGTGCCGGTACACCCCAGCCTGGCGGCCCGGATGCACCTGCCCATCCAGTCACTCACGGAGTTGGAGCGGCTTCGGTCGGCGGAGTTTGGCTACTTGTTCGTGCAGGAGAACGATGGCGCCCGCCGGATTTACGATGGCCGGGACGTGCCCACGCAATTAGTGCGCCGCGTAATTACCACGCAATTGGGGATGCCCGAGCGCTGGCATTG
This sequence comes from uncultured Pedosphaera sp., assembly GCA_903918755.1. GTDB lineage: Bacteria > Verrucomicrobiota > Verrucomicrobiia > Limisphaerales > Pedosphaeraceae > CAIXFN01. Next base: position 33,011 of record CAIXFN010000096.1, read on the forward strand.
GCGGGACTACCCGGGGCGGGAGGAATTGCTGGCGACTTACGCCGCCTTGAAAGATCAGATTCGTTTATGAGTGGGACGCGCCCTGCGGCCGCTCACGCGTCCACGGTGTATGAACGGCGCGAGTTGGCGGCCATTGCCGCGCGCTGGGATGCACGGGCGGATTCCTGGGAGGAAGCATTGCAGGATCCCGACTGTCATTTGCAGGAGGGCGAGGCTTATCTAAAATTTGAGCGACTGCTCAAGCGCTGCGTCGCGGGTCGGCGGGAGTTTTGCGCCGGTAATGGGGTGATCGATGCCGGCTGCGGGACGGGACTGGTCCTGGCGGGAGTGATTGAGCGCTTCGCGTGGGGCATGGGGGTGGATATCAGTCCCGGGATGATAGCGGTGGCTCGAAGGAAGCAGTTGCCCAAGGCGACCTGGGTGGTGGGGGATTGCTTTCAACTGAAAAGGCTGGAGAGGCCGGCGGGGGTGGTAGTCTCGCGCGGGGTGCTGCTATCGCACTATGGAGAGGAGGGTGGTTTGGAATTCCTGCGGGCCGCGCACGAGGTATTGGTTCCGACGGGGTTCCTGGTCACCGATTTTCTGAATGCCGAGGCGCGAACCACCGCCCGGCATGCTCCGGGAGACAAGCACTGGTTCACGAAACTTGAAATTCAGAGTCTGGCGCGAGCGGCGGGTTTTTCGCAAGTGGTCATTCGTGGTCGGGTGGCAGACCGGGTGCATCAGGTGATCGCAGAGGCCTGAAATTCGACCATTTGGGTCGCAATTGCCTTGACGTGTGGTCACACAATTGTCACATTTCTCCACCATAAGCATGCAAACCGGCTGGCAACTGACATGACATCATTCGTACCCGCGAGAGAACCCGCACTTTCGTCCTCCCCATTCGAAAAAACCGCCCCGCAATCGTGGAAAGTGCCGGAAATCATGGCCACTCTGGGGCCGACGCTCGAAAAACCTGAGGATTTGGCGCGGGCCATCGATGCCGGGGTGCGCTGGGTCCGTTTGCCTTGTGGTTACCGCCAACGACCACACCTGGATAATGCGCGGGTGGCCCGAGCGGCGGGCGCGGAGAGTGGCCGTCCCCTGCAATTGTTAATGGACCTGCCATCTTCCCGTCCCCGCACGGGAACCATGGAGGAGTTGAAGCTGAGCGTGGGGGACAAGGTGGTGTTTTGGGATCCGGAAGCCGACTTGGAAGGGCCGCACAAAAATGGGTCGATGCCGGTACCGTTGCCGGGGTTGCGAGAATTGCTGTCCAAGTTGGCACCGCAACACCGCATGTGGTTTTGCGATGGCAGGCTCAATTTCATGGTGGATGAATTGCAGGATGACGGCCTGGTTTCCGCGCATTTGCTGGAAGGCACGATTCCGCTCAAATCCTCGAATTCGCTCTTTCTGCCGGATTCCAGCAGTGGATTTTCCGCGATTACGCCGCCGGACCGGGAATTACTGGGTGCCTTTGCCGCGGCCGGAATTGTGCCGGACTGGGTGGCGTTATCCTTGATTGCGACACCCGAGGATGTGGTGGAAAGCCGGGCGGCAATCCGGGAGATTTTTGGAAAAGACGTCCGGATGATGGCCAAATTTGAAACGGTAGCCGCGTTTGAGCGTCGGGAGGCGATCATCGCGGTGGCTGACGGGACGATGGTGGCCCGGGGAGATCTCGGGCTTGCCGTGGGTTACGCGGAATTGCCGGGAGTGCAGGATGAACTGGTGGCGGCGACGCGGCGGGCCGGCAAACCAGTCGTGGTCGCCACCCAGATTTTGGAAACCTATGCCGCCACGGGGATTCCCCAAAGAGCGGAACTTTCCGACTTGTCCCTGATTGCCCGGCAGCGGGCCGATGTCATCATGCTCGGCAAGGAGACCGTGTTCAGTCCCCGGCCGTTGGACTGCATCCGGCTGGCGCGCGAGGTGCTAACGCGGGAGACGCGCCGGTTCGAGCAAGCCTATGGGACATAGCGCCCGGTTTGAACTGAAATACGTGGTCGAGGCGGAACGGGCCGTGGCGGTGGCGGATTTCGTGTCCAGCTACCTGCGGCCTTCGGAGCATAACGGTAACGGTCCCATCCGGGGGCATCCGGTGATCAGCCTGTATATGGACACGCCGGATTACTTTTTCTTCCGGCAGGCATACAACGGGCACAAAAACCGGATGAAACTGCGCATCCGGTTTTATGATGACGAGTGGAAACGTCCGGCGTTCCTGGAGGTGAAACGCCGGGTTAGTGAGGTCATTTGCAAAGACCGGGCGATGATTTCGCGGGAAGGGGTGAGGCAAATTTTAAGTCGCGGCTGGCCGGACCAACCTTTTTGGAGCGATGGCACACACCTGGCGCATGGCAAGCGGCGTCTGGATGTGAATGACGATTTTTGGGGGTTCGCCAATGCGACGCGCGCCAACGGGGCGATCTACGTCTCCTATTACCGGGAGATTTACGAATCCGAGCACGACGAGGAGTTGCGGGTGACTTTCGACCGTTACATCCACGGGAGCCGGTATGACGGGAGCGGACGGTTGGCGGTTCCGAAGCGCGGCTGGCGACCCTTTTTGCCGCCCTACCTGGCGCCCTTTCCCGAAGACGGAGTGATTTTGGAGCTGAAGTTCGACAACCAAGCCCCCCGGTGGATGTTTGATCTGGTGAAAATCTTCAACCTTCGGCAGACTCCGGTTTGCAAGTACGCGGCATGTATCTACGCGCAGAATCTCCAATGGCACCGCAAAGTGCTGCCGGAGCAGGATCTTGAGTTGGTGCTATGAACGACTTTATCAATTTAATTGAGCATTCGGATTTAACCCGTTCCGTCTGGCCGGGGAACCCGGATCCGTTGATCGTGCTGCTGATCATCGTGCTGGCCTTTGCCGCGGGGATGTTCATCGGATTCGTGTACATGTGGACCCACGATGCGCTTTCCTATTCCCGCTCGTTTGTCAGTGCGCTGGCCATCATGCCGCTTATCATTGCGATGTTGATGTTGTCGATGGCGGGGAACGTGTTCGTGGCATTCGGTCTTCTGGGAGTGTTTGGGGTCGTCCGCTTCCGCAATGTATTGAAAGACACGCGGGATACCGTCTTCATCCTGTGGGCGGTGATGGAAGGGGTGTCCATCGGGACGACGCGCTTCTCCACCGGGGCGCTGGGGGCGCTGGGCATTTCCGCGGCACTGCTGTGCCTGCGGTTCATGGCGTTCGGGACCCGGCAACGTTACGATGCCGTTCTGAACCTGCGGCTGACCGGGGATGTGCCGGCCCGAGTGGCCACTTTGAAAGCAATTTTGCAACGGCACGCCAAGCGGCTGGATCTGGCGAGCGAGCGGCGCTCCACCAATGAGGGGACGGACATGTCCTATCGCATCTTGTTGCGGGACACCGACCGCGCCAGCGAACTGCAGGCGGAACTGGCCGGGGCGGAAGGATTCGCGAACGTAAATCTGTACATGCACGACGACGAGGCGGAAATCTGACCCCCGACCTGCCGCTTCGTCGGATAGTTTGCGTTCGCGCCGCCGCCCTACGGGGCGGCGGCGTCGTCGTTTTTGGTGGCATGCATCTGGCACGATGTCCCGGACGTAATTCCAATGGTCGGGCGAGACTGGCGCAAGCCAATGTTAGTCAATAATTGTACAAAAAGCGTACGAATTGTTGCACTGGCGGGTGGAAGTGGTATAGTCGGCCAAGACAGGTCGTTCAGCGGGTCTTTAAGAAAGTGCTTCCGATTTATTGTCCGGTCCTGACCAGGTTCAGGCAGGATGAACAGCGATGGAATCGAAATTGAAAAAACGAAACGAAAATCCGGAAACGTTGGCGGAGGCGGGGAAGCCGCCGCGCTCCCGGGGGGCGGGCATTATGGTTTCGCTGGCGCAATGGGTGGACGCGGATTACGGCACGACCGATTTGGCGGCGATCCGGGCCAAGCCGGACCGGGTCGAGTGGGTGCGCACCCTGCCATTTCTTTTACTGCATGGCGGGTGCCTGGGGGTGATTTGGGTTGGGTGGAGTTGGCCCGCGGTGGCGGTGGCAGTGGGGATGTATCTTGTGCGCATGTTTGCCATCACTGGTTTTTACCACCGCTACTTTTCGCACCGCACCTTTCAAACCTCGCGGGTGGCGCAGTTCGTTTTTGCGCTGATGGGGGCGTCCGCGGTGCAGCGTGGTCCCCTTTGGTGGGCCAGCCAGCACCGGCACCATCACCAGCATGCGGACGAAGAGGCGGATGTCCACTCCCCCTGTCGGCGCGGCTTTTGGTGGTCGCATATCGGTTGGATTACCAGCGCGCGTAATTTTCCAACGGCATATGCGCGCGTGCGTGATCTGGCCAAATTTCCCGAGTTGGTTTTCATCAACCGATTCGATTCGCTGGTGCCGGTGGTGCTGGCGATCGTCTTGTTTTTAGGCGGGAATATTTTGCATTCCTTCCGGCCCGCTTGGGGCGTCACAGGGGGGCAGCTTTTGGTCTGGGGCTTTTTTATCAGCACGACCGCCCTTTTTCATGCGACCTCGAGCATCAACTCCATGGCGCATCTCTTCGGGAGTCGACGGTACGAAACGGCGGATAACAGCCGGAACAGCCTGCTGCTGGCGCTCATCACCCTGGGGGAGGGATGGCACAACAATCATCACCGGCACATGAGTGCCGTCCGGCAGGGGTTTTTCTGGTGGGAAATCGACATTTCCTACTACGTCCTCAAGGGGTTGTCCTGGACGGGGGTGATTTGGGATTTACGACCAGTACCGCGGACGGCTTATGGCGAACCCGTCACCGCCGGAGCAGGTCCGGATTAAGCAGGCGCGGCCAATTTTCGTGTCAAAACTAGCCATCATCGGAACGGGAATCGCGGGATTGGGTTGCGCTTATTTGCTACGCTCCCGGTTCGACCTGACCCTGTACGAGCGGAATGATTATTTGGGCGGCCATACCAATACGATTGGCTTGGCGGAAGGGCAGGAAAAGGTCGTTATGGACACCGGATTCATGGTGTACAATGAAGTGACTTATCCGAACCTGACCCGACTGTTCCGGGAATTGGGGGTGGTTACCAAACCCACCGCGATGTCGTTTAGCGTTCAGCACCGGGGGACGGGTTTGGAATTTTCGGGTTCCAGCCTGAATCATTTGTTTGCGCAACGGCGGAATTTGCTCCGGCCGCGGTTTTGGGGCATGATCCGGCAAATCAACCGGTTCAACACGGAGGCGGTGGCGGCGTTGAATTTACCGCAGTATCAAACTATGAGCTTGGGCGAATACGTCCAGGAGCGGAATTATGGCGCGGATTTCTGGCATTTTTACCTCGTCCCGATGAGCTCCGCGGTCTGGTCCACGCCGCCCGATTTGATGCGGGAATTTCCGGCGGTGACGCTGCTGCGGTTTTTCCACAACCATGGCTTCCTGGGGTTGCACACCCAGCATCCGTGGCGGACGGTCGACGGGGGGGCTAAGCGGTATGTGGAGAAACTGCAGGCAGGTATGCCGGGCCCCGTGCGGTTGCGCCCAGGGGTAAAGAGCGTGCGGCGGGAAGGTGGCCAGGTGCAGGTTACGGACGCCGGCGGGGAAAGTCAGGCGTTTGACCAGGTGATCCTGGCCTGTCATGCGGACGAGGCGCTGCGGTTGCTCGGGGACGCGGATGCCGAGGAGCGCCGGGTTTTGGGCGAGTTCAAGTATCAGAGCAACCTGATCACGGTGCATACGGATGCTGCGGTGATGCCCCGGCACCGGCTTTGCTGGTCCTCCTGGAACTACCGCATGGAAAACGATGCGGCGGGACGGATAGTGCCATCAACGATTTACTGGATGAATTCGCTGCAAGGTGTTTCCGAACGGCAGAATTACTTTGTCTCCGTGAACGGGGAAAATTCGATGCATCCAGACAGTGTGCGGCGGCGTATCCAATACGAACACCCGTTGTTCAGTCGGGGCGCAATCCGGGCCCAGGCCGAGTTGCCCGGGCTCAATGCGCGGCGGACAGGGGTCTATTTTTGCGGTAGTTATTTCCGTTATGGATTTCATGAGGACGCGTTCACGTCGGCGTTGGATCTGGCGCGACTCCTGGGGAAGGCCGTGTGGAATTGACCTCCTGTATTTATGAATGCACGGTGATGCATCACCGGTTGGCGCCGCGGGAGCATCATTTTGAACACGGGATATTCATGCTTTATCTCGATTTGGACGAGTTGGATGAGGTTGTCAGCGGGTTGCACCTTTTCAGCCGGAACCGGGCCAATGTTTACAGTTTTCGCGACCGCGACCACCTGCCCACCGGGGGGGGGGGCACATTGAAGGCCAACGTGGTGAATTACCTTAAGGAACACGGAATTGATTGGGATTCGCGGGGCCGGATCAAACTGCTCACGTTGCCGCGGGTGCTGGGATATCTCTTCAATCCTGTCTCGTTTTATTTTTGTTTTGATGCGGCGGGCCAGCCGGTCTGCGCCATCGCGGAGGTGGGGAACACCTTCGGAGAAATGAAGCTATACCTGCTGGAGCAACCCGTTCAGGCCGGCGGCGGGAGTTTTCGTAAGGTGATACCGAAGCACTTTTATGTCTCACCGTTTTCGAGCCTGGAATGGAATTTTGATTTTATATTATGTCCCCCCGGTGAAACGATGCGCCAGCAGGTGGATGACCGCGACGGCGAAGACCGGGTGTTGGTGACGACACTGACGGGAAAACGGGCGGAACTGACCAATCGCAATCTCTACTGGTTTACGTTGAAATATCCCATGGTGACCATGAAAGTCATTTTTTTGATTCATTGGCAAGCCCTGCGGCTTTATTGGAAGCGGGTGCCTTTTCACCGCAAGGCGGCTAATCCGAACTTGCAAACCGGTGTCTTGCACCCGCATGCCAGCCTGACGGGAGGGGGCAAGTGAATCCGCCCGCCACCGCCGGACTCAAGCGGACGATGAGCGAACCCATTCGCCGCACAAGCTCATTTTATGAGCGCGCCGTGCTGGACGCGTTGCAACAAATGACCCGGGGTTGCCTGCAACTCGAGTTGCCGGATGGCTTCCGGTACGTGTTGGGGCAAACCGACGCTACCGAACGGGCAAGCGTGCGCATCGTGCGGCCGGATTTCTTCAAAAGGTGCGTTTTGTACGGCGACGTTGGTTTTGGCGAAGCATACGTGGAGGGCGACTGGGAGACGCCGGATATCACGGCGGTGATCGCCTGGTTCATTCTGAATGTGGAGAATTCACCGGGAATGTCCGGGTCGCGGAGTCGCCGGATCGCGCTCAATTTGCTGGGCTGGTATAATCGGATCCAACACCTCTTGCGTCCCAACAGCCTGGACACGAGCAAGCGCAACATTGCGGAGCACTATGATCTGGGGAATGACTTTTATCGTTTATTCCTCGACCCGACCATGACCTATTCCGCAGCGGATTTTGCCGCGCCCGGAATCACGCTGGAGCAGGCGCAGATTGCCAAATATGACCGGCTGTGTCGGCAACTGCGACTGCGGCCGGGCGAGCACGTGTTGGAAATCGGTAGCGGGTGGGGCGGCTTCAGCCGGCATGCGGCGACGCAATACGGTTGCGAAGTGACCACCATCACCATTTCCCAGGCGCAATTCGAGTATGCGCAGCAGTTGTTCCAGCGGGAGGGCCTCGCGGACCAGGTGCACCCTAAATTGATGGATTACCGTTTGTTGACGGGGCGGTATGACAAAATAGTTTCCATCGAGATGCTGGAAGCCGTGGGGGATGCCTATCTGGAGACCTATTTCGGCAAGTGTCAGCAACTGTTGAAACCGGAGGGATTGCTGGCTTTACAAATGATCACGTGTCCGGATGCGCGCTACAGCGTCATGCGCCGTGGGGTGGATTGGATTCAGAAGCACATTTTTCCTGGTTCGCTGCTCCTGTCGATCAACCGCGTGAACCAGGCCATCAGTCGCACGGGCGACCTGATGCTGCATGATTTGCACGACTTGGGATTGGATTATGCGGAAACGCTCCGCCGTTGGCGGCAGGAGTTTAACCGCAATGGGGCGGAAGTGGCGGCTTTGGGATTCGATGAACGTTTCCGCCGGAAGTGGAATTATTACCTGTCCTATTGTGAAGCGGCCTTCGCGCGGCGCAACATCAGCGTGGTGCAGGCGATTTACACCCGGGCCAACAATCCAACCCTGATGGCTTCGAGGGGCGATTCATGATCTGGTTTTTGCGGGTTGCCTTCAGTGTGGTAGTCGCAACAATGCTGGCCGTTACGGGTTGGGCGAGTTTCCAGGTGCCGTTGTGGGAGACCCCAAGGGCGGTGGTGACGCATCCCTGGTTCATTGCCACGCTCTTTGATTGCTATTTCGGGTTCCTCACTTTTTATGTCTGGCTGGCCTACCGCGAAACCAAACTGTGGGTGCGGATTGCCTGGCTGGCGGCGATCCTTCTGTTGGGTAACATCGCCATGGCGGGTTATGTGCTCAGTGTGGTCTGGCGGGTGCCAGCCAATACTCCGATCGAAAACATCCTGCTCCGGCGGAGGAGCCGTGGGTGATTTTCGTCCGTCGCCGCGGCCGGTGCCCGAGCCCACCACACGCGTGCGACCCCTGCGCTGGCAACGCCATATCCGCGACCCCATCTTCGCGCAATTACGGCAAGGGATAACGCCCGAGAAAATCGCCCTAACTCTGGCGGTGGGGCTGGCTTTGGCCGTATTTCCGCTCTTGGGAAGCACTACTTTGCTTTGCTTCCTGGCCGGGTGGTGGCTGCGGCTCAACCAACCCGTGATTCAACTGGTGAACTGGCTGGCGTATCCCCTCCAACTCTTGTGCCTCCCGGGTTTCGTGCGATTCGGCGAATTCCTGGCGCAAGCGCGACGGGTGCCTTTCTCCGTGCCCCAATTGATGGCGGAATTTCGCGCGTCGCCGGGCAAGTTTTTGCAGGATTTCGGCCTGACCGGTTTGCATGGTATCGTGGGCTGGTTGGTGGTGGCGCCGGCCTTGGGAATCCTCCTCTATTTTGGCCTGTTGCCCGTACTGCGCCGAGCGCAGCGAATGACCACGCCGCTGCCCGCCGCATGAATGAACTACTGAAATGGTTGTTGGTGGGCTGGGGATTCGCCGCCGGCATGATGCTGTTTGTGTGGTTGCTCAGCCGCCGATTGAATAACGCCGGGATTGTGGATATTGCCTGGTCGGCGGGATTTGCGCCGGTCGCGGTGCTATATGGATTGGGAGCGGGCGGTTGGGGGCCGCGGCGATGGCTGATCGGTGGCATGGTCGTGCTGTGGAGCACCCGTTTGGGATGGTATCTTTATGTCCGGGTCATAGGCCATCACCCGGTGGAGGACCGACGGTATGCCGCTTTGCGGGCGGAGTGGGGGCGGGAGGTTGACCGGAAGATGTTCGGTTTTTTCCAACTGCAAGGGGCTCTCTTGGTGGTCCTCTCGGTGCCGTTCCTGTTGGCCAGCCGGAATCCATCACCGGGCTTTAGCGCGTGGGAGTGGCTGGGCGGCGGAGTTTGGTTGGTGGCCTGGATTGGGGAGAGTCTGGCCGACCGGCAGCTCCAGAAATACAAGGCGAACCCAGCCAATCGCGGTGGAGTTTGCCAGGTGGGTTTGTGGCGCTATTCGCGGCATCCGAATTATTTTTTTGAGTGGCTGATCTGGGTGGCGTTTTTTCTTTTTGCGCTGGGCTCGAGCGGCGGCTGGATCACGGTTTACTGTCCGGCGTTGATGCTTTATTTCCTGGTGCGGGTCACCGGGATTCCCATGACAGAAGAACTGGCGGTGAAAACAAAAGGGGACCGGTATCGCGAATATCAGCGCACAACGAGCGGATTTGTGCCATGGTTTCCCCGGCCGTGAGGCCAAGCGACTATGACGATCGACCAATTATTGAAGCGGAACCTGTTGCCGGATCGCCTGATCCGGGCGGGAATCCGGCGGCTGCTGGCCCAGCGATTGCGGGAGGAGAATCGGGGCGGGGTGGAGGCGCAGCAGGCGCAGCTGTTGGCGATGGTGGCGGAGTTGAAAAAAAGTCCGATCGCCATCGAAACGAAAGCAGCGAACGAGCAACATTATGAGGTGCCGACGCGCTTCTTCCGGCTTTGCCTCGGCGCGCGGATGAAATACAGCAGCGGGTACTGGCCCGCCGGAGTCGCCACCCTGGACGCGGCGGAAGAAGCGATGCTGCATCTGACCTGCGAACGGGCGCGGATTGCCGACGGACAGAGCATTTTGGAGTTGGGTTGCGGGTGGGGATCGCTGACTCTCTGGCTGGCCGAGCATTACCCGGCGTGTCAGATCACCGGAGTCTCGAACTCCGCCACGCAGAAAATGTACATCGACGTCGAGGCCAAGAAGCGCGGGTTCACGAATGTCCGGATCATCACGTGCGACATGAACCGGTTTGAGATTGAGGGCAAGTTCGACCGGGTGATGTCGGTGGAGATGTTCGAGCACATGAAGAACTACGAACGGCTGCTGGGCAATATCAGCCGGTGGCTGAAGCCGGACGGGCTTTTGTTCGTGCATATCTTTACGCACAAAGAGTATGCCTACCATTTTGAGGCCAGGAATGACGCCGACTGGCTGGCGCGCTATTTTTTCACCGGCGGGACCATGCCGAGTGACGACCTGCTCCTTTATTTTCAACGCGATCTGCGGGTGGTGAATCACTGGCGGATCAACGGCGCGCATTATCAGAAAACCGCCGAAGCTTGGCTGGCCAATCTCGACCGTCATGAAGCGGATGCCCGCCCGATTCTCAAGCAGGTTTACGGGGGAACAAATGAGACGCGGTGGTGGGTGTATTGGCGGGTGTTTTACCTGGCCTGCGCCGAGCTGTGGGGGTATGCCAACGGCGAACAGTGGATCGTGTCGCACTACCTCTTCCAGAACAAGAATCGGTGAGGCGGGGAGGCGGCAGGTGCGGGGCAAGGAAAGCATTGCCAAAAATGCGGTGTATGGCAGGTTAAGGTGCCATTGCGCTTATGAATAAACCGAAAATTGTTGCTTATTTGAAACCCTCCTGCGGCTGGAGCCAGGGAGTGCGTGCCATCATGCGGAAATACGACCTGCCGTTCGAAGACCGGGATATCATTAATGATCCCCGTCAGCGTCAGGAAATGATCGAAAAGAGCGGCCAGATGTTGAGCCCCTGCGTGGAAGTCAACGGCCGGATGTTGCCCGACATCAGTGGCGACGAAGTCGAAGCCTATCTGTTGGCCAACGGGTTGGTGAGCCAGAACGAACGTGCGGCGGACGCCCCTACGAATCAACCCTGCGCCCACGAAATGCCCGCGGCTTCCCCGCTGCAATTCCGGCGCTAAGCCCGAAACAAATCGACGGTTCACGACGCGAAGGCCGGCAGGCCGTCGCGTTTTTTGCTTTGCGGCTCACTTGCCCAGGCAAAACTGACGAAAGATCGCGTCCAGCAAATCCTCGGTGCTGGTGTGGCCGACAATTTCACCCACCGCACCGACGGCCAGACGTAGATCCATGGCGGCCAGTTCCAACTGTCCGTTGGAACGGAGCACTTCAGCGGTCCGTTCGAGACCCGCACGGGCACGGAGCAGGGCGTCCTGATGTCGCGAATTGATCATGGCTTGAATCATGCCAGCGCCCACCTCACCTCGCCAAACCAGGGATTTGATGGCATCCTTGAGTTCTGGAATCCCCTGACCCGTCACGCAACAAGTTGCCACCACCGGGGCGTCCAGGCCCGGCGGAAGGACCAGGCGCGCGGGCAAATCGTACTTATTGCGAACAAGGATGCGCCGCTTGGCGGCGAATTCGGCCAAGTGGTCTTCATCCTCGTCGACCAGCGGTTGGGAATTATCCAGGACGTGTAAAATCAATTCCGCCTGGGCGAGGGCGGCGCGGCTCCGCCGGATGCCCTCCGCTTCCAGAGTGTCGGCGGTTTCGCGCAAACCCGCGGTATCGACAAAAATCAACGGAATTCCCCGAATGTTCGCCGTTTCCTCGATGGTGTCGCGGGTGGTGCCGGGAACGGAGGAAACAATGGCGCGATCATGGCCCAGCAATTGGTTCAGCAGGCTGGATTTGCCGCCGTTGGGCCGGCCGATGATGGCGGCCCGGATGCCACGGCGGAGAATCTGCCCCTCCGGAGCGGTGCGCAACAATTCATCCAACAAGTGGAGGCCCCGCTCCAACCGGTGGAGCAAGGCGGACCGGGTATCCGGGGCGATGTCTTCATCCGGGAAATCCAGGTGGGCTTCGACGTGGGCGAGGAGGTTCAGGAGATCGTCGCGCAACAAATTGATGCGGCGGGAAAGGTGGCCCGCGAGTTGTTCCGCGGCGGCGGCCAAGGCTAATTCAGTGCGGGAATGAATGACGTCCGCGACGGCTTCGGCTTGGGCCAGATCGATCCGGCCGTTCAGAAAGGCACGCCGCGTGAATTCGCCGGGTTCGGCGAGTCGTGCTCCGGCGGCGAGCAGGGCATCCAGGCAGAGTCGCGCCGGCAGAACACCACCATGACAGGAGATTTCGGCCACATCCTCCCGGGTGAAAGTGCGGGGAGCGCGCATCACCGCCAGCATCACCTCGTCGAGCCGCCGGCTGCCAGCAACCATATGACCGTAATGCAAAGTATGCGAGGGGGCCTGGGAGGGCTTTAGCGCCCTGCGCCCCGCGGGTTGGAAACAGCGGTCGGCGACCAGCAACGCGGTCGGGCCGGAAACCCGGATTACCGCCAGCCCACCTTCGCCGAGGGGCGTGGCGATGGCCGCGATCGTGTCATCAAACATGGCGTCCGCAACTGCCCGTGATATTTTCGGCGTCTTGTCCGGTGAGAAACAGGCGGGCCTTTTGGTAACTTTTCTTCTGGAGATAATGCAACAGTTCCGGCGCGGAATTGGCCGGGAGTTGCCGAGCCAGTGCATCGAGGTGGTTGAACCGGGCCAGCAGGTCGGGTTTCGGATTGGCCGTGGGCAGGCTGGCCACGGCGGCTTCGAGATCAATCAGAGCCTGCAAAATTGCTTGTTCGGTCGCGGTCATTCCGGAAACGTAACCCGATCTTCCGCCGGGGACCAAGCGATTTTAATGCTTTGAAAATCCTCGCGGGCTGGCAAATACTCCCGGCGCATGACGAGTTTAAAGCTGTCTGACGGGCGGCATTTTCTGGGGATTGAAGGAGGAGGAACGCGAACCGTGGCCCTGCTGGCGGATTCCGCCGGGCGGCTGTTGGATCGTTTTGAAACCGGACCTGCCAATTTACGGTTACTGAGTGATGTCCAATTGGTCGAGCGGTTGCAGGAAGTGAAGCAAGCCCTGTCCACGGCGGCGGCGGTAGGCATCGGCCTGGCGGGAGCCCGGACGGCGGAGGACCGGGCCCGAATTTTGCGCGCGGCCGCTGCCGTCTGGCCGGGCATACCGTGCCATGCCACCAATGATCTTGAGACCGCGCTTACGGCCGCCCGGGTGCCTGCCGGCCCCGCCGTGGCCGCCCGGGTCTTGATTCTCAGTGGCACCGGCAGTTGCTGTTATGGGCAGGATCAGCGGGGGCGGTCCGCGAAGGTGGGTGGGTGGGGCCAGATTCTCGGGGACAAAGGCAGCGGATTCGAGATTGGCCTGCGGGCTCTCAAAGCCGTGGTTTACGACTTCGACCGGGATGGGGTCTGGCCGAAACTGGGGGGGCGGGTTTTGCACGCCTTGCAACTCAACGAGCCCGAGGAATTGGTGGGATGGGTGCAGGGAGCCGACAAGGCCAGTATCGCCCGGCTGGCGGTGGAGGTTTTTGCGGCCGCCAGCCAGGGGGACCGGATCGCCCGGGACATTCTGGCCGGGGCGGCCGCCACGCTGGCGGCCGATGGCGCCGCATGCGCCGCGCGGCTGGCTAGGCGCGGTGCCCGGATTCAGTTTGTATTGGCGGGCAGCGTCCTATTGCAGCAGCCGGGTTTTGCCCGCCGGGTGGCCACGGCATTGAAGCAGGCCTGGCCGGGGGCGGTGGTGGCGCCGTTGGAAAGACCCAGCGTCTGGGGAGCTGTCGAGTTGGCCCGTCGGGTGGTCGTCGCCGGCCGCACGGCGGTACCGGTTGCGGTTGCCCGGACCGGCGGAAAGGCCCGGCCATCGGTGGCGTCGAGTTTGCCCGATTGGCCGGTGGCCGAAGCCGTGCGGCTTTCCCCGACGGAACAACGCAACCCGGCGTCCGCCCAGCTCGACAAAATGCCGCTCACGCAGGCAATCGAGTTGATGCTGGCGGAGGATGCGCGAATTCCGGAAGTTTTGCTGGCGGAGCGAAAGAAAATTGCGTGCGTCGTGACTTTGGTGGCCGAGGCTTTTAAGAATGGGGGCCGGTTGTTTTACGCCGGGGCCGGGACAAGCGGTCGCCTGGGAGTGTTGGACGCCAGTGAATGCCCCCCCACCTTTCGTTCAGATCCGCAAATGGTGCAGGGGATCATCGCGGGCGGGCAGGGGGCTTTGTGGCGATCGGTGGAAGGGGCGGAGGACGATCCGGACGCCGGGGCGCGGGCCTTGGAATTTCGCGGCGTCACCCACCGGGATGTGGTGGTGGGGATCGCCGCCAGTGGCCGGACACCGTTTGTGTGGGGGGCGCTGGCGGCCGCGCGGCAGGCGGGGGCCCGGACCGTGTTGGTGGCTTTCAATCCCAGCCTGAAGATCCCGCGGCGGTTGCGACCGGATGTCACGATCACCCCCAATGTGGGACCGGAGATTCTTACCGGGTCCACCCGGCTGAAGGCGGGTACTGCCACCAAGCTATTGCTCAATATTTTCACGACCCTGGCGATGGTGCGCATCGGCAAGGTGGTGGGCAATCTCATGGTGGATCTTAATCCCTCCAACGTCAAATTGCAGGATCGGGCCGCGCGCATTGTCCAGGAACTGCAGGGCGTCGATTATGCCGCTGCGCGGGCGGCGCTGGAGGCCTCCGGTTGGGTGATTCAGCGGGCGCTGGTGCGGTTGCGGGCGCGCTAAGGCGGGGCGGATGGATCAACGCAGGTATTTAATCTTGCCCCAAAGAATCAGCAGGCTAAGGAAGCGACTGAGACCCACCAAAACGCCCAGGGCGAGCGCGCTGCTCAAATAGAGCCCGAAAGCGTGGGGAGGATCGGGTTCCAGCACGCGGGGGATGCCCTGATACAAGACGCTCCAGGCGAGCACAATCCCGATCCCCAGGCTGGCCCAGGGATTCATCCAAGGAAAGGCATCCAAAAGCCGGACGAGGAAAACCGGGCTCAAGCTGTGGGCCACGACGGAAAAGCACTGGTTAAAGGTGTGCCGGGAGTGGAAGGTTTCACCGAAGGACTTGAGCACGTAGGTGGCGAGGAGCAGTGTGGCGAGGCTCAGCACGAATTCGCCGGCCCCGTAGTAGCGGAGAAGGTTGCGGGCGACCGGGACCACGGTGCCCGAATAGTCGCTGGTATGGCCAAAGTGCAGCAAGCCCGCCAATTGGGCCGCCGTGCAAAGCGCCAGCATGGGCAGGACATACAGGACAAAAATAAACGCAGTTCCCCGATTTCTTTCGACCACCCCGTTCCAGCCCGATACCGGTTCAAAAATCAGCAACAAAGCCTTGATCATCAGGCCAAATACTTACCCCTAAACTTGGTTCAAAACAATCAAATACGATGGATTTTATGTTCTTTCCCTGGCGGCGGGGATAGGCTTAAATAGAATTCATGAAAGTCGATCTGGGCATTTGGAACAAGCTGACCAAGTTGGTCATCTGCCTGCTTCTGGTGGCCGGAGCGATCGCGGTATGTGTCTGGTATTTGCCGGTTATCCAGCAAAACGAACACATGCGGACGGAACTGCAGCGGCTGGACGCCCAAATAAAACAGGAGCGGGATACGGGCAAACGCCTGACCGGCTCCATTGCCGCGCTCCATCACGATCCCAAGACGATTGAGCGGTTGGCCCGCGAGAAACTGGGCTACGCCCGGACCGGCGAAGTGGTGATCCATTTTGAGGAAGCTGCCAGCACCAATTCACCGGCCGGTTTCCCGCGTTAATTCGCAGTGGAGCGGCATTAGTGACGGCGCATCCGCGCGGCCAGGAACATCGCCAACGCCGGCCAGGGATCCGCATCGGTGCGGGTGGTGCACCAGGGTATCTCCAACTCTTGAAACAAATCCCGGTAACCGTTCATGAATGTCTCGAACCGGGCGAGATATTGGGTGCGCGCGACGGTGGGGGAGACGGCGCGCCGGTGGCCGGTTTCCAAATCTTCGAATACCTGGGGCTCGGTGAAGGGAAATTCCACTTCGTCACGGTCCAGAATTTGGAAGACCATGCAGTCGTGGCCTTGAAAACGGAGTTGTTTGAAAGCGCGGGCGATTTCCGGGGTTGGTTCCAGGAGGTCGGAGAAAAAAAGAATGACACTCCGACGATGCATCAGGCGGATGGCGTGGTCGAGCAAGGTGGCCAGTGAGGCCCCGCCCGAAGCCTGGAGGGAGTTCAGTTGCTGCAGGACCACTCCCAGTTGACTCGAGCGCTGGGACGGGCGGATGAATTGGGGGTGATTTTCCGGCCCGCTGAGCGTGACCATGCCGGCGGCGTCATTTTGCCGCAGGAGAAACCAGCTCAAGCCCGCCGCGAGCACGCGGGCGCAATCCAGTTTGGAGCCCCAGGCCCGGTCACCGCGATATGCCATTGAAGCGCTGGTATCGCAGAGCACATAAAAACGGGTGTTGGTTTCCTGCATGAACCGTTTGATGCAGAGGCGGTCGCTGCGGGCGAACAGGCGCCAGTCGATGTGCTTCAAATCATCCCCGGGTTGATAAATCCGGTAATCGCTGAACTCGACACTGAAGCCATGAAAGGGGCTGCCGTGCAGGCCGCTGAGAAACCCTTCCATGAGATAGCGGGCCTTGAGATCGAGCCCCTGCAAAGCAGCCAGCGTGCGCTGGTCGAAGCCCGGGCTGGGGACCCAGGCGGGCGGCGGGGAAGTCAGGGTGGAACTCACTCCGGGTCAGGGGTTGCGCGGTACGTCGGCCAGCAGGCGGGTGATGATGGCATCGGTGGATTGGCCCTCGGCGTCCGCCTGAAAACTGCGGATCAAGCGATGGCGCAGGACCAGCGGAGCGAGGGCGGCGACATCCTCGCGGGCCACGTTGAAACGGCCCTGGCTGGCGGCGCGCGCGCGGCCGGCCAGGATGAGGTACTGGCTGGCGCGCGGGCTGGCTCCCCAGCGGATCCATTTGCGGATATAGTCCGGGGCGGCGGGGTCGCCGGGCCGGGTGGCGCGCACGAGTCGCACGGCGTAGTCGATAACGTTGGGCGCGGCAGGCAACTGCGTGATGGCGGCGCGGAACTGATGCACTTCGGCGGCGGAAAGGACCGGGTGGAGATGTTCCAGCGGGGTGAAGGAGTGCAATTCCACGAGGCTGCGTTCGTGGGCGAGGCTGGGATAATCGAGGCGCAATTCGAAGAGAAACCGGTCCAGTTGGGCTTCGGGGAGGGGATACGTGCCTTCCTGCTCGATGGGGTTCTGGGTGGCCAGGACGATGAACGGTTCCTCCAGCCGGTAGAGCTTGCCCGCCACGGTGACGGTTTTCTCCTGCATGGCCTCCAATAACGCCGCCTGGGTCTTGGGCGGAGTGCGGTTGATCTCATCCGCCAGCAAGACGTTGGTGAAAACCGGGCCACGCGTGAAAACGAATTTGCGATGACCGGTGCCAGCCTCCATTTCCAGAATCTCGGTGCCGGTGATATCCGAGGGCATCAAATCCGGGGTGAATTGGATGCGGGAAAACGGGAGCGCCAGGGAACGGGCCAGGGCATGCACCAGGAGCGTCTTGGCCAGGCCGGGCACGCCGACCAGCAGGCAATGGCCGCGGGTAAACAGGGCCCAGAGGGCGGCGTCCACAATGGCTTCCTGTCCCACCACGGCCTTGCCCACCTCGGCCTGAACCTGGCGGAATTTATCGGGAAACGCCTCGAGGATGCGCGCGGGATCGGGTTGGATGATGGGCGGCAGATCCGGGACGGGAAGCGGGGGCGGTTCGGTTTGGCTCATGGGTTTGGTTGAGTTGAGGGGGAAACGGGCCGGTTCATTTTCCGGGAGGGAGGTTAAATTCCAGGGCCGCGCCCAGGGCGGACAAGAGGGCGCGCCATTGGCCCTGCAGGGCGGGGGTGTCCGCCGCGGCGAGGTCGCCGCGGGCGATTTCGACGCGGAAGCGCACGGTGACCAGTCCGGCCGCGGAATTCTGCCACTCCACGCGCCAACTCAGCGGTTGAACGGCGCTTTCTCGGGGGGCGGGAAGCCGGATCTCGCGGGCGCCCTCGGGCAGGGTAATGGCATACTCCTGATCCAACCGCAAAGGATAGCCCTGATTGAGAAAAAAGGGCTGACGGCGCCGGTGGAGCAGGTGCTCCCATTCCCGCGGTACCCAGAAGGGCGTGCGCAGCAGGCCGTGTCCATCCTGGACGGTCAACAGGCCCGCGAAGCCCCCCCCGGCCTGCCAGAGGAAATCCGCGCCGAGATCGGAAACCGGCGAATGACTTTGGGAGGTGGCCCCGAAAGCCCCCGTCACAGGGAAAAAATGGGCGGCGAGGAGCGGCAGCGCGGCGGGATGATGAGATTGACCCTGGGCGGCAGTGCGCATTTGGTAGTCCGCAAATCCCACGGCGGTGACGACCATTTTTACCGGCGGCGCATCGGCGTCGGCGGCGAGATCCAGGGTGCCGCGCAATTCCAGCCGGTGCGCCCGGGGCTCGGGTGACGGAAGGGAGACCAGGCCGGGGGATTTTGCATCCACCACCAGGACTTTGCGGCCGGGGTCGCCGGGCGGCAGCATGCCAAAACGGCAAATGTCGTCCGTGGTATCCAGCCACAGCACCTCCGTGCCGAGCCGGACTTGTGAAATGGCATGATTGAACGCGAATCCGGGGAGGTTTTCATCGGCCTGGGAAAAGCGCGGCACCAGCACCAGATGGGCCTCCAGGTTGAGGGCGTGCAGCAGGGTGTTCAACAGGTTGGCCTTGTCTTTGCAATCCCCGAACTGATTGCCCAAAACGTTCGCGGCCGCATGGGGCCGGAATGAATTCACCCCGAGCGGCACGGCCACATAGCGCAGGCCTGTCACATAATCAAACAGGGCGCGGATCCGTTCGCGATCCGTGGTCCGGCCCACGGTCAATTCCTGCGCCTTGGCCCGCAGCTCCGGCGTCAGTTCGTCCGTCAGCCGGGTGATCCGGCCAAACCAATCGGCGAAGGCGGCCCAATCTGGGAAAGTCGAGATCAGCAGCCCCGGAGCTCGGTGGGGCGGGGTGAGGGGTTCGGGTTCATCCGCCGGCAAACTGCTAAATGCCCAGGTATAAGTGGTGCCATAGGGGGACTGCTTGATCGAGGGATCCCGGGCAGGCAGCCCATCCAGCGCGAAATGAAACGGGTCATCGCGCGGCAGGCTGATCTGCACCGTCAAATCCCGGACGGGCGAATCGCCCAGCAGGGGGATGGCGAGGGAAACGTGGGGTAAGGGAAAGGATTTCCATTCATTCCGGTAGTGCACGTGGAGCACTGACCCCGGGGAGACGCCAGGGAGCGAAAAAATCTTGCGCCGCGCAGTATGGTAATCTCCCGGAGCGGATTCGGCGGCGTCGTGAACGGAATCGGGATCCAACGTGAGCAACCGGCCATCCGGTTGTAAAATTTCGCAATCGAGAAACGTGATGGTCTCCTCTGGCGGGGAGTAAGCAAAGTCGAAATCCGCCGCCCGTTTGCCTTCCGCAGTCAGGATCTGGATGAACTCCTCCGCTTCACAGGCAACCGCGGGATTGCCGCCCAAAGTATAGCTGATGCGACGCCGGAGGACCACGGCGTCCGCTCCGAGATATTCCCGGGGATCAGTGCGGGAAAGATCCTGCCAGGCGGTGGAAAGGTTGGTGGTGGTGAGCGTCAACCGGGGCGGCGGGTTCGTGGCCGGGGCGGAATTCTCGGTTGCTTCCGTGACTTGTGTCGGTTCCGGCGGGGCCAGCAGTTGAGGGGGCAGGCCCCCGGTCCAAAGTGAAGGTTCTTCCGTGCGCGCGAGGTTGCGCTCCCGATACCAGGAACCGGTGGCGCGGCCCAATTCCGCCGCGACGGCCCGCCAGCCGAGTCCGGGTTGGCGCTTGAGGGATTGCAGCAGCAATTCCATGCCCACTGGATCACTGCCGAAGATGGTCTCCTTTTCCGAAGCCAGAATGGTCGTGGATGCCTGATTTAACGCCGCGGCGAAGCGGCCACTCCCACGATAGAGGAGCACCCAGAGCGAGCGGCGCGAATTGGCAGGATTGAGCCAGGCGGTGAAATCCGCCGGTGTGAGCCGCGGCCCGCGGACATGGAACACGGGGGTGTTTCCTTGCATTCCGCCATGGCCCCAGACGATCACCACCAGGGGATTGGTGCCTTGCCGCAATTGCTGCCCGAGGGAGGAGAATTCCGGGCGGCTGGTGCGGAGGACGCGGGCGGAAAAACCGGCGGGAAGTTTGACGGATTCCGGGTTGTCCGAAAAAACAAAGGTTTCGCGAACAGCCGGCCGCGCGTTCGCCAGGATTTCGAGCCAACCAGCCAGCTGACCGGCATAGGTTCTCTCGCTTTCCACGTCTCCCGCCAATCCCGGGAGGAGCACGACGCTGGCCGCCGCCGGCAGAAAACTTTCCGCGGGGTTGGTTTCGCTGGCCCGGGCGGTCGGGGGACTTCCGACCAGAATCCAACCCAGAAGGAGGGCGAGGCACCACTTCGCGCTGGCCCATAGGAACAGCCGACCTGGCCGGCTTGGGTGGTTCATGTGGTTCAGAGGACGGGGAGGGAAAAGTGGGGGTTTTGGATGATGCCAAAAATGTTCCCGAACGGGTCCAACACGGTGGCCACCCGGATGCCTTCGCCGACTTCTTGTACATCCGTGCGACGGGCGGCCCCCAAATCAAGAAGACGTTGCCAAGCTGCGTCGGCATCGGCCACCCCCCAATAAACGACGGCTCCGGTATTGCCGCCTGGAGTGCCGGTGGGATCAGGATCCAATCCCAGTTCAAAACCACCGACATTGAAGCCCACGTAAAAAGGTTGATCAAAATAAGGAGCGAAACCCAGGACAGTGGCGTACCAATCCCGGGCGCGGGCCAGATCAGGGGCGTGATAAATTGCGGTGCGCAGTCCTTGGATCATAGGGGGTAGTCTCCGGTCCCGGGGCGGATGATGGCGGAGGAGTCCAACCGGTGGTGCGGCGGCGGGAAAGCCGGGCCGGTGGGCAGCGTGCTGGGCGCTCCGATTCCTCTCATCCAGCGGAATTTCGGCGGATTCAGCATTTTTGTCCAGCAGAATGCGATTTTGAGGGTTGGACAGTGTTTGTCCCACTACTTGGGCGAAGCTGCGGGCATGAAAAAACGCTTTCTACCTCTGCTCACGTCCCAATCGGAAAACCTGATTGCCCGTTTCGGCCGGGCGCGCCTCATCCTTTTGCCGGATGGCGCCATCGAACTGCGCGGCGGGGAGGAAGGGGATCGCACGGCGGCCAAGGAATGGATTTCTTTGTTTATGCATGAAGCGGTTCCCCGGTGGGGGAAATGAGGTCGGGAGAATGGGCAATTTTGCGGCGGGGAGGGAAGCGGGGCAGAACGGGATTGAGTTTGAGCGGAGTTCGGTTAAAGATTCGCCATGCGCTGGTTGATATTAGCAATCTGGATGGGCCTGGCGGCGAGCCCGGTGGCGGGAGCGACGGAAGGACGGATCATCAAGGTGCTCCCCCAATTTCTCGACCTGAAGGGGCATGAAAGTGTTTCGCCGAGCCTGTATGATCGTGATGCCTACCAGTCCTACCTGCGCCGGAATCCCGACAAACGCGCCGGGTTGCAATTCAAGATCCGGTGGAAAGCCAAACCGGCGAGTTCACGGGATCTCCGGCTGCGACTGGAAGTGCGGGGGGTGAGCCGCGGGGAGGCCCCGAAAGCAGGAACGCTCGAAAAGACCGTCCAACAAGTCCATTGGTACAGCCACTGGGCGAGCATCACGATGGATGAAAAGACTTATCGCGAATTTGGGGAAGTGACGGCGTGGCGGGTCACCCTCTGGGATGGAGAGACCTTGTTGGGGGAACAGAAATCGTTTCTCTGGTAAGGGAATCGAGCCCGGGAGTCCGCCGGGAGGCGGAGGGACGAAGAAGTGATTTTGGAAGGGCTGTAAGCCGAATTTTGTCTGCACCCTTGCGGGCGGAGAGGATCATTTGTCTAAGCAGCCAATACCCGAAACCTGCCCCGTTGAGCGGGGACGCGAAGCGGGCAACTCCTCGGTTTCCTATTTGGCCTTGCACCCGATGGGGTTTTCCGTGCCTCCGCGATTACTCTTGGAGCGGTGGGCTCTTACCCCACCTTTTCACCCTTACCACCGGCCGAAGCTGATGGCGGTCTAATTTTCTGTGGCACTGTCCGTCGAAAGGCCTTCCAGCCCTCCTCCCGCGTGTATCCCCCGCCATGAGCGGAAGTTACGCGGCATCGCGCCCTGCGGAGTTCGGACTTTCCTCCCCCGGCTTGCGCCGGAAGCGATCCTCCACCCTTCCAAAATCGTCCGCAAACTAACCGCAGTCGGACCGGGTGGCAAGGCTGCTTCGCGGATATTTAAGTTTAGTCGGAAACGGCCAAATCCATGTCGCGGGTATAATACAGAATGCGGCCGCAATTGATGCAGGTGACCACTTCCTGCTGGCCACGACAGAGGACCATGATCTGGGTGGGAAGTTTCATGTGGCAGCCGCCGCAGACGCCGTGCTCGACGCCAACGACGACGTTGGAACCCTTAGTGCGTCGCAGACGTTCATATTTGGCGCGGACGCCCTCTTCCACTGCCTGGGCAAGCGCCTGCCGGTTCAGTTCGAGTTCCGCGAGCTCCTTTTCCAAATTCGTTTCCCGGGCGGCCAGGTTTCCGATCTGGCCTTCGACGACCTGGCGGGCCTGGGTGGCGGCAACATTAGCGGTGAGCACATCCTTTTGGGCCTGCTCGGCGCGCTCCATCAAAACGATTTGCTGGTCGTCGAGCTTGACGATATCCGCCTTGCAGGTCTCGATTTCGTGAGCCAGCGCCCGGTATTCCTCGTTCTTCTTGGTCTGGAATTGCTGGTTGGCGTATTTTTCGATTTGCTGCTTCTTGGCCTCGACGTCGAGTTCGAGCTTCTTCCGGTCGGATTCGATTTGTTTGCCGCGAGTCTTGGCCGCATCGAGGATGGCCTGGGTGCCAGCGGCCTTGGCCTGCAGGTTTTCCCGCTCGGGACCGATATGGGCCAATTCGGTTTGCACCCGCAGAATGTGGCGGTCACGGTCCTGCAAAATGAGCAGCTTTTCGATTACGTCGATCATTTGTTTTTAAAGTGTTCCCCCGCCATGATAGCGACCGCGAATTTTCAAGTCAATGCGTGCCGAGGGCTACGGACGTAAAGGATGGCCGAGGCGGCGGGCGGGAGCAAGCAATATGGCCCGGGAATTAGCGGAAGGGGCTCCGTCGCAATTTTTTCCTTCATGGGCGGACGGAGTTCGGCCATGCTGCCCAGCGATGGCACCCCTAACCAACGAAGAAATCAGCCAGGCGGTCGCGGCCGCCTTGGCGGAGGATGTGGGCACCGGTGATGTGACGACGCTGGCGACTGTCCCGACGGCGGCGGTGGCCACGGCCAGCCTGGTGGCGCGGGAGGAGATGGTGGTTTGCGGATTGGCCTTTGCGGGGGAGACCTTTCGACAGAGTTCCGCTTTGATCCAGGTTCGGTCCCTGGTGACGGATGGGCAAAAGGTGCCCGCGGGCACGGTGCTGCTCGAGATCAGCGGTTCTGCCCGGGGCATCCTCACGGGGGAGCGGGTGGCGCTTAATTTTGTCCAGCGGCTGGCGGGGGTGGCGACGCTGACTTCCATGTTCGTCGCCGCGGTGCGCGGGACCCGCGCGCGGATTCTGGACACGCGCAAGACGACCCCGGGCTGGCGCCGATTGGAGAAATACGCGGTGGCCTGCGGGGGCGGGACCAATCATCGCATTGGTCTGTTTGATCTGGTGCTGATCAAGGATAATCACCTGGCAGCATTACGGGGCGAGCAGCCGAATGCCATCGCGGCCGCCGTGCAACGCGCCCGGCAGGCCTATCCCGCCCTCCGGGTGGAGGTGGAGGCCGACACGCTGGAACAAGTCGGGCAGGCGGTGGCGGCAGGAGCGGATATCATTCTGCTGGACAACATGAATTTGGAGCAACTCCGGCAGGCCGTCGCGCTGGTGGCTGGCCGGGCGGTGACCGAGGCGAGCGGGGGAGTGAATCTGAAGTCCGTGCGCGGGATTGCGGAAACCGGCGTGGACTTCATTTCGGTGGGCGCGCTGACGCACTCGGCGCGGGCGGCGGATGTGGCGCTGGATTTTCGGGAATGAATTGGAAAAAGGCACACCCATGACCGTCGATACGCAAATCCTCGCCGCGCTGCGGGAGAACGGCGCCGCGGGGATCGCGGGCACCGAACTGGCACTCCGACTGGGGATCAGCCGGGCGGCGGTCTGGGCCCGGGTGTCGGAGTTGCGCGCGCTGGGTTATGACATCGAGGCCAGTCCGCATCTGGGTTACCGCCTGCTGGGGGTGCCGGATCTGCTGCACGCGGACGACCTGCTGTCGCGGTTGGGAACGACGCAAATCATCGGCCGGGACATTCGGGTGTTCGAAGAAACCACCTCCACCAATGACGTGGTGGAGAAGTTGGCGCGCGACGGGGTGAAGGAAGGGGCCGTGGTCTTTGCCGAGTCGCAGACCAAAGGCCGAGGACGATTGGGACGGAAATGGCTTTCGCCCGCCCGCAAAGGACTCTGGTTTTCGGTGCTGTTGCGGCCGCCGTTGCACCCGCTGGCGGCCACACAACTGACGGTGGCGGGCGCCATCGCCCTTTTTCGGGCCATCCGGCTCCAGACCGGTTTGGTGCCGGGAATCAAATGGCCGAACGACATTCTCCTGCGCGGAAAAAAGACCGCGGGGATCCTGACCGAAATGAGCGCGGAGCCGGACAAGGTGAAGCACATTGTGCTGGGGATGGGCGTGGATGTAAACCTCACCGCTGCGGAGTTTCCGGTGGAATTGCGAAAAATCGCCACCTCCCTGCGGGTGGAAACCGGCCAGCGACTGGATCGGGCCGAGCTGGCGGTGCGGATATTGCAGGAACTGGACCGGGTTTACGCGTTGATTTGCTCGGGCAAATTCGAAACCGTGGCGGATGAGTGGGAGGAACACTGCCTGACGATCGGGGAACGCGTCACGGTGCGGTTCGGGGAGCGGATGATCCAGGGCCGGGCGGAGTCGTTGGATCCCGACGGCGCCCTCCTGCTGCGAACGCAGCATGGGCATCTGGAACGGATCATCGGCGGGGATGTCACGGTGGAGAAATAGGCGGGAAAAAAGTCACCATGATTCTGCTGCTCGATATTGGCAACACGCACACCCATCTGGGACTGGCGGATGAGCAAAAAGTCCGTAAACAGAAGAATATTCCGACCCGGACCTGGTTCGACGGAGGGGCCGAGGCGGCCATTGCCCGCTTCCTCGGGCGGCGACCGATCTCGGGGGCGGCCATATGCAGTGTCGTGCCAAGGGCCACCGCGCCGGCGGCCCGGTTGGCTGGGCGGATCGCCGGTGAGGCGTGCCTGGAACTCACGCCCCGCACGGTGCGGGGCGTGGGGATCGATTATCCCAAGCCGAACACGATTGGACCAGACCGGTTGGCAAATGCCATGGCGGCAGCACACCATTTTGGCAGTCCCGTGGTGGTGGTGGATTTTGGCACCGCCGTGACCTTTGATGTGGTGGATGAGGCGGGCAATTATGTGGGGGGGATCATAGCGCCGGGTTTGGCCGCGCTGACCGACTATTTGCACGAGAAGACGGCGCTATTGCCAAAAATCAAGATCCGCGAGGTCAAGGCGGTGGTGGGTAAGAACACGCGGCAGGCGATGCTCGTGGGGGCGGTACATGGTTACCGGGGACTGGTGCGCGAATTGATTGCGGAATTGAAGTCGGAACTGGCGGCCAAACGCCTGCCCGTGGTGGCCACCGGCGGCTACGCCCGCCTGCTGGCTGCGAAATTACCGGAAATCACGGCGGTAGAGCCGTTACTGACGCTGGAGGGATTGCGGTTGGCCTGGGTGGGGCGGAAGGATCCCCGTGGATCCGGGCGGTCCGGGAAGGGGGGATAACAAAACCGGCCGGCACGCCAAGCGCGCCGGCCGGAGAAGGGAAGGCCAATGAGTGGCTTAGGCGACCGTGACGGACTTGTCGATGTAAACGTCCTGGATCGCGTGCAAGAGGGCGGCGCCCTCGGCGAGCGGACGTTGGAAGGCCTTGCGGCCGGAGATGAGTCCCATGCCGCCAGCGCGTTTATTGATCACGGCGGTGGCCACGGCGTTCGGGAGATCGGCGGCACCCTTGGATTCGCCACCGCTGTTGATCAGGCCGGCGCGGCCCATGTAGCAGTTCGCCACCTGGTAGCGGCAGAGGTCGATGGGATGATCGCTGGTCAGGTCCGTATAGATGCGTTCATCGAGTTTGCCGTAGCTGGAACCACCGGTGTTGAGCGCCTTGAAACCGCCGTTGTTCTCCGCCAGCTTTTGCTTGATGATGTCGGCCTGGATGGTCACGCCGAGATGGTTCGCCTGGCCGGTGAGGTCGGCGGAGACGTGATAATCCTTGTCTTTCTTGAAGGCATTGTTGCGGATGTAGCACCAGAGCACGGTGGCCATGCCGAGTTCGTGGGCCATGGCGAAAGCCTGGGCCACTTCGACGATCTGGCGGGCGCTTTGGTCCGAGCCGAAATAGATGGTGGCGCCGACCGCGGCGGCACCCATGTCCGCCGCTTCCTTGAGCGTGCCAAACATGATCTGGTCGAACTTGTTCGGGAAAGTGAGCAGCTCGTTGTGATTGATTTTGACGAGGAAAGGAATCTTGTGGGCGTATTTGCGCGCCACAAATCCCAAGGCTCCATAGGTGGAGGCCACGGCATTGCAACCGCCTTCGATGGCCAGTTTGACGATGTTTTCCGGATCGAAATAATCAGGGTTTTTCGCGAAACTCGCGCCGGCGGAATGTTCGATGCCCTGGTCCACCGGGAGGATGGAGAGGTAACCGGTGCCAGCCAGGCGACCGCTGCCGAACAGGCGTTGGAGGTTTACCAGGACACGGTTATTCCGGTCGGAGCCGCTGAAGAGCCGGTCCACGACGTCGGGACCGGGCAGATGGAGGCGGTCCTTGGAGATTTTGGGGCTGTTGAATCCCAGCAGAGACTCGGCCTTGTCACCGAGCAGTTGTTCGATTGTAGTCATAAAATTTCATTTATAGCGGACGCATCCGGCAGAATCCAATCATTATCTTCGCAATTTTGCACGCGCTTTTTGCGGGCAAGTTGACACCACCCGCGCCAGTCAACTGAGCATCCGCCAGATGGGGAACACTTTCCGGGGACAAGAGCCTTGGCGGCTAGACCTGGTTTGGTTTTAAACGGGCCAATTTTGGCATGGCCAAACTACCGGCTTAATTGGACATCACCCGGTAGAAGCGGCGGGCCGCGGCGGGCGCCAAATCATAGGCCGTGCCGCGATTTCCCACGATGGTCATATTCCCATTTAAGTTTTGCCACGGAGCGGCCGGCAAGTCGTCCCGGTATTGGGCGGTATACGCATGGCCGGGGAGGGCGGGCCATACGAGCGTGGGCGGAGTAGTCGAGGTGAGTTGGAGGGGGAATGAAACGGCCGCACCCGGCGCGGTCAGAGTGAGCGCAAAAATATCCCCCTGCTGGTTGAAATCGCCCGGGACCAGGTCGGAAGCCCAACTGGCGAAGACCAGCGACTGGCTGTCCGCGCTGAAGGACGCATTCAGGGACCAATGGTTGCCGGTGGCGCCGCCCGCGGGATTCGCCGTGACCGCAGAGGTGCTCCCCGTGAGACGATCAAAAAGAAGCAAATCCCCGACGTTATTCCCATCGCCCGGGACCAGGTTCGTGGCCCGGCTCCGATAGGCGATGAAGCGGCCGTCCGGGCTGAGGTCCGGAGAATCCGAGGGGCCATTGCCGGGCGCAGCGGAGGCGAAGCTGTGGCTGATCAATTGGTTGGTGTGCAATGGAAAATCGTAGCAATAGACATCATTGAGGCCATTGGTATCGCCCGCCGTTTGGGCGCCGATGGTCGCATAAGCAAGGAAACGGCCGTCGGCGCTGAAGCGCAAGCCCGGGCGGTTGGTGGCATTCACGGGGCCGGTCCAGGAGGAAATGACCCAGTTGCTGCCGGTGGCCACATCGGAACCGCGGATTTGCAGGCCATAAGAATACGCCAGGTGCTGGCCATCCGGACTGATGGCCATTCCGGTCAGCGGGGTTGTGGAAAATCCGAGGTAGGAAAAGTTGGTGGCCCGGGCGGCCGAAAGCGTGTTCCAAAGGTAAACATAAGAGCCGGCGCCATATGCCACATAATGGGCGTCCGGAGTGGCGGCAACGGCCGTTACGGCGGAGTTGGTGGTGAGCGCGTAGGTGATCCCGACGGAAAGATTGCGGGCGAAGAGGTTTTCCGTGGTTCCCGACACCGCCGGGTGCAAGTTCCCCGCCTGGCTACGAAACACCACCCAATTGCCATCGGCACTCAGCAAAGGGGCCCGGGAAAGTTTGTTGCCGGGACCCGTGCCGAACCGGTTGACACTTACGAGTGTCGTGGTTCCCGTCTGCAAATCGCGGACATAGACATTGCCGAGGTCGTTCGTGACGCCCGTAACCAGATTGGTGGCGAAGCTGGTGAAAGCCACGTAGCGACCGTCCGCGCTCAGGGTTGGTTCGAAAGACTGCGCGTTGGCACTGGTAACGCCGTCCGCCGCGATGCTGGCGAGCAAATTGGATCCGGTCAGCTGATCATGCACGAAGACGTCGCGGCAATGGTTGGTATCGCCGGGTACCAAATTGTCCGCCTCGCTGACGAAGGCCACAAAACGGGCGCTGGTGCTCAGGCAGGATAACGTGAGCAGGGAGGCCCCGTTTCCGGTGGCCGTCGGCGTTCCCGGATCATGGGCTGAGATCAGGGAGGTCGTTTGATTGGCGAAGTCACGAAGGAAGACATCGGTGGCGCGATTATTGTCTCCCGGGACCAGGGCGCCATCCGGGGCTTCAAAAGCAATGGACTGGCCATCGGCGCTCGCGGATACGACCGCCGCCGGACTGAGTCCCGCCGAACCGGTTCCGTTCAGGTCCGTATCCACCAGTTGATTGGTTCCGGACAATCCGTCCCAACGAAAAAGGTGAAAATCCGGGGTGGTGTAGGGAACGACCAGGTTGGTGGAATTGCTGAGGAACCAGACAAAGCGTCCGCTGGCATCCAATCCGGGCGCATTGCAGCGGGTGTTGGCGGACACGGTCTGGTCACGATTGCTGCTCACGAGAATGGTGCCGCCCGAGGTCGCGTCCCACAAGTAAACGCCAGTGGTTAGCCCGGCCGGGTTATTGGTATTGGCGATGAAGGCGATCCGGGCGCCATCGGCAGAGATGGCCAGACTGCCAATTTCGCCGCCATCCGCCGTCACCCCCGACGCGTTGGTACTGATGATGTCAGTGGCCCCGCTGAGGATGCCGTAGCGCAGGAGGAGGGCCGGGGACAAAGCGTTGGTGGACAGGGGACAAGCCAGGTATGCCAGGAACCGGCCATCGGCGCTGAACCGGTGGCTGTAGCAATTGATATTGGTCGTTCCAAAATATCCCTGCGCCGCCACCCGGGCGGCGGGGCTGACGCACGTGGTGGTTTTCGCCGCCACATCGTAAAGATACAAATCCCCAGTGGTTTGTCCACCGGACACGAGGTTGGTCGCCTGGCTGGAGTAAGCGACGTAACGCCCATCCGGGCTGATTTGGGGAAAACCCGATCCGGCGGCGGGAGTTGGCGAATTGGTGGAAAGCGCGCCCGGACTGGCCAGGGTGGTGGTGCCGGCCAGGCAATCGCGCACAAATACGTCCGCGATGCCATTGGTATCGCCAGGGACCAAATCACTGGCGGCGCTGACGAAGGCCACGAAGCGGCCATCCGCGGAAAGGACCGCATTGCCGGAGACGCCATTGCCCGGCACGCCATTGGTGTTGACACTAATCAAGCGATTCGTTGAGAGCGCCAAATCGGCGAGGAAAACATCGGAAACCCCATTTGTGTCGCCGGCCACGAGGTCGCTGGCCCAACTTTCAAATAAGGCGAATCGCCCGTCGGCCGACCAGCCGGCCGGAAAGGAATCCCCATTCCCTCCCGTGATGCCGGTGAGGTTGCCGCTCACCAGCCGGGTGACCCCATTGGTGCGATTGCGCTCGTAAACTTGCAGGGGGAGAGACAATACGGCCGGCGAAAGGCCCGGAACGGTGCCGGGGGCAGTCAGGTTTCCCGCCGTGCTGGCAAAAAGTACGAGGTTGCCATCCCCGTTTAGAATAGGGGAGAAGGAATCGCCACCACCTCCGGCCGGGGCCCGAACCGACGGAACCACGGAAACCGGGAGGAGCGACTGTGAGCGGGCTGGGTGCACCAGGGAGCAGGAGATGACCACGCCCAGAAGATACAATGAAGTCAGGCAAGGAGCTTTCATGAGGTTCGCCTGTCAATAGATCAAAGCGGACTCATGCCGTTGAAACCAGCCGATATCATTAGTGGTTCCGGTTATGTTCGCGTGCGGCGTTGGTGGGGGAAACTTGGTGCTGTTTTCCACCCACTGATGGACCTCTGAATGACCATCCGCAAAGCCGAAAGTGCCGGCATAGTTATGGAAAGTGGCGGGGAAATCCACCCATTGCAGCGCATCCATGGTTTGGGCAAACACCACGTCGTTGATGCTACCGGGGTCTTCTTCGCAGAAAATGAAGAGCCCGGCGGGGTTGGGTGCGACCATCTGCGCCATCCGACCATAGGTGCGCCACCGACCGCTTAGCCACAATGCCGTTAAGGAATTCAGGCAGAGATTTCTTTTACTAAGTAATCGATCGCCCCTTTTCGCGAGGTGTTTTTGCGCAAGCGCGGCCAACTGCTCACCGGCTGTCGTAACGCTCGCGGACAGGATCGCTGCCGCCGTTTC
>CAIXFN010000097.1 GCA_903918755.1 uncultured Pedosphaera sp.
CCTCCGTTTGATTAGCGCCCTCCTCGCCGAAATCAGCGACGAATGGCTCAGCGAGAAAATTTACCTCAACATGGATAACCAATACCCAGCTCTCAGTTCAAAATGCTAAAACATTTTACAGAAAAAAACTTGCGCGGCCTTAGTACGTCGCGTGCGCTCATGGATAGGGGCTCGTGTGCAATTCAGTTTCGATAGTATCAACAATGCAAGGTCCACACCGCCGGTTGCGGTTAGTTGCAAGCTTTGGGATGAACCCGTGGAAAAACGGGATTAGGCAGCACGTAGCCGGGATGAAGCCTCGCCGTCCAGGAAATCCGATCGGGACAAGATAAACATTCGCAGCGCGCAGGGACTCGGCATTCCCAAACCAACTGCACTCGAATAGCGATCCTTTCGCGCGTTGACCCGGCCCCCGAAAAGGGCTTTGCCAAGGCCGGGGCAGGGCAACGCGCAAAAAGCCCCCCTCGACTCCCGCCCCAGGTTCGGAGTTCCGCCTTTCCTGCCCTGCGTAGCCGCCTCGGCGAAGCACGGAGGCGGCGGGGTGTGGCAAACCGGGCGACTCTCGAACCCGTTAAGCCAAAGATTGGACCAGGATCGGTGCCGGGTCAGCTTCGGGTCCGGGGCCTAAATCAACCCGGCTGACGAAGTCCAACAACTTCCCCGACCACTTCGCCCATTTCTCACTCGAATCGAAGAATCTTCGCCATTTGCGAGAATTTAAAGGACTTCCCGTGCCCTGTGTTTCCGCCCTGGGAGGGATCAAAATGCCAAAAAACCGGCCGAAACCGCCTTTGCGGTCCGCCGGGAAGGGAGAAAAAAGGTGGTGGTAGGAATTGGATTCGAACCAATGAAGGCGTAAGCCAGCAGATTTACAGTCTGCCCCCGTTGGCCACTTGGGTATCCTACCGACCAGCCGCGCAAGCCCCGCGCGGGGCGCACATTAAGCCAAACTTGCGCGTGCTTGTCAACGGGTCCTCTTTGGAATAATTTTGGGCATGTTCGATTCGCTCAGCGGCAAACTTCAGAACGCCTTTAAGAATTTGCGGGGGCTCGGAAAAATTTCCGAGTCCAACGTCGCCGATTCCCTGCGGGACGTGCGCCTGGCCCTCCTGGAGGCCGATGTCAATTTCAAGGTGGCCAAGGATTTCATCGAGCGCGTCCAAAAGAAGTCGGTGGGCGTGGAGGTCATCCAAAGCATCCATCCCGGCCAGCAGATCATCAAAATTTTGCACGATGAGCTGGTGGATTTGCTCGGTTCTTCCAACACCGGCCTGAACCTCTCCGGCAACCCCGCCTGCATCATGATGGTGGGTCTGCACGGCTCCGGCAAAACGACTTCCAGTGCCAAATTGGCCCGCCTGCTCCTCAAACAAGGCCGCACTCCCCTCCTGGTGGCCGCCGATGTGTACCGCCCGGCCGCCATGGACCAATTGGCGACCCTGGCCAAACAGATCGAAATTCCGTCCTTCGTGATGAAAGGCGAGACGGATGTGTTGAAAATCGCCCGGGAAGCGCTTGAATTCGCCCGCGCGAACAATCGCAACACCCTGATTTTCGATACCGCGGGCCGCCTACAGATCGACGAACCCCTTGTGCAGGAATTGGTCCGCTTGCGGGACTTGGTGCAGCCGCAGGAAATTTTGCTGGTCCTCGACGCCGCGACCGGTCAGGAAGCGGTGAATGTGGCCACGCATTTCGACCAGGCGTTGAACATCACCGGCTCGATCCTGACCAAGCTGGACGGCGACGCCCGCGGCGGTGCCGCTTTGAGCCTCAAAACCGTCACCGGCAAGCCCATCAAACTCGCGGGCACCGGGGAAAAGGTGGAGGATTTTGAGCCCTTCCACCCTGAGCGCATGGCGTCCCGTATCCTGGGCATGGGTGACGTCGTCAGCCTCGTGGAACGCGCCGCCGAGGCCGTCGACGAAGACGAGGCCCGGCGCCTGGAAGAGAAGATGCGCAAGGGGCAGTTCACCCTGGAGGATTTCCTCGAGCAATTGCGCCAGATGAAGAAAATGGGCTCCCTCGAAAGCATCGTAGGAATGCTTCCCGGCGGCGCGGACATGCTCAAAGGGGCGGATTTGTCCAAACAAGAGCGCGAATTCACCCGCATGGAGGCAATGATTTGCGCCATGACCGTCAAGGAACGCCGTGCCCCGCAGATTTTGAATGCCCCCCGCCGCATCCGCATCGCCAAAGGCTCGGGCGTGAGCGTGGCGGAACTCAACAATTTGCTGAATAAATTCAATCAAATGCAGCAAATGATGAAAAAGATGGGCAAGCTGCAAAAATTGATGATGAAACGCGGCGGCGGTGGCATCCCCGGCATGGGCCGCCGCTAACCCTCCCAATTGTAGCAGCCGACGGAAGAAGGCGGTCCCGTCTGAACGGCCCAAAGGGCCGTGACTCTTGAGCCCAGCCTAACAGGCTGGGTTTTATCGTATTTTCGGTCCTGCGCCCTGAAAGGCGCGCGACACCGGGAGCTCACGTTCCCTGCCTCCCACCCAATGCTTGCCTGACGGCCCCGATTTCGCTTACGATTCTCCCCCTATGACCCACCCCACGGATTTCCAAAACTCCGGCGTGAAATTCCCCGGAACGCATTGGCCGCTCCTCCTGCTGGCCTGCCTCGGCCTGTTCACTGGCCCCTTAACCACCGCCAACGCCCAAGCTCAGGCTCAAACCCAGGAAAAGCCGGCCGCCGATCGACCGGTCCGAGCCTTGCTGATCACCGGCGGCGGATTTCACAATTACCCCTTCCAGGCCCAGGCGCTCACGAACGCCATCGGCCGGAAGTCGCCCGTCATCTGGACGATTGTCAATGATGGGGGTGGGGGAACCCGCGCCGAAATCGCCCTGTATAATGATCCCGACTGGGCCAAAGCCTACGACATCATTGTCCACAACGAATGCTTTGCCGACACCGACAACCCGGAATACGTCCGCAAAATCACCGCCGCCCACCGGGCCGGCAAGCCCGCCGTGGTGATTCATTGCGCCATGCACACCTACCGCGCCGCCAAATTCGACGATTGGCGCGAATTTCTCGGGGTAACGAGCCGGTATCACGAAGAGTTGGGCCGTTACCCCGTCAAACCCGTGGCCACGACACATCCCATCATGCAGGGGTTCCCCACCAATTGGGTCACCCCGATGGATGAACTGTATGTGATCGAAAAACTCTGGCCGGGAAGTCAGGCCTTGGCCACTTGCTACGATGCGAAATTGAAGCAGGATGAACCCGTGGCCTGGGTGCACGAGTACCACGGCACCCGCGTCTTTGGGACCACTTTTGGCCATTCCGATGCCACGTTCCGCGATCCCGTCTTTCTGGATTTGCTGGCTAACGGCTTCTTCTGGGCGGCCGGTCGCCTGCATTAATTTGGCGCTCGTCGGGTTAAGGTCACTCCCAACGAATCACCCTCACCACCGAACCGGCCGCCAAACTGCCGGCGGGCGGGACATCCACCAAACCGTTGGCCGCGGCCAGCGAGCTCAATATATGCGAGGCCTGCGTCCCCGCCGGCCGCACCATCTCGGTCTCATCCAGCGTTACCCGCACGAAATGCCGGCGGGTACCGGGATTATCTAGTGTCTCCGCCAGAATTCCGCAGGAAGGGGGCAGGGAGGTGGCGATCGCACCCTGCCAGCGGCGTAACGCCGGGCGCACCAGCAGGAGGGCAGTGACAAAAGCCGAAACCGGGTTCCCCGGCAGGCCGAACAGGAATTTTTCCCGCCACCGGCCAAAAACGAATGGCTTCCCGGGGCGCATGGCAATCTTCCAAAACTCCATCTCCCCGCCCATTGCCTGAAAGGCGCTTTTCACGAAATCCAGTTCTCCGACCGACACCCCCCCGGAAGTTACCACCAGATCGTTTTGGTCAAACGCCGCCTCCAGGGCGGCCTGCGTATCCGCCAGCGTGTCCTTCACCAGCGGAAATGCTTGGGGAACGGCGCCCGCTGCCTGAAACAGCGCGGTCAGTCCCGCCCGATTGCTTTCAAAAATCCCCCCGGCCGACAAATTTTCGTCGCTTTCCCGCAGTTCGGAGCCGGTGGCCAGAATCCCTAATGTGGGCTGACGCGCGACGCTGACCTGGCTGATCCCCAGTGCTGCAAACAGGTTGAGATGTCCCAGCGAGATTTCCACCCCGTGGAGGCCGGCGGGGGCGCCCGCGGCAATATCCTCGCCGCGAAAGCGCACATTTTCCCACGGCTTGACCCCTTCGACGATCCGAATACTCCCGGGCTTTTCCGGATCCAACCGGGTGTCCTCTTGCATAATAACGGCGTCCGCCCCGGGAGGCAGGGCAGCCCCGGTGAAAATCCGGGCGCAGCAGCCGGGCTCGACGGAGGTTTCCGGCGATTTCCCGGTATCCACCCGACCAGTGATCCGTAATTCACTATTTTCCGGGAGGGTGTCGGCAGCTCGAACGGCATATCCGTCCATGGAGGAGTTATCAAACGGGGGCAGGGGAATGGGGGCCAGGACCGGGGCCGCCAGAATCCGGCGGTGCGCATGGCGTACCGGGATCAATTCCGGCTTCGCCGCGGGCATTTGGGCCAGGATATTCGCCAGGGCGACTTCGTATTCGAGCATGGTTAAAAATATGGGAGTGGCAGGCAAAAAAGTCGAACTCGCACTCGAGAAACTGGCCCTAAATTCCTACCGGAGAAATACGCCTTCCTGAAACCCGTGCTACAGGTACCCCATGGAATCTGGATAATCAGTCCTTGGCCCAGAAAAATCCCCTCGTGGCAGATCGCAGCCTGCCCTGCGACCCGCCCTTCATCGCATCTTTAAGCTCCTGTTCATCACTTGAGCACCACAACTCCGCCGATCGGCAAAAATTTCAGTCCTATGCGTCCCATCCGTTACACGAGACCCATTACCCTCAGGAGTCCACCCTCCGGACACTTAATCCAGTTTCACGGCAGTCACGCACCCGCCCACCCGCTTCCTTCAGCCAAGAATTTTCCATGAAGCCAACGAATCCAAGCCAAACAAACTTAATCCAGTTTCATTTCACCTCCACCCACCTCCCTCTCCCGGTTCCGGGCGGCCGCGCGCCAGCTCAAAATGCCCCAAAACAAACCGAATCCAGGTTAAACAAACTTAATCCAGTTTCGCCGACGCTGAGAGGTCGTCCGATTTTCCTGGAAACCGGCCATCGCTGCCAAATTTCTCAGTTTCTATGCTGCGAAGCGTTAGGGAAGGGGAGATGGGGAGGTTTAAGCTCCTGCTCACCACTTGAGCACCCCAACTCCGCCGATCGGCAAAAATATCAGTCCTATGCGTCCAATTCGTCCCATCGGACCCATTCCCCTCAGGAGTCCACCCTCCGGACACTTAATCCAGTTTCATTTCACCTCCATCCGCCTCCTTTGCCCGGTTCCGGGCAGCCGCTCGCCGGCCAAAAATGCCCCAAAACCCACCGAATCCAGGTTAAACAAACTTAATCCAGTTTCGTTATTGCTGCCAATCGCATGCGTGCCCACCAGCCAGAACGCTTAAAGGTTCGGAGTTCCGGCTTTCCTGGCCTCCGAAGCTTCATAGCGAAGGGCGGCAGCCGGCCGGGGCATCCGCCAACCGCCCCGTTATCGAACGTCAAGAGCCCCCCACCAAAACGCTTTCCGTGCCTCGGAAAAGTCGATTCGTGGCACAAATACGTTTCCCCATTCTCAAATCCCGGGAGATCTACGCATCGCAAATCGGCCCGGCATCAACCAAACCACTCCAAATGCCCCGAAAACAATGGCGTTTCCACTCATTTGCCGGTCCCCGCGGTTTGCGACGAACGACCGCGACCAGGTGACAAATCCGTGACGAAAAAAACGTTCCATGCTCCCAAAAGGTCGTTCTCACCTCGCATTCAATCTTCGCAACTCATTCCCGTTAAGCACTTTACACACAATCCAAAAAAACTTTGAACAAACTGTAAAAAGGTATTGCAGGGGAGGAGAACTGTGCTAATCTGTTGTCGTTCTTTTGAAACGGTGACGGTGAACGCGACGAGCGGTAAGTAAAAAAACGCGAAGAAAAAGTTGACGTTCGACCGGGTTGAAGATAAATTCAACTTGCAGTAAGAAACAACAGTCTCAGATGCCGAGATGCA
>CAIXFN010000098.1 GCA_903918755.1 uncultured Pedosphaera sp.
ATTCACATGAACAGTGAATTGAAAAAACTCGCTGCCCAGCCCCTCGATGAAAAAGAGAAAAAATCGAAAAAAGTAAAAAAAACCGTTGCCAAATAAACACCGTTGCTGGGCTAGATGGCACAACACCTTTGGTGTTGGGGACAGGGGGCGGGGTCAGGTGGGGCTCATCAGGATAGCGAAGCCAAGATTTGCTCCGCGGCGGCCCGGGGATTGGCGGCGGCGTAAATCGGGCGGCCGATCACGAGCCAGTTGGCCCCGGCGGCCAGGGCTTCGCGGGGGCTGAGGGTCCGTTTTTGGTCATCCGCCTTTTCGCCCCCGATGCGGATGCCGGGGGTGACCAATTGCACTCCCGCCGGCAAGACCTGCCGCAAGGTGGTGATTTCCAAAGGCGAGCAAACGAGGCCGCGCAAGCCGGCCGCAGCCGCCAAGCGGCCAAGGCGCGTCACCTGCTCGGCAGGTTGGCTGTCCACGCCGATTTCCCTTAGATTCGCACCGTCCATACTCGTCAAAACCGTCACGCCGAGCACCAGTGGCACCGCCCCGCCGGTGGCCTCGGCAGTGCGGCGCGCCGAGGTCTCCGCGGCCGCCATCATTTCGCTGCCGCCGCTGGTGTGGATGGTCAGCATTTGGACATCCAAGCGCACGGCGGCGGCCACCGATTTGGCGACGGTGTTGGGAATGTCGTGAAATTTGAGATCCAGGAACACGGCCGCTCCGGTGCCGCGCAGACGCCGCACCATTTCGGGTCCGCCACTGGTAAACAATTCACTGCCAATTTTGAACGCCCCCACCACCGGGGCCAGATCGGCCGCGAGGGTCAGGGCGAGATTGATGTCCGGAACATCCAACGCGACAATGACAGGATTCTGCATGCCCCGCATTTAACCCGATCCAGCGGGAAGGACAAGTCTCTTGCCGGGAGAGTCAGGAGGTCGGCGAGGACATTGGCATATTCAAATTCGGCAATGGGAAGAGTTTGCCTTAACTCACCTCGGGGTTGGCGGAATTTTATTAATGGGTGGGCGACTTTGGGGGTAGCCGCGAATGAGGGGAGAGGCAATGTCACAGCCTCACGTCGGCTCCTACGATTGTTGAGGGGGAAGCAGGCGGGGCGAGCCAGGTAAAGGGCGCGACGGGGATGTTGCGCAAGACGGTGAACAGGACGAAGGCCGCCACGAGCACTTTTATCCAACGGTTGGGCACGTAAATGGGGCGCAACGGCCAACTGGCGACTTCGCGCAGGAAGAAGTGAACGCCAGTGTAAGCCAGAAACGGCAGGGCCAAAACCAGGAGCGGGTTGAAGTGCAACGCCGCCAGGAACCGTCCATGGGTAAGGCTGTGAAGGGCCCGGAGGGCACCGCAACCGGGGCAGTGCCAGCCGGTCCATTGATGGAACAGGCAGACCGGATAAAAGCGGTGCTCCGTGGGGTTGAAGAGAAACAACACCAGAAGCGCACCGGCCGTGGCGAGCATGGCCATGCCGGACAGGGTAATCCGCCATGGCCGGATTACGGGTGGCACCGTCCTCATTGGAGGTTTTTGAACGCGCCGGCCACCCCCACCGTCAATTGGAGAATGAGAATCAGGCCATGGGAGAGCAATCCCAAGCCGAGACTGAGCCAACACCAAAGTCGCGCGTTCTTCGAGGCGGCTTGCGCCCCGGCGTAGTTGCCGGCCTCCCATTTGCCGTTGACTTGTGAGGCGTAAACGATGGCCACGATGCCCAGCGGCAGACAGCAGCAAAGGGTGACGAGGATGGATTGGACCAGGTAGTTCGGCACGGGCACTCCGTCCCGGGGAGGACTGGGAGGTATGGCCGGGCCAGCGGACGGCAATGGCGGGGCGAACAGATCCGCAAATTCGGCAAACTCCCGCAGCGGCCGCCACTCCGTATCACCGTCCAATTTGACCCGGGTGTTGGCGTCCGCCCTTCCTTCCGCGATCCAGGCCCGCAATTGCGGAGCCGTGACGGGGCCATACTCGATTTGATTCGCTCCAATAATTTTATACATGGCAATAAATGAATGGGTCGGTTGGTTGGGTGGTGCTTAAAATTGAAAAAACCGGAATGGCCGCCCCAAGTGCAACAACTGGGCGGACCACAGGCCAATGCTGCCCAGCAAGCTGAGGAGGGAAATGACAATTCCCGCCACTGCCAGACCCCGTCCCGGGGCGGCGGGATCTCCATTGCTCCGGGTCAATGCCATCACGGACAGGATTAGCCCGGCCAGGGGAAACAAAGGACCACAGGGGCAACAGCAGAGCCCAAAGATGCCGCAGACCAAGCCGGCGGTGGCCAACCCGCTGGCCCCGCCGGTCCGTTCGGTGGCCAGGCCAGCCGAGGAGGAGAAAACGGGTGCGTGGCGGCGGGGGCCGGACTCCAACTCCGGTCCGAAAGCCGGAAACTCCCGTAACGGCCGCCATTCGCCGCCGCCTTCCTCGCGGATCGGGGTCTGCCCATTGGCCCGGCCCTCGGCGATCCAACGACGAAGCTCGTCGAAACTCACCGGCCCGTATTCCTTCCCATCCACTCCAATTATGCGATACATGCTGTTATGTGTTGGATTACCCATACCCCATCGACCGGATGTTTGCTAGGGGTCCCACCGTAAAGCGACCAGCCCCGACTCGGGGATGGCGGCAAAGGTGCCATCCACGAAGGTGACGTAGAAGATCGCCTCGCGGCCGGAAGTACTCTGCGTGTTCAGGCGCGAAGTAGAGTGGCCGCGGCTGACCATCGTTTTTTCACCGCCGGCGGCGTTCCAACCAGCATCGCTCTCGAAAAGCAAAACGGTCTTGGCGTTCATCCGGCCCACGATTCCGCCCCGCAGGCGTTCATTGATGGCATAGCCGCAGGTGCCATTTGGCCCGGCGGGGCAATGAAAAATTTTGGGGGAACCAAGGCGAGGAGAGATCGCGTCGCACCACGTCGTCACCGG
The DNA here is from genome assembly GCA_903918755.1 of uncultured Pedosphaera sp. Taxonomy (GTDB): domain Bacteria; phylum Verrucomicrobiota; class Verrucomicrobiia; order Limisphaerales; family Pedosphaeraceae; genus CAIXFN01. The sequence goes on from CAIXFN010000098.1 coordinate 2,940, forward strand.
CGGGAGCTGATTGGCATTTTCTCCCGCCTGGGCCAGCAAGGCCAGGGTCAGTTCCTTCAGGTTATTACTGCATTGGACGGATTGCGCCCGTTGTTTGGCTTTCGCCAGGGCGGGCAGGAAAAGCCCCGCAAGGATCGGCGAGCAAAGCAGGGTCAGCAGCATCGCCGCCGCCGAGACAATGATGCCCGCCGTCGCCAGTTGCCGTTTGCGGGCAGGGGCATGGGCTGCCGTCAGGCGTCGGCGCGCCATCAGTCCGAGCACCAAACCGACCGGCGCAGGCACGCAAAGGACCACTCCCACCGCGCCGCAGATGATGGAAGCCAGTGCCAGGCGGTCGCCGGGCAGGGGGCCCCGGGGGGCGAATTGCGGGGCGAATTCTGGCCAGGATCCGAGTGGCTGCCATTCCGCCGTGCCGGCCGGCGCGGCCCGGGTGCTGGCATCGCAACGACCCAAAGCGATCCATTCCCGGATGGTTTCCGCCGAGGCTGGTCCGTATTCCACACCATCGTTGCCGATGAGCTTATACACGGCGGGAGTTTGCGGCGAATCGACGGGCGCGTCAAGGTGTGCCCGGGCGCGGTTGGGCGCATCCCGGCCCGGGTTTACCGGCGGGGGAATTGGGGCGGGTTTCGGTTTGCGCTTTTACCCCGGGCGGAGGTGGGTTAGGGTTCCCGGCCGGGCGGCCAGCTCACCCGCCGCCCGGGAAACTGATGAATACTACCGAAAAGCTCGCGACCCATCAAAAAGCGCTCCACATCAACCTGGATGCCAAGAAATACGGCACCTTCGCCGAGATTGGGGCGGGGCAGGAGGTGGCCCGCTGGTTCTTTCACGTGGGGGGGGCCGCGGGCACGGTAGCCAAAACAATCTCGGCTTACGACATGGGGGTGAGCGACGCGATCTATGGGCCGTGCGAACGTTACGTGAGTCGGCGGCGTTTGCAGGCGATGTTGGATTACGAATACCGCCTCGCCGTGGAACGGTTGGCGGCGACCCGCGGATCGAAGAGCCAGTTCTTCGCGCTGGCGGATACCGTGGCCACGCGCAGTTTCACCCGCCATGAGGATGGCCAGGGCTGGTTGGGGGTCCGTTTTCAAACCGAATGCCACGGGGAACCCTCGGAAATCATTGTCCACGTCCGCCTCCTCGACAAGGAGCCGGTCCGCGAGCAGGAAGCTTTGGGGATTTTTGGCGTTAATTTGTTGTTTGCCGCATTCTATCAGTACCAGGATCCGCCGGGTCTAATCGGCGCGTTGCTGGACAACCTGGATCGGGAGCGCATTGAGGTGGATATGATCCGCTTTGCCGGGCCGGCGTTTTCGGGGGTGGACAACCGCTTGATGAGCCTGCAACTGGTGCAGCAGGGATTGACGGATGCCACCATGTTTACCGCGGATGGCGAGGTGGTGCAACCGGCCGACGCCCTCTACAAGAAAGCCGTCCTGGTCGAGCGCGGCAGTTTTCGCCCCATCATCAATACCACGCTGGACATGCTCGAACGGGCGCAGGAGCAGATCCTGCAGGAACCGGAAATGAAGGGCGAGACCCCGGTGGTGTTGATGGAAATGACCCTGCGCAACCTGCTTTCCGAAAGCGGGATCGACCACCAGGACTTTCTGGCCCGGGTGGACATCCTCGGCGCGCTCGGGAAGACGGTGATGATTTCAAATTTTGGCCGCTATTACCGGCTGGCCGCCTATTTGTCCCGCTACACGCATAAGCGCACCGGCATCGTGCTCGGCATCCCCAGCCTCAAAGAAATCTTTGATGAAAAATTTTATACCGACCTGGAGGGCGGTCTTTTGGAATCCCTCGGCAAACTTTTTCGCAATGAGGTGAAGTTGTACGTGTATCCCTGGTTGGACCCGGCCGATGGAAAAGTCGTGACCGCGGAAAACCTGGAAGTCGCCCCGAATCTGCGCAAACTTTACGATTATCTGCTGGAAAATGGGAGCATCCGACCAGTGACCCGCCACAACATCGAATACCTCCCGATCTTTTCCCGGGACGTGCTGGCCAAAATCCAATGCGGCAACCGGGAGTGGGAAAAAATGGTTCCCGCCGCCGTGGTGGCCATCATCAAACAAAACCGCTTTTTCGGTTATCAGGAGACTCCCGTTGGGGACCAGATCTAGATCACCCGCCGGACCTTTTCCCGCACGGTCAAGCCGAACCGCTCCCCCCGGCGTTGCAGCCGGACCGGGGCGGCAAACGTGGTGGAAAGCCGGCTGGAAGTGAGCACCGATGGCTTGGATCCGGAGGCCAGAATCCGTCCGGATTGCAGCAAGAGAGCATGGGAAAAGACCGGCATGATCTCCTCCACATGGTGGGTGACCAGGACGAGCGTCGGTGCCTGGCGCTGCCGCCCCAGTCTTTCCAAAAATTGCAAAAAGTGTTCCCGGGCCGCCGGGTCCAACCCGGCACAGGGTTCGTCCAGAATGAGCAACCGCGGCCGGGCCATGAGGGCACGGCCAATCAAGACGCGCTGCCGCTCGCCCTGGGAAAGATAAAGCCACGGGCGGGCCGCCAGATGACGGCATTCGATTTGGGCCAGCAAGCGCAACCCGCGGGCCCGGTCCGCCGCGGACACCTTGCCCCAGAAATCAATGATGGCGTACTTGCCACTGACGACGGTTTGCAGGGCCGGTTCAGAGTCCGCCATGAGCTGACGAATGGAGGAGCTCACCAGACCGATATGCCGGCGCAGTTCGCGCCAGTCGCTTTGGCCATAGCGACAGCCCAGGACCGCAATTTCCCCCGCTGTCGGCATCAGGTAGCCGGTGAGGGCGCTGAGCAGTGAAGTCTTGCCCGAACCATTGGCGCCGAGCACCGCCCAATGCTGGCCCGGTTCGACCCGCCAGTTTACCTCCTCCAGAATGACAGTGCCGCCGCGCTCGATGCGCAGTCCGTTAACTTCGAGAATCGCATTTTTACTGGACGCCATGCCCTAGGCTGCCCCGGGCAAGGTAGAGCCGGCAAGTCGGATCGGCGATGCGGAACGCAAGCGCTCAGGGTGCCGGTTTGGGTTTGTTCGGCTGCAGTTCCGTGGTGATGGCTTTGAGGTCATCGGCCACCGTTTGCAGCTTGGCCGCCGGCACGCCGGCATCGAGCAGGGCGTTTTGCGCGTTCGTCAGGAACATGCGCACCTGACCGGGGGTGAGCTTGGAACTGTTGACGATCACGTTCAGGGCCTTGGCCAGTTGCGGCTGGCTTTTTCCGGCCCCCGGTTTGGCAGCCAGCGCCTCCGCGAGATCATCCGTCAGCTTGCTGAGGGCGGCCAGGGAAGGCTTGGGTTCGGATTTGGCCAGAATGGTGAGGTCACCCTGGAGGGTCTTTTTCTGTTCGGGGGGTACGCTCACGCCGGGTTTGACCAGACCCAGATCTTCGCCCAGCTTGTCGATGTTTTGCTGTTGGACAGGGTCGATTCCCCGGGGGCCAGCGGGAACGGCCCCCGCCGCGGGGGCACCGGGAGTGGCGACGCCCTGGCTCGCATTGTTGGCGTCCCGGATGTCTTTGGCCTTGTTTTTAATCAATACGCCCTGGGCACCCTGTGCCAACAGGTCGCCCGAGGCGGCACTCAAAATCAGGAGACAGAAGAGCAATGTTTTCATGGCAAGGGCAGGCTAATGTTGAAATCACAATGCGCCGGACGGGGGTGATTGTCAACCCATCGGCAGCCGGCGGTCAGTAGAGCAGATACTTCGAGCGGCGTTCTTCGAAAGTCTGGCGGTCGGCCGCCCAAAGAGCGTGAATTTCAGCCAATGGCCGGTCGGCTTTGATGGCCTCCAGGGTGGCGGCATGAACCAGCAACACATCGAGCTTTTCCACGCCAAATTGATCAGGATAAAACCGGTGGAGGACTTTGGCCGCGAGGATGCCGATATCCACCACGGGGCACTGATCTCGATCCGTCAGCATCACGCTGACACCGCCGCAGGACTGGCCTTTGAAGACGGAATCGGTGGGGGTGAAGCGCACCGGGGTGAAGCGTACCCCGGGCAGGTTCGCGGCGTTCAATGCAGCGGCGAGCCGCCGGTCCTGGATATAAGGCGCTCCCATGACTTCGAAGGGGGTGCCGGTGCCCCTCCCGACGGAAACCGCAGTCCGTTCCAGCAAGCCCACTCCGGGATAAAGAATGGCCTCCGTTTCGGAACGCATGTTCGGCGACAGGTTCCGCCAGGGCAGGCTGGTCGCGTCGAAATAATCACTCCGGTTCCAGCCGGCGACTTTGATAACGGTCAAATCCGCCCCGACGTGCAGCTCATCGTTATACATCCCGGCGAGTTCGCCCACGGTCATCCCATGCCGCAAAGGGACATTATGATACGCCACAAAACTGGTTTTACCCGTGAGTACGGGGCCATCCACCGTCAGCCCGTTGATCGGGTTGACCCGGTCCAGCACAAAGAACTTAATGCCTGCCTGGGCCGCGGCAGCCATCGCCAATCCCATCGTGGCCGGATAAGTGTAAAAGCGGCAACCCACGTCCTGAATGTCGAAAACCAGGGCATCCAGTCCGCGCAACTGTTCCGGGGTGGGGGCTTGGCGCTTGCCGTATAAACTGTAAATCGGCAGTCCGGTGATTTCATCCACGCCGTCACCCACCGCCTCGTCGAGCGCCCCATAAAGACCGTGTTCCGGGCTGAAGAGCACTTGAAGTTGGACGCCGGGGGCATTCTTCAGGAGATGGATGGTGGGATAGCGTTCCCGGTCCTGGCCGGTGTGATTCGTGATCAACCCGATCCGTTTCCCTTGAAGCGGCGCAAAATGATCGCGGGCCAGAACATCAATGCCGTTCCAGACACCGGGCGCCGGACCGGTTGATGAAGCGTGATCCGCCGGCTCCGCGTTGGTGGTTGCCGCCCGGGCCTGCGGCGGCAATTGTTGCGGCACGTTTTGGAAATCAAAATCGGTAACGGATTCGGCGGCCAACGTTCCCAGGGTGGCATAGAGTGGGACCACGTTGCCGGTGCCATCCGGATGCACCCGGTTGGAAAGAAAAAGGAAAAAAGTTTTGGAGTAGGGATCGATCCACAGGCAGGTCCCCGTCCAGCCCGTGTGGCCGTAGGAACCCCGGGGAAAGAGTTTGCCGCGGGGCCGGCTATAGGGGGAATCGATGTCCCAACCAAGGCCGCGCCGGGCCTTCACTCCGGCGGGTGATTGGACCGAAGTCATGAGCCGCACCGTTTCAGGTTTGAATACCCGAACGCCGTCGAGCTCCCCTTCATTCAACATCATCCGCGCGTAGCGGGCCAGGTCCGCCGCGGTGGTGAACAAACCGGCATGTCCCGCGACGCCCTCCATATGGCGGGCGGTGGGATCGTGAACGACTCCGCGCAAAATAACGTTCGTATTCCCCGGTGATCGCTCGGTGGGGGCAATGCGGGGCAGCTTCTCTCGCGGTGGCAGGTAGCCGGTGTCCGCCATCTTCAAGGGGGTGTAAATTTCCTCCCGGACGAAACTCTCCAGTGCCCGGCCGCTCACACGTTCCACAATGGCGCCGACCAGGAAGAGGTTAACGTCGCTATAAACGAAGGCGGTGCCGGCAGGGGCACGCAATTTCTCGGCCACCGCCTTGGCCACGGCGGTCTGCCGTCCGCGCCAGTCCGTCCGGGTCTCGATGTCCGGCAAGAGCCCCGAAGTGTGGGTCAGGAGGTGCCGCACGGTGACCGCTTCCCGGCCTTCGCCAGTGAACTCTGGCAGGTAGGATTTGACGGGCTCGTCCAGTTTCACCTGCCCCCGTTCGATGAGACGCATAATGGCCGGGGTGCCGGCGACCACCTTGGTGAGCGAAGCGACATCGAAGATGGTGTCGGGACTCATCGGTTCCTTTTCCGGAACCAACGAACGCTGGCCATAGGCCCGTTCATAGTGGCTGGCCCCGTGTTCAATCCAAACCACGGCTCCGGGGCATTGGCCCGCCGCAATGGCGCGGTTGATTTCGGTGTCGACTTGCCCCAGTTTGGCGGGATTGAGCCCGGCTGCAGAAGCGCTGGCAATCAGCGCGAGAGCGAGAGGTAGCAGAAGCAGGGCAGCGAGACCCGGGTGATTTCGCTGGTTTTTCCGGGAAGCAGCAACGGGGCTTTGCGAGGGCAACATAGGATACCCATGAGAGCACTTCCCGGGGCCGATCGCCAACCGAAATTGCAGTTGGCTCAGGAATTTGAGGCCGGTTCCCGGTGGCGCTGAGCGGGACGACGCAACGCCAGGCCATCAGGCCCGGCGGCGAACGGATTGGGCCACGGCACCCAAGCCCAAACCCAAAATCAATAGTGCGATCGGGCCGGGTTCGGGAACATGCGTCAGGTGGAGTTCGGTACCGTTATTCTCGGATACCACGGTAAAGCGATAGTCGTCGGGGTTATTGGAAAAATTCAAGGTGTTCACCTGAAAACTGCCGGAAGTCAAACCCACAATCCCACCGCTGGCGGAAGCGAAGAGCCAATCGTAGGTGCCATCGGGATTAAAGTCTGATATCTGCCCCGCGCTTCCTCCTAAAGTGAGGGAGGTGAGGTTGATGGTGATGGGGCTCCCACCCAAGGTGAGGACCCCATTAATCTTCAACAAGCCCCAACCGGGATTGGCCCCCGCGGTGCCGCCGGCGGAATTCATCCCCAAAGTGATCTTACTGCCGCCTTGCCAGGTCTGATTGCCGGACGTCAATGTGCCGGGGTTGCCATGTCCGGCGCTCAGATTACCCCCGCTTTGGAGCGTCAAGGGCCCGGTGATGATCCCGATACCCGCCAGCGTGCCCCCGTTTTTGACGTTCACCGCACCCGAACCGGTGCCGCTGCCCGCGAGGTTATCAACAAAAAGTGTGCCCCGCTCAATCGTGGTCCCGCCAGTGTAGGTGTTGGCGCCGGTGAAGGTCACCGATCCATCGGTGGTTTTGGTCAAGCCCCCCGAACCGCCGATGATGGCGGAACTCATCCCGGACTGAATGTTGTTGGAAGCACTATTCAACAACAAACTGCCCGTCCCACCATTGATGGTGCCGCCCGCCAGAATAAAGTCACCCACGCGCTGGTTGAAATCATGGATCTCCAAAACGCCGAGATTATTGACGATCAGCGGAGCCAGATTTCCCAAAGCATTTAATTTGTTGGCGTAGACGGTGCCATTATTAATAATGGTGCCTCCCGAATACGTATTCGCGCTGGTGCCATCCAGAAAAAGCCGGCCAGAGCTATTCATGGTGAGAATGCCACTGCCCGAAGAACTGGCAATAATTCCCTTGGTGGTGCTTCCCCCGAAGGTAAAATCACCCGCCCCGTTCAGCACCAAGTTACCGCCGTTGATGTCAAAAGTGGGGGTATTGGCCGCGCCGCCGGTCCATTTGCCGGAAAAAATCAAACCTCCCGAAGTGACGTTCAAGGCCACTTGAATCATGGAACTCAGATTGCCACCGGCATACGTCAACAATTTTACCGGGGCGTTAAAAACTTCGGGGTGGCTGTCATAATTGACGATGCCATCCGGGCGGAGGTGAAAGCCAAAATCCGTGGCGGTTTCCCCCACGCCACTCACGTTAAACGTGTAGCCTCCCGGATTGGCGGCGGAATCAAACTCCATGCCGCGGATATTTTGCGGCTTGTTACCCAAATCAATCGTGCGGTTGGCAACCAAGCCACGAAAAATCGTGAAATCCTGACCGGCAATCGAATTGGGGGGCCGGGGTGCCGGCGTCCCGTTCGTCGGTGAATCCACCAGCCAATTGTTGGTCGTATTCCATAATGAACCAGCCGCCCCGGTCCAGACGAAATTCGTAATGGAATAATTAGTGATATTTCCGGCGCGGGCGGGTTGCGGCAGCACTCCGAGAAGCAACAGCAGCCCGGAAAAGCGGCCCAGAGTTGAACGGCAGCCCTGGCCGACCGAGCGATGAAGGGAGAATTGACCCTGCTTAAAATGAAGGGCACCGGATCCCCGTGATTCCGGTGCTTTACAGGACAAGATTGCGTGATGAGACGACATGTGCGTTACGGCCCACTTCCCGATTGTCGGGTGAGGTGGTCAAAAATTCTTGCGTTATGCTTTCAGCACGGCTTTCACCGAAACCCGGGCATAAAATCCCAAACCTAAAATCGTGAGCAGCGGGAAAATGATTCCCGGTCCCCCTTCGGGCACCGATTGGCGAGTTATGCTCACATCGTCCAAAAGAAGCCAGTCCGGGGTGTTTTCAAAGGTGAATTTCAATTCAGTCGGTCCCGCCGGAAGGTTGGTGAACGAGTAGGAGAATTCCTGGTATGGAAATGAGCTCAAGCTGCTGCCTTGGGTCAAGGAATTGGTTAAAGTGGCCCCGCCGAAATCAACCTGAAAGGAAGCGGTTCCGGCGATCGGATTAGCCAGCCAGAAATCAAGCTTATAAACCGAGCCGGCAGCAAGGTTCACGGATTGGGATAAAAAACTGGAAGTGGGATTCGCCCCGAACCAGCCCTGCCAGAGCCCCGAATGGGGCTGATGGGCCGCATCATTAATGCTATTAGGCGGTACCACCACATCAGAGGCGGCATAGTTTCCGCCCTGAGTCCAGCCAGTGAAGTCGCCGGTCTCAAACCCACCATTGACAATGGACTGGCCACGGGCTGCCGTAGGCTTGGCCGAGATGCCTGCCACGCAACAAAGGGCGAGCAAAAAACTAGAATTTTTCATGCTGATTTTCTTGTAAATATCAATTCTTCGCTGATCGCCTTCGCAGTGCTTTAATCCAAATTTTAATATAGCACATGCCGGGCCAAAAGGCAAAATTCGCAGCCAAGTCACTTCGTTTTAGCAAAAAAACTACTATTACGACACTTTCACTCAAATATCTCCGACATCCGGCCTGCGAACCTGCGATTAGCTTTCTGACAATTTTTACCAAGGGCGGTTTCAAGCCGCCTGCTCTAACCCAAGTAACACATCATAAACACCTTATGAATCACAACTGAGCGCTCCGCGCAGGTGTTCCCGATTCTTTCGAGCAGACTTTCCCCTGCGGTTCGCAATTCTGGGAACGTTGGTGGGCCAGTCCTTCTTTTCGGCGTTTTTAATCATTACAAAACCAGTAATGGCGCACTCTGCAAATGCACGTTCCAACCGCCGACTTCCAATATGCTATACTGGTTTTGGTTTTTGTCAAGGCAGAATCAGCATTTTGGTGAACCCGCCCTTCTTTGCAGTTGAACCAGCAGGGAGGTTTGGGTTAGAAAACACCCAACAGCATCACCACAACCTCGTAAATTCTATGCGCAAACGATTTTTGGCCCTGACCATCCTTTTTGGTCTGCTTGCCAGCACCCAAGCCCAGAACAAGTCTTATACGATCGGATTGGTGGCAAAATCCCAGGGCAATCCGGTTTTTCAGGCCGCCCGCGTGGGAGCCCTCGATGCGGCCAAAGAGTTGGGCCAAAAATATGGGATTAGCATCAAAATTGATTGGCGCACGCCCAATGAAGAGGATGCCCAAAAGCAGGCGGACGCCATCGAGCAACTCGTTTTGGCCGGGGCCAGCGGCATCGCGGTCAGTTGCTCGGATGCCAATAAACTGACGGATGCGATCAACGCCGCAGTGAAAAACGGGGTTCCGGTGGCGACTTTTGATTCGGACGCCCCCGCCAGCAAGCGGTTTGTCACTTTCGGGGTAGATGACGTTCAATGCGGCGAGCAGGTGATGAACGAACTGGCCAAGGCGATGGGAGGAAAAGGGGTGGTGGCGATCCTGGCGGGAAATCAGAACGCGCCCAACCTCCAAAAACGCGTCCAAGGAGTCAAAAGCGCCGCCAAGAAGTATCCCGGAATCAAAATCCGTGATGCGTATTATCACAAGGAGACGCCCCAGGACGCGGCCGCCAAGGTCGAGATGGTGATGCAGGCCAATCCCGAAATCACCGGTTGGGCCATGATCGGCGGCTGGCCTTTGTTCACGGACAATGCTTTGAAATGGCCCGCGGGCTCGGTCAAGTGCGTCTCGGTGGACGCGTTGCCCGCCCAACTGGCCTATGTGCGCAGTGGCCACGTCCAAATGCTGCTGGCCCAGCAAGTCTATGAATGGGGCTATCGCTCCACGGAACACCTGATCAACAAGATCCATTTGAAGAAAGAACCGGCCGCGGTGCGGGATATCAGCCAGTTGGTGCCGGTCACCAAGGCCAATGTGGACGAATTTGCCAAGAATTGGGACAAATGGCTGCCCAAGTGAGGTCCGGCCGCCGGAGCTAATATTGCTTGCGTCCATCGCCGCCCCCGCCCCATGGCTTTTCTTGAATTCAGAAACATTACCAAGCGTTTTCCCGGCGTCCACGCGCTGGATGATGTCAGTTTTGACATCCAGCCGGGCAGTTGCCACGCGTTGATGGGGGAAAACGGCGCCGGCAAGAGCACCTTGGGGAAGATTCTGGCCGGCGTTTACGTCGCCGACAGTGGTGGAATCCAGCTCGAAGGAGTGCCGATCGCACCCGCCACTCCTTTGGCGGCCCGCCATCTCGGAATCGCCATGGTGCATCAGGAACTGGCCTTTTGCCCAAACCTCACGGTGGCCGAAAACCTCTGCCTGGGCGATCTGCCGCGCCGCGCCGGCTGGTTGGACCGCCGGCGCATGCGCGAACAGGCCCGGGCCATGCTGGCGGAAATCGAAACGGACATTGACGTGGATTTGCCCATCCACCGCCTCTCCACCGGGCAGGAACAGCTCATCCAGATTGCCGCGGCTCTGGGCACCAAGGCCCGGATCATCGTCATGGATGAACCGACCAGTTCCCTTTCCCTCCAGGAGAGCGAAAACCTGTTTTTACTGCTCGCCAAACTCAAACGCCGGGGAATCACGATCATTTATGTGAGCCATCGCATGGAGGAAATCTTCCGGCTCTGCGATGACATCACCGTCCTGCGCGATGGCCGCCATGTGGCCACGGAAAAGGTTTCCGCCACCAATCCCGAGCGCCTGATCCAGCAAATGGTGGGGCGGGAAGTGACCCAATACACCTCCCGCCACCTCGGCCAACCCCTGGGTGAGGAATTGCTGCGGGTCGAGAATCTTTGCTCGCCGCGCCGCTTTCAGAATGTGAATTTCACGCTCCGCGCCGGCGAGATCCTCGGCTTTGCCGGTCTCGTAGGCGCCGGCCGGAGCGAGGTGGCGCTGGCCATTTTCGGCCTCGATCCCGCCGCCACCGGCCGGGTGTTCATCCGCGGGCGGGAATTGCCGCTCGGCTCCGTCACTGCCGCTTTGGCCGCCGGGTTGGGTTTGCTACCCGAGGATCGCAAGCGCCTGGGTTTGGTGCTGTCGATGAATTGTCGTGAAAACACTTCCTTGACGGTGCTGTGGCGCCTCAGCCGGGCGGGCTTTGTCCGCCGGGGCGCGGAGTGCTCCCTGGCGCAAAAATACGTGGCACAATTGCGGGTAAAAACCCCTTCGATTGAATCCTCCGTGGCCGGCCTGAGCGGAGGTAATCAGCAGAAGATCGCCCTCGCCAAATGGCTGGCGCGCGAGTGCGGCGTCCTGATCGTCGATGAACCCACCCGCGGGGTGGATGTCGGGGCCAAGGCAGAGATTCACCACCTGCTGGATGACCTGGCCTGCCAGGGATTGGCCCTGCTGGTCATTTCGTCCGAATTGCCGGAAGTGATGAATTTGAGCCGGCGAATACTCGTGATGCGCCAGGGCACGGTGGCCGGGGAACTGGAACGCGCCGCCTTTACGCAAACGAACTTGATGCGGCTGATGGCCGGCGTGGAAGCCAGGGCGGCATGAGGCCTTCGGCTCAGCTGGATTCAGCCGAAAATTGCTCCAATTCGGCCTGCGTCATCTCGGCGATCAACTCGGCAAATGTGGTGCGGGCCTCCCATTGCAGTCGGGCCCTGGCTTTGGCTGGGTTGCCCACCAGGCGCAACGGTTCGGCCGGCCGCATGAAGCGGGCGTCCTGTTTCAGGTAGGCGCGCCAATCCAGGCCCACCGCTCCAAACGCGGCCTCCACCACATCCTGGACACTGTGCAGGATTCCCGTGGCGAAAACATAATCATCTGGCATCTCCGCCTGCAGGGCCAGCCACATGCCCAACACATAATCACGCGCATGGCCCCAATCGCGCAATGCCGAGGTGTCCCCGAGCAACAACTCCTGCTGCCGACCCAATTTAATCGCCGCCGCCGCATGGCAGATCTTCCGGGTCACAAAATTTTCCCCGCGCCGCGGCGATTCATGATTGTACATGATCCCGTTGCAGGCAAAAAGTTTAAAGGTCTGGCGGTAAATCCCAACCATTTGCGTGGCAAATGCCTTGGCGCAGCCGTAGGGATTCACCGGCGCCATGGGCGTCCGTTCGTCTTGCGGGGATTGCTCCGGCCGGCCGAATACTTCGCTGGAGGAGGCATGAAACAGCCGGGGGGCCGCCGGGAGGTCGCGGATTAACTCCAGGAGCCGCAAGGTGCCCATCGCTGTCATTTCACAAGTGGACTCCGGGATTTCAAAACTCAGGCCGACATGGCTTTGCCCCGCCAGATGGTAAATCTCCTCCGGGGCTGACTTGGTGAGGAGTCGCCGCAAGGTTGTGGGATCATCCAAATCGCCGTAATGCAGGAACAGGCGCCGCCCGTAAATCGCCGGGTCGCGGTAGAGCTGGTTGAGCCGGGAACGCTCAAGGGAGCTGGTGCGCCGGACCATGCCGTGCACTTCGTAGCCCTTTTCGAGTAGCAGTTCGGCGAGATAGGAGCCGTCCTGTCCCGTAATGCCGGTAATCAACGCGCGTTTCATAAGCAGCTTGCGGTGCCACGTTCCGTGATTCCGCCAGGGATGGCAAGCGTGCAAATGGTGTTCCGCCGCGCGCCAGCCGCGACCCTGGATGAATCATCACTCCGGCGAGCCGGCGAAGTCTGCGACAGCTCGGGAAGGGCACCCGTGGTCAGCTGCAGGGAGCCCTCGTTTGCCGGGCTAGGGGGATTGGGCGCGATAAAACATGGCCGGATCCGTGTGGGTTTCCCGCCAGATCTGGAAGGAGTTGGTGGCGGTAAAGATAAGGCTCGGAGTCCAGTTCGTGGTGGTGAGATTGGGATTGCGCAGCAGTTGGTATGGAGTCCCGGGCACGAGGTTGGTCATCGTGATGCTCACCTGAATGGCGAGCCCCCCGATGCTGTCGGGCAGAGTCTGGGTGCCGATCAGCAGTACGGGGGGAGGAACACTCTGCGGGATCCGGTCAAGAGTGTAGGAGAAAAGGCTGCCCCCAAGGTAGAGGCTGGAGCCACCAAATGAGGTGCAGCCGTAGAGGGTGTTGCCAGCGAGCGTTAGCCCGTCCCAGGGGCCATCGCCGTCCGCCGGCGCCCCGGTGAAGACGTGCAGCGGAGTGAAGCCCGAACCGTCCAGGTTCATGTGAAAGAGCAACCCCTGCCCGATGAATTGTCCATAACCCAGATTCGTGCCGCCGCCGCGGTAGGCGCCATAGAGTTGATTTCCCACCAGGGTGAGCGGGGACGCGGAAGGGTCGGTGGCGTCAATGGGCTCCGTACCCAGCTGGTGGAGCACCGTAAAGGCCGAGCCATCGAGATTCATGGAGAAGATGGTCCCAACATGATTGCTGCCGCCATAGTAGGTCGAGCCATATAGCTTGGCGCTCCCCAGGGTCAAACCGCTCATCGGCACCCCCGGTTCCGTAAGGCCCAGGTATCCGGCAAAATTGTGCAGCACCGCAAAACCACTGCCGTCGGTATTTATGGAGTAGACGGTTCCAAAGCCAGCAGCCCCTCCCCGGGAGGTTGTCCCGTACAAGGTAGAACCCTTTACCGTCAACGGCGCTTGCGGGTAACTGCCATCGGTCAAGCTATCGGAAAAGGTGTGGAGGAGGTGAAAATCGCCATTTGTGGTAATCGAGTAGATGACCCCCTTGCCATTGAGCCCGCCCCCGGGAGTGACCCCAAATAACGTGCCCGCCTGCTCGAGCAGTGGTCCACAGCCATCGGGGATGCCCTCCGAGGTGTCCATGGCAAAGGGCCGAACCATGGCGAAGTTGGCTCCATTGGTGGCCACCCGAAACACCGTGCCGCGCCACGTGCCGAAGGCATACTCCCCCCCTGAAGTGGTCCCGTAAAGCATGACGCCGACCAGGGTTACCCCCGTGTTGGGACCATAGCCTTCGGAACCATCCGCCGCGAAGGCATGGACGATTGTATAGTCAGCCCCATTGGTGCTCACGGAGTAGACCAGCCCGCTCGGCGCCGGGCCACCCCGGGCAGCGGTACCGTAGATTCGCCCGCCGGCCACGACCACGCCGCCCTGAGGCAGGTAGCCGGTGGGATTACGAAAGTCGTAGAATTTTGAATACGTATCCGCCTGGCTTTCGCAGGTGAGGAGGCACAGGGAAGCAGCCAGCGTTGCGAGGATTGTTTTAAGACGGCATTGAAGACTCGGTTTCATACCCAAATGAAGTTGACTATAAGTTTGCTTGACTAAGTGGGTGGTTTAATAGATCACCCGGTGGCATGGCGGCGTTTTTGGGCGGGAACGCCGCTGGCCACGAGAAAAACGCTAGCACCACTGCCCGCTATCAACAAGTCCAATTTTGCCTGTTACTAAAGCGCCGTCCTAAAAGTGAAACTGATCCGACTTATGGACAAACCTATAGGGAAGGCACGGGCGAACCGTGCGTGATACGTCTAGCCGGGGGGATGTCACCTAGCGCGAGGCGCGTCCGGGAATGATGACCGATTCCGGAAGGAGTCCGCGGGAGGCTCAGATTTTGGCTCAACCTGGATCTCGATGGCGCGCAAAGACGCCGCTCTCCGTCCCTGCACATTCAAATTTTCATAGATGTGCTCGCGGTGCTTCTTTTCGGTCCCTCCGCGGATGGAGAGGATGGCTCACCCGCGAGGTTTGCCGGCATCACCCGGGTCGCCAAAGGTGCTGCCCCGTGGGGGGCAACGCCGGCAACGCCGGAAGTCTTACCGGCGGGGAGCACCTGCGAAATCGTCCCGGGGGCGCCAAAACCCCGGCTTGCAGTCGGGGACGCTCTGGGGGATAAATTGGTCCCGCATGCTAGCCAAGGTCTGTTCAGCGGCCGTGAATGGGATTGAGGCCTATCCGGTGGAAGTTGAGGTCAACGCCGGGTACGGGGACACCAAGATCATCATTGTGGGCCTGCCGGATGCCGCGGTGCGCGAATCGCAGGATCGCGTGACCACGGCCCTCATGAATTCCGGCTACAAATTTCCGATGGGCCGCACCACCATCAACCTCGCCCCCGCCGACGTCAAAAAAGAGGGCCCGAGCTTCGATCTTCCCATCGCCATCGGCATGCTGGCCGCCAGCGAACAAATCGAGACCGATCAACTGGACAATTTTCTTATCGTCGGCGAACTGGCCCTCACCGGCGCAGTGCGGCCCGTGAAGGGCATCCTGCCCATCGCGTTGCGCGCACGGGCCGAAAAGATGGCGGGGATTCTGGTGGCGGCGGAAAATGCCGCCGAAGCGGCGGTGGCCGCCGGGTTGCGGGTGATTCCCGTCCAAAATCTGCGGGAAGCGGCCAGTTTTCTGGAAGGGGAGGTCAAGATTTCCCCGGTCAAGGTGGACCTGCATGAATTGTTCAACCAGCCGCCGGACGACGACATCGACTTCGCCGAGGTGAAGGGGCAGGAATCGGTCAAGCGCGCCCTGGAAATCGCGGCGGCGGGCGGGCACAACATTCTGCTCATCGGCCCACCCGGCACCGGCAAATCGATGCTGGCCAAGCGCCTCGCCACCATCCTCCCCCCGCTCACCCTGGAGGAGGCTTTGGAGACGACCAAAATTCATAGCATTGTGGGACTGCTCGCGCCCGGCCAGGCCCTGGTCACGCGTCGGCCGTTTCGTTCCCCGCATCACACCGCGAGCGATGCCGGGCTGCTGGGTGGCAACATTAATCCCACTCCCGGCGAAATCTCCCTGGCCCACCATGGGGTGCTCTTTCTGGACGAACTCCCCGAGTTCAAGCGCAGTGTGCTCGAAACCATGCGTCAGCCTTTGGAGGAGGGGCGGGTGACGATCTCGCGCGCCGCTGGCACCATGACGTTCCCCTCGGAGTTCATGCTCGTCGCCGCCATGAATCCGACGCCGGACGGCAAAATGCCGCACGAATCCCGCAGCAGTCCGCGCGAAATCCAGAAATACCTGGGCCGCATTTCCGGTCCGTTGCTGGATCGCATCGATATGCACATCGAGGTGCCACTGGTGAAATTCCGCGAGCTCAGCGCCGGCAAGCCGGGGGAACCCTCCGCGACAATCCGGGAGCGCGTCATGGCCGCGCGTCGACTCCAGCATGCGCGTTTTGCCGACCGGCCCAAGATCGCCTGCAACGCCCGCATGGGCAGCCGAGAACTCAAGGCCCACTGCGTCATCGATGACGCCACCAGCGAATTGCTGAAATACGCCATGACCGACCAAAACCTCAGCGCCCGGGCGTACGACCGCATCCTGAAAGTCGCGCGCACCATCGCTGATTTGGCAGGCGCGGAAACACTCAGCAGCGACCATGTTTCAGAAGCGATCCAGTTTCGATCGCTCGACAGACAGTTGTGGACGTGAGCTTCGAATTAGTGTAGACGGTTGGGCGAATGTTCGCCAAAGAGTCAGGCTGTCTGAAGTCAATGCAACTCCACCCAATATCCTGCATGCCGTCTACCTCTGTCCGCTGCAAAATCCTGATCATCACGACCGGCATCATTCTGGCCCTGGTGGTCCACCGGGCACAGGGGTTTTCAGAAGGCCAAAATCCGGGTCAAGAGGCACCGGGTTCCTTCGCGCTCTCGACGGTAAAAGTTAATCGGACAATCCCGAAAGTTGATCAGCCCGTTACCACGCTGGCATTCTCGGAACACCCAGTCAGGGAGGAATTCTTCACGGCACGTGTTTTCGAAGAGCCCCTGATCCCAATCGGGGGCGATCCGACCCCCGCTGAAAACTCCGATCTGGCCGCGGCGCTGCTCCGGTATGCTCACCGGAACGGGCCGGACGATTTTGCAAGCCTGAGCGATTTTCTGACCCTCCATCCCAAATCACCGTGGCGGGCGTCGCTTTTGACGGGCCTCGGGCTGGAGTATTACCACACTGGTCACTATTCGCGGGCGCTCGAGGCCTGGAGCGAAGCCTGGCTGCTGGCGAAGGACGTCCCGAACGGCACCGGCAAAGCCATGGGTGATCGCGCTGTCGGGGAACTTGCGTATATGTACGCGCGGTTGGGGCGAATGACGGAATTGGAAGCGCTATTGAACTCGGTAAGCAAGCGCAGCTTTACCGGTCCAGCCACCGAGCGAATCTCGGGCGCACGCCAGGGACTGACAAATATGAAGGAGCAGCCTGGCATTGCTTTTCGCTGCGGTCCCCTTGCACTGCATCGCATCAAGCTTTCGTTGAATCCCGACGACGCAGGGGATGCCATCATTTTCGGTTCCGCCTCGACCCAGCAAGGCTTTTCGCTCAACCAGGTGGCGGAACTCTCGCGGCGGGTCGGCTTGAACTATCAAATGGCCCGCCGGCAGAAGGAAGCGGCCTTCGTCGTCCCTTCGGTCGTCCATTGGAAAGTAGGCCATTACGCCGCGATGATTCGGGAAGAAGCGGGACGTTACCTGCTGCAGGATCCAACATTTCAAAACGACGTCTGGGTGACCAAAGCGGCGCTTGAGTCGGAAACTTCGGGATATTTCCTGGTGCCACCAGGTAAACTGGAACCAGGCTGGCTGGCGGTCGACACGAAGGAGGCCGGAACGATCTGGGGCAAGGGCAATGTCTGCTGCAATGACCCCCGCCCCAACGGACCTTGCGACAAGAAAAAGGAGGATGGCTCCTGCAAGACCGCTGCCAGCGGGGTAATTGGAGCTGGTGGCGGGGGCGGCGGAGGTGGCGGGGGCGGCGGCAGTTGCAGCGGCATGGCGGTAGCCAGTGCCCATTTGATGCTAGTGAGTCTGAATATCATGGATGAACCGGTCGGCTATACTCCGCCCGTGGGACCCGCGGTGAAATTCACCGTGACCTATAACCAGCGGGAAGCCTTCCAACCCACGATGTTCACGTATTCCAATCTCGGTCCCAAATGGACCTTCGATTGGCTCGCCTACATTACCGACAATCCCCTGACGCCAGCAGCAGATGTCACTTATTACATCATGGGCGGTGGCACCCGCACCTTCACCGGTTTTGACACCAATACACAGGCGTTCGCCTTTCAGCAATATGATCAGACCCGCCTCATTCGGACCTCCACGAACAGTTATGAAATGCAGTTTCCCGATGGCTGGAAAAAGACTTTTGGCCTTGCTGACGGATCCATCGGCACGGCGCGAAAGATTCTGCTCACCCAGGTAAGCGATGCCGCCGGGAACACCGTAACCATCACGTACGATTCACATTTTCGCGTGGTCGCCCTCACCGATGCCATCGGGCAGGTGACGACGTTGAGCTACACCAACGCCAACGCGATATACCTGATCACCCAGGTCACCGATCCTTTCGGCCGATCCGCGAATTTTGGCTATGATGACAACTATCGTTTAAACCAAATAACGGACGTTATTGGCATCACCTCGCAATTCACCTACGAAGAGACCGGAGATTTCATCAATTCATTAATCACCCCCTACGGCACAAACTATTTCACCAAAGGCGAGATTGGCACCACGCGTTGGCTGGAGACGGTTTATCCGGATGGCGAACGGGATCGGGTGGAATTCAACCAAAATGTGGGTTTGGGAATTCCCACCGAAGATCCCACTGCGACGGTGCCCAACGGCATGGCCACCCACAACGGTTTCCTCGCCTACCGCAACACGTACTATTGGAGCAGACTCGCCTCCGCTAGCGCGTATGGGGATTACACTAAAGCCAAAATCTATCATTGGCTGCACACGGGCGACGGGGCTTCGGCCTCGGGAATCCTGGAAAGTGTCAAAGAACCCCTTGAAGGCCGGGTCTGGTATGACTATCCTGGCCAGAGCGACGCGGTCGTCGCCGGCAGCATCAACAAACCTTTCCATGCCGGCCGCGTGCTGGATGACGGGTCCACGCAACTCTACCGGTACGAATACAACGGGTTCGGCAAGATTACCCGTGCCATCGACCCGGTCGGCCGGACGCTTTCCTACACCTACGCGCCCAACGGCGTTGATCTCCTGGAAACCCGCATGACGCGGGCCGGGGCGAATGAACTGCTTTCCGCCACCACCTATAATCTCCAACATTTGCCTCTGACTGTCCGGGATACCGCTGGCCAAACGAACACCTTCACCTACAATTCCCGTGGGCAGATTCTGACAGAAACCGATCCGCGCGGCGCAATCACGACCTATTCCTACGATGCCAATGGCTATCGCATAGCCGTGGACGGTCCCTTGCCCGGAACCAGCGACACCACCACGTGGACGTTCGACGGGTTCGGGCGGGTTCGCTCCAAGACCGATGTGAGCGGCTACACCCTCACGTTTGATTATGATGCCCTCGATCGCCTGATGAAAGTGACGTGCCCTGACACCACGTTCGATCAATTTGATTACACGTTGCTGGACGTTACCAAGGTGACGGATCGGGCGGGTCGGCCGACAACACTGGAATTCAATCGCATCCGGCAAATGGCAAAACGAACCGATCCCCTGAATCGTGTCACCCTCTATCAATGGTGCAAATGCGGCGATTCGCGCAGCCTGACGGACCCGATGGGCCGCACCACCACATGGGTTCACGACGTGCAAGGGCGCGTCACGCAAAAGCAATTCGCGGATGGCTCGCACATTACGTACGTTTACGAAAATGCCACCGGGCGCTTACGCCAACGCATCGACGAAAAAATGCAGGTAACGCAATACAACTACACTCTCGATGGCTTGCTGGCCGGCATCAGCTATAGCAACTCGGCTGTGGCAACACCTTCGGTGACTTTTGGATATGACACGAATTATTCCCGCGTGGTTTCCATGACGGATGGTTCGGGGCAGACCCTCTACGGTTACGGCCTAATCACGGGTTCGCCGACTCCAGGCGCGGGCGAACTCTTAGCCATCGATGGGCCGCTCCCCAACGACACCATCACGTATGGTTACGACGAATCAGGGCGACGCACGACGACGGCTATCGACGGAGTGGCAGCGACATCGACTTTTGATGAGGCGGGCCGAACCAAGACGATCACCAACGCCCTGGGATCGTTCGGCTACACCTACGACGGAGCGTCGACCCGCAAAACCATGACGTCGTTTCCAAATGGCCAAATCGCCGAATTGGGCTACGGCAACAGTCCGCAGGACAATCGCCTGCAAAGCATCACCAATCGAGTGGGAGGCGTGGTGCTTTCCGCGTTCAACTATGGCCGCGACCTTCCCACCGGGCGTATCGCTGCGTGGTCGCAACAGGTGGGAGGTCTTTCCCCTTCAGTTTTCAATGCCGCATATGATGCCGCGGACCAGTTGACTTCGGTATCCGTGGTAAGTGCAGGCAATGTCATCAACACATATGGCTATGCTTACGACCCGGCAGGAAATCGTCTGTCGGAACAAATTGACGGGACGAACCGTTTTTCCGCCTACAACGCTTTGAACGAGTTGACCACCACCGACAGTGCAGGACTTCCGGCCGTGTATCAGTGGGACGCCGAGCAGCGGCTTGCTGCTGTGTCCACGGGAGGTACAAATACCCTATTTACTTATGATGGGATCGGTCGGCGCGTGGGCATCCGGCAAGTGGTGAACGGAACTGAAGTTTCAAACCGTAGGTTTGTTTGGAACGAAAACACCATTTGCGAGGAGCGCGACACGAATGGTGTCGTGAGGAAGCGATTCTTTGAAGAGGGCATAAAGTTGGAAGTCGGGCCGAATCAAGGCGCTTATTATTACACGCGCGATCATTTGAGGTCGGTCCGTGAAATGACGGACAGCTCGGGTATTGTCCATGCCCGCTATGCTTACGACCCGTTTGGGCGCCGAACACGATTGGGAGGGGATGTGGAGGCAGACTTTGGATTTGGGGGGACGTTATGGAGCAGCGAAGTAGAACTTGGCCTCACATTGTTCCGGGCATACGATCCAAGCCTTGGCCGGTGGCTGTCCCGTGATCCCTTAAGAAATGCCGAAGCGCAGCAAGGCGCCAATCTGTACGCTTTTGTACAGAATAACCCGATGAATTTAACCGATCCTCTTGGTTTATGCTGCGAAGGCGCGCTAAAAGCTGTCTTAGCAGATAAAAATGATATCGTAGGGTATTGCTTGCTACTTAATTTCATACCTCCAGTGGCTTATCCCTTAAAGTATGCAGCTTTTATTAAATGCGAATATGCTCTAATAGATCTTAACTATGACTTGGATGCCCTCGCCATCTGCCAAAGCAAAGGGTGCGAGAACAAATGCGGTCACTAATTCGCCTAAGGGACTCGCCTTTATGAGCCAATTTCAACATTTGCCACTCAAATGTGTCTGGCGGTTTTACTGCCGCGCAGTGGTTTTGTCCGCAATGATGCTGCTTGCCAGTGGAGCCCAGGCCCAGTTTTCTGTGTATTCCTATGATTCAAGCGGGAATCCGGCAATTCGCACACTTTCATTGGTAACCCCGCCCCAGATCATCGGCCAACCCGTCACGCAAATCGCCGACCGGGGTGACATCGTCACTTTTTCGGTGGTGGTCGCCGATGCGCGTGGAGCGACCTTCCAATGGCTATTCAATGGCACGAACATCGCCGGCGCTACCGGCGACAGCCTCCTGCTCACGAACGTGTCCAGCTTGAACCTGGGGCAATATTCAGTAGTGGTAAGCAACAGTGCCGGCAGCGTCGCCAGCGCCCCAGCCTCGCTCAGCTACATCAAGACCTGGCATGGTTCGGTGGATACCGATTGGTTTAACCCCGCGAATTGGGCACCCGCAGGGGTTCCCGAAGCCACGGATCGAATTGTATTTGCGCTCGGCACCATCAACCTGAGCGCGCCGGTGACCATCACCAGCCAACTCGACTGGACCGGGGGCTTCTTCACCGGCAACAGCCTGACCATCGCGGCAGGTGGCGTGTTGAATTGGAGCGCCGGGACCTTTAATGCGAGCGCCCTGACGGTGAGTGGCAACGGGTTGGTAAATTGGTCAGGCGGAACTTGCAGCGGTGCGCTTGCCATCGCCAGCCAGGGATTGATCAATTGGACCGCTGGCACTTTCAGCGGGAGTACCTTGTCGGTGGCGACGAACGGGGTGCTGGCTTTATCCGGTAACAATTCCAAAATCCTGGCCGGCGCCCTGACGAATGCGGGCAGCATCACCTGGGCAAACCTCGGCGACCTGGTGGTGCGCAACAGCAGTTGCGCCTTTGCCAACGGGGTCATTGAAAATCTGGCTGGGGCGCTCTTTGACATTGGCGGTGACTTAAAATTCTTCAACGACAACAGCTGCGGGATCACGACCCCCTATTTCCGCAATGCCGGAACCCTGCGAAAGTCTGCCGGGAATGGCATCGCCACTCTGGCTATTCCGCTCTACAACACGGGCACCATGACGGCGTTGCAAGGAACATTAAGCTGCACGGGCGGCGGTTCGATCGATGGAACACTGGAGGCCGCAGCCAACGCCGGGATCAATTTTGCACTCGGGAGCTACACCGTTACAAATCCGGTCGGCATCAATGGTCCTGGCACTGTACAATTTACGGGTGACACTTTGAACCTGGTCAGCAATGCGATTCCAAAGTTAATTCTGGCGGGTGGCTTGGTCGCCCTGGGCACGAATTTTCAAGGCGGCTCCATCACCAACCTTTCCCTCGCGGGCAGCACGCTGCTTGGCAGTCATCGGGTGACCGGCACCTTAAATTGGAGCAGCGGTCTGATCCTCGGCGCATTAACCGTGGCAAACCAGGGGTTATTGAACCTCAGCGGCGGCAATCCGAAGGCAATTTACGCGCCGCTGACCAATGCGGGAACCGTGGTTTGGGGAGGCACGGGAACTTTCATCGTTCGCAATACCACCTGCACCGGGGCCAACGGCTTCATCGAGAACCTGGCGGGCGCCCTCTTTGACATCCAGAGCGACCAGCGGATGTACAACGACGACCCCTGCCCCAGCTTCAACCCTTATTTTCGCAATGCCGGTCTGCTGCGCAAATCCGCCAACTCGGGCACCACCACCATTTCCATCCCGCTGCTCAACACCGGCCGGGTCAGCGCCCGGCAAGGCCTGATTAGCTCCGATGCCGGCGGGACGGTGGAAGGATTTTTCGACGCCGCAGCGGGCGCTGGCATCACCTTTGCCGCAGGCAAATACACCAACGCCAACCCGGTCGTGATCAACGGGCCCGGCCTCGTTCAATTCACGGGTGACCTGCTTACGCTGGTGAACGACATGGTTCCGAGTCTGATACTAAACGGCGGCACAGTTAGCTTGGGCGCCAATTTCCAGGGGGGAACGATTACCAACCTCTCCCTGGCGGGCAGCACCTTGACCGGCAGTCACCTGCTCACGGGCACGTTGGATTGGAGTGGCGGCATCATCCAGGGAGCGCTGACCGTGGCCGACCGCGGGTTGCTGAACCTGACCGGCAACAATTCCAAATCCATTTACGCCCCATTGACCAATGCCGGAACCGTGGTCTGGGGCGGCAGTGGCACCTTTATCGTGCGCAACACCACTTGCACAGGCGACACGGGCGCGATCGAGAATCTGGCCGGCGCGCTGTTTGATATCCAAAGCGACCAGCGAATGTATAACGACGATCCCTGTCCCAGCTTCAGCCCGTATTTCCGCAATGCCGGTCTCCTGCGCAAATCCACCGGAACGGGAACCACTACTCTCGCGATTCCGTTCGCCAATCTCGGCAGCCTATCAGTACTGCAGGGCGCGCTCAGCTGCGACAACGGCGGGTCCGTGGCAGGCAGTCTGAACGCGGCTACGGGAGCTGGAATCTATTTCTCAATCGGAAAATTCACGAACGCCAACCCCGCTGTGATCACCGGATCAGGAGTGGTGCAGTTCCTGGGCGACGCTCTGACCCTGCTTAGCGACTCCGTTCCAAACCTGGTTCTGAGCGGCGGCACCGTGACTTTGGGAACGAATTTTCAAGGGGGCGCCATCACCAATCTTTCTCTGGCCGGCAGCTCCCTGGCCGGCAGCCACGTCGTGACCGGAACGTTGGACTGGAGCGGCGGAATCCTTCTCGGAGCGATGACGGTGTCGAACGGTGGCTTGCTGCGCCTGAGCGGTGGCAATCCCAAGGCTATTTATGCGCCGTTAACCAACGCCGGAACCGTCCTCTGGGGCGGCACCGGGACCTTCATTGTCCGCAATACCACCTGCGTTGGTGCCACCGGGGCAATTGAGAACCTTGCCGGAGCGCTCTTCGACATCCAAAGCGATCAGCGCATGTACAACGATGACCCCTGCCCGAGTTTCAGTCCATATTTTCGCAATCGTGGCGAGTTGCGAAAGTCTCTCGGCGCAGGCACTACGACGATCGCGATTCCCTTTTTCAATTCCAACTCGATCATGTTGATCCAAGGACTACTCGATATCAACGGCGGCGCCTTCGCTCAAGGCAGCGGATCGCTCAGCATCACGCTGAATGGCCCATCCCCGGGCCAATTTGGTCAACTTCTTTGTGGCAGTGCCACGCTTGGCGGGCTCCTCAATGTGAACTTGGGCAGTAACTTCGCACCCGCTGTCGGAACGCAATTTCAAATAGTCACAGCGTTATCCGAGGCCCTCACTTTTAGCAGTGTCAATCTGCCTCCCGGCCTCTCGGTAGCTTACGCCAATGATGGCGTATTCCTGACCGTAACCAGTCCGGTGCCACCGCAATTGCTCCCGCCCCGGGTTTCGCCAGGCGTCCTCAACTTCAGTCTTCCGACAGCCAGCGGACAGAGTTATACGCTGCAAACTAATAGCGAGTTGGCCACCGGGAACTGGGGGACATTCTCGAATTTCGTTGGCAACGGTTCCGTGCGCCAATTCGGTATTTCCCTCACGAATGGCCTGCCCCATCTCTTCCTGCGGGTGCGAGTTCCATGATCACCGATTGAGCCAACTCTTTGGCCCAGGCTTTCTGCATTTGGCCTTGTTCCATCCGGCGTCGGAGGATGCGTTCTCCCATGATGGTGGGGGTTTCGAGTGCCAAAAAGGCAACGCCTGAGGATTCCTTGCCCCGGGCAGTCGGTGGGTTGCATCGGTGAATTCGCCTGGAAGGTGTTAACCAAATTTCTGGGGCTGCTTTGAAAATTGGAAAACTTCGCCGCCAGACCGGGGAGACGTTCCGCCGGGGGATGGTTACATTGCGTTCACAAAATGGCAACTTCGCGCACCCCAGACGGCAAAATGCCGCACGAATCCCGGAGCAGTCCGCGCGAAATCCAGAAGTACCTGGGCCGCATTTCGGGTCCGTTGCTGGATCGCATTGACATGCACATCGAAGTGCCGCTGGTGAAATTCCGTGAGCTCAG
The DNA here is from genome assembly GCA_903918755.1 of uncultured Pedosphaera sp. Classification (GTDB taxonomy): domain Bacteria; phylum Verrucomicrobiota; class Verrucomicrobiia; order Limisphaerales; family Pedosphaeraceae; genus CAIXFN01. The sequence goes on from CAIXFN010000098.1 coordinate 28,321, forward strand.
CGCCGGTAAACCCGGGGAACCTTCCGCGCAAATCCGGGAGCGGGTCATGGCCGCGCGCCGACTACAGCACGCCCGGTTCGCCGATCGGCCCAAGATCGCCTGCAACGCCCGCATGGGCAGCCGCGAACTCAAGTCCCATTGCGCGATTGATGACGCCACCAACGAATTGCTGAAGTACGCCATGACGGACATGAACCTGAGCGCCCGGGCCTACGACCGCATCCTGAAAGTCGCGCGCACCATCGCCGATCTCGCGGGTTCCGCCACCATAGCCAGCGACCACGTCTCGGAAGCTATCCAATTCCGTTCGCTGGATCGGCAGTTGTGGACCTGAAAGTTCAGGTCGAAGAATATCTCCGAACGATTGCAACCCCAAACGCTCAGATATGACTGAACGAATTCGTCTTAAATCGATCTTCTTTTGGAACTACAAAGCTTTTAAGGATTATTCGGCAAGCCTTTCTAATTTCAATATCCTCGTTGGACCCAATAATGCTGGAAAATCAACAGTCTTGGGGGCTCTTCGAATCCTTTCTGAGGGAATCCGGCGGGTGCGCTCACAAAACTCACAGTTAATCGACTGTGCAAAAGGCCTGCAGGTTCGTGATTATCCTGCCTATTCAAAATGTTCCTCGGACTCGTGATCGTCGGCTGGATTGACTCATAGCTTCGCCCCAAATAAAGCTCCCACCCCGGCCGTCAGGGCCATCGCCAAGGCACCCCAAAATGTCACGCGCGCAACGGATTTCCAAACGGGTGAACCTCCGGCTCGGGCCGCGATAGCGCCCAACAGCGCGAGGAACAGTAGAGACCCTCCAGAAACCGTCCAGGCCAGGGCTGATCGCGGCACGACCAAAACTAGCAGGAGCGGCAGGACGGCGCCGACGGTAAAACTGCCCGCCGATGCGAAGGCAGCCTGAACCGGCCGTGCGCTCAACGTGTCCGAGATGCCGAGTTCATCACGAGCGTGTGCACCCAATGCGTCCTTGGCCATCAACTGCGTCGCCACTTGTTTGGCGAGTTCGGCATCGAGTCCGCGCGTGACATAGATGGCAGCGAGTTCGGCGAGTTCGGTTTCGCCGTCCGTGGCCAACTCGGCTCGCTCCCGCTCCAAATCGGCGCGCTCGGTGTCGGATTGGGAACTGACGGACACATATTCACCGGCGGCCATGGACATTGCCCCGGCCACCAGCCCGGCCACCCCGGCGACCAGCACGCTGCTGCGGCTGGCTTCGGCGGCGGCCACTCCGACAATCAAACTGGCGGTGGACAAAATGCCGTCATTGGCGCCGAGCACGGCGGCGCGCAGCCAGCCGACGCGGTGGGTGAAGTGTATTTCGGTGAGTCTTGTCATGGAGGCTTGGTGTTGTGACGGCGTTGCTTTGTCGTTCATATTTTTCAGGTTTCCCCACTCTGTGCCAGTCTCACAATGCAGGAGGGCGCTGTTGACGGACATGAACCTGAGCGCCCGGGCCAATGACCGAATCCTGAGAGTCGTCCACACCATCGCGGACCTCGCGGGTTCCCCAGCGATCGCCAGCGACCACGTTTCGGAAGCCATTCAATTCCGTTCGCTGGATCGGCAGTTGTGGACGTAAAACGAGTTTCATCCCGTCCCGGTTGCTTGTCCGCTTCAAAAGATCAGGGAGAACACTGATTACCAAACAGCAATGGTTTACTGACTCGAATTCGCGGCCGGGTACCAACGGGGGAAGACGACCCGGAAGGTGGTGCCCGTTTCCGCTGAACTTGCCATTTCCAGGCTCGCGTCCAACAGTTCGCACAGGCGTTTGACGATGGAGAGCCCAATGCCCTCACCGGGTTGTTGCCGGGCTGGGCGCGTGCCCGTTTGGGCCTCATCGGGCGGGACCAAAACGTGGGGGGTTGCACCCGTGCTGGCGGCGGATTTCACGTCTGATTCGCGCGCGCTCGCGGTGGCCTCCTGCAGGCCGGCGAGCATGAGCGAGGCGGGACCAGCCAGCAAGCCGGGGCCGGAGTCTTGCACCATCAGCCACCAACTCTCCGGCTCCGCCCCCCAACTCAACGTGACCCCGCCATAGCGGGTGTAGCGGAGGGCGTTCATCACCAGATTTTGCAGTAACCGTCGCACCTTGCCGGGATCTCCCTCCACGGAAAGGCCGGCCGGGCCGCTGCATTCGAGGAACAAACCGCGGGTGCGGGCGAACGGCGCGTTGATCTCGCCCAATTTGGTGACCAGCAGGGCGGCATCAAACGTGGTGGTTTCCCGGGTTTCCTGGCCGGCTTCCAGCCGGGCCAACTCCATCAGTTCACCGAGCATCGTGGTGATCGACTCCACGCCCTTGTGCAAGTTTGAAGCGAAGGCGGTGCGTTCGGAGTCAACGGTGGTGCCACGGCCCAGCAAACTCGCCGCCATGCTCACCCCCACCACGTCATTGTTCAAATCGTGGACGGCTTGATGAATCAAGGTTGCCCGGCGGCGCTCAATTTCATTGATGTCGGCCAAAGCCTCGGTGAGATCATTCAAGCGCCCGGCGGCTTCCGCCTGCTGCATGCGTTCGAATTGCACGGCGCTTTCACTAATGGCTTCGTTCACCAGGCTGATCATGCGCCGATTGACTTCCACCATCGTCGCGCGGTCGAAGGTCGGGTGCAGGGCAGCGAAGCCCTCGAGTTCGTCGAACAGACAAAGCTGCAGGTGTCCCCATTCGCGCATCAACTCGTGCAACCGGTAGCCCTGCTGCCAGCGGTGCAGCCCGTGCTTCACTTCCTCGCTTTTCCGGTCAACGTCGGCCGCCCGGGCGGCGGTGCCCCCGGCAATGGAACGGAGCTTGCGTTCGAACGCATCCAGGACTTCGGGAATATGATCGTTAAATTGCCCGCGGGTCAGCGCGTGAGCCGTTGTTTGCGCCGGATCAGCGTTGGCAGCTTTCCGCCAGGCCAGCAAAATGGCTTTTCGGCGCGTCGACAGGTAATCGCAGAGGAGATCGAACTGCGACGGCTCACATGGCGTCATTAATCAATACTCTGGGACGCACGGTAAAGCGAAGCAAGCGCGGATTTCGCGGCCACTGATGGGCCGATGGAGTGGCTTTGGTTGCGCGGGGGAAACCAAACCCAGCGGCCTAACGTTGCGTTACAATTTGGGGGCGGGTGCTCTCGATGATGGAAAGGAGTTCCTTTTGTTCCTTGTTGGGGATCTGGAGCCGGTCGAGCGATGCTTTCAAGTCGCCCAGAACGGCGTCGAACTCGGGATTGTTGATGCGCATCGCGGCATGGGTGGACTTGATTTCTTTGCCGTCGTAATGAGCCGGACCGCCGGTGGCCAGAACGATGAATTGAATCAGGTGTTTCTTGAGATTGGCCTGGTTCTCCTCGGTCGGACTCCAAACCCCCTCTTCGTTCGTTTTGCGGAAGGCGGCGAGCCCGGTGCCCTTGACCGCCTTGCGTTGCCAGTTAACGCGCGGGTCCTGAAGCACCCGGGGCGTGAAATCCTCCACCACGGCGGTAATGCCAGGTTCACCGCCCAGTCGGTCAAAGAGCGCCAGTTTTCCAACCACCACAGCGGCCTTGTTGGTTCCGGCGGCTGGCTGAGCGTCGGTTAACGGACTCCGGGCCACGGCTTTTTTAACCCCCTTTTCCCCGGTGCCCTCCCCGGACCCGGCGAGTTGCTCGTCCCGGGCCATTCGCTGGCTCGCCCGCTGATCGGCTTCCCGGCTGCCCGAGGTGAAAAAGTCGTTCTTTTTCTCCGCGGACTTGGTGGCGCTGCAGCCGACCGTTGCAATTTGAGCAGCGGAAATAATCAAGGCGATGAGAACTGAGGCATTTTTATTCATAAGGATCGGAATGGGGGGAAATGGCTTTTGGTGACCCGTTAAAGAGCGTCCCCGGGGGAGATGGGGTCGCTAATTTCGGGGGGTTGAAATACGATGGCGTCGGCGGACGGCGGGCCGCCTTCGAGCCGCGGCAGATAGGCGCGGACAAAGGCGTTGCGCAGAATGTTGCCGAGCGTCGCGAAAATGTCGGCCGAATTCGCGCCGGTGGCGTCGCCGGTGAAGGGGATAAGCGTTCCGAATTGATCCCGGGAATAGTTCTTGAGCAAGCCGGTCGCGCCGCCAACCAGGGCTTGCCAAAAAAACTGGAGCACATTGTCTTCCGCCAGATCCTGGCCGAGGCTGAAGACTTGTAGATTGCGGAAGAGCGGTTTGGCATAGCCGGTGATTTGACCCTCCTTGACATCCGTTTCCAGTACCAAGTCGAACCAGCCGCGTTTGAAGGCAAATTTGCCATAAGCCAGCGCGAGATTGTTGATCTTGGTGACATCCAAACCCAGCAGACGCAGGGCCATGTGAAACGTGGGACGGTAGGAAAAGGGATCGAGGGTCATCTGGTATTCAAACCGGGCTTGATCCATGACCAAACCACTGGCCTGGACGGTGGCGACGAGGGGCTTGGTTTCGTCGAGAATATTGCCCAAATTGTCAATGGTGGCCTGAAATGTGGAAATGTAAACATCCACCGGCTGGGCGGCCTGATAGGCGCGAAAGTGGATGGAGCCATCCTGGATGACCGCGCTGTTAATCTGGAAGGGAAAAAGATCTTTGAGCAGCAACAGCCAGGGGCCCCCGACGCCGGTCTGGGCTTCGCCGGCGTCCGGGGCATCCACGAAGTTTAATTCTGGTTGCTCCATCAGCACGCGACCAACCAACCGGCGGTGAAGCAGGGGCTTCCATTCCAGAGCGAAATCCACACTTTTGGCAGCAAACAAAGGAACCGGCACATTGCCCGTCGTTTTGTTCAGGCGCACATCGTCGATGGAATAGGCCCCGCGTAATAAATGGATCCGCACCTCGCCAATCCGGCCCTCATAGAGCGGATTGCGGGCAAGGGTCCGATTGACATAGCCCCGCACCGCCCACGGGAGAATGGCGCGCCCGATGCCAAGCAGGATGCCAAGGAAAAGGAGACACAACCCAAGGCGGCGCCAGATCCGGCGGCGTTTGCGACCCGGGAGGCGCGGTTTTGAGCCGGAGCCCGGCATTGGAACTTCCTGGGTGGACAGGTTGCCCGGAGCCCGATGATTTTGAACGTTGTGGCGGAGGGAAGGCAATTTCATCAGCTTTCCCGTCCTGGTTCCTTTACCGCCTGCGCTCCGGCGGCCACAACGCCATGATAGTGATCGGCCCAGGCCTTGGTAAATTCCGCGCCGTAAAAAAGAATCATGGCGGAGTATGACACCCACAGCAGAATGAGGATGATTGAGCCCGCACCCCCGTAGAGCGAGCCGGGTTGAGCGTGGCCAAAGTACATCCCCAGTCCAAATTTACCGATCTCAAACAAAGAGCCCGTCAGGAAAGCACCCACCCAAACATACCGCCATTTAATTTTGGCATCCGGCAGAATTTTGAATATCAGCGCGAATAAAACGGAAATGATGGAAAGGGAGATCAAAAAATTGGCGGTCTGTAAGAAGTGCACCATAGATCCCGGCCAAATCTGTTGCAGCCATTTGCTCACGGCCGCCAGAATGGAGGCAATCACCAACGACACCAAGAGGAGGAAGGCAATGGACAAAATGAGGCCGAAAGAAAAAAGTCGAACCTTCAGCAATACCCAGAGCCCGGATTTGGCGGGGGTGGCCTTCACTTCCCAGATAACGTTGAGCGATTTCTGCAACTGCACAAACACGCCGGTCGCCCCAACCAGAATGGTTATCAGACCGATCAACATGGCCCAGATGGATCCTTTGTTGCGCTGGGCTCGGGTCATCATTTCCTGAATTTGGTCGGCGGTATCATTGCCCATCGCGTCCCCGATCTGGCCGTGGAGCTGTCCGATGACCGCTTCCCTGCCAAAAAAATAGCCGGCCAGGGTCATGACCAGAACCAACAGGCCGGGCAGCGAGAAGATGGCATAATAGGCGATTACGGCACTTTCACGGAAGGGATCCTTTTCATACCATTTGTCAAAGGCAGCTTTAAAGAGCAAAGCGGTTGCCGGAATTTGAATTCTCATGATGGCGGCGGTTGGCCGGCAACCGATTCAACCCGGGCGATGGAATAGACAACACATCATCCCGGGAAATGGTATGTTTCTTGGATTGATATTTCTCGTGATGCGAATCATCCCGGCACTACACGTTTGGCATTTTGGTTGATTGTCACGATCTGTAATATCGTTTGGAATCACCATCCTTCCACGGGGGGGTTCGCCCTACGTATTCAAAACAAGAACGTGTCGTGTCATTAACGCCGCGTCGCGATTGCCATTCTCAGGACGCTTGATCCGGCACCTTTGATGTTGGTGGTCCAGAAGATGGATGGTGCCACCTCTCCCCGACCCTCTCCGCCATTGTGAATGGCAGAGAGGGAGATGCGGGCTGGTCGGTCAGCGTTTCAAGCCACAGCAGTTATGGCACGAATCAAGGAGTTCGGGTGCGGTAGAATTTCGTCGTCAGATTCGTCGATGGCAGATCCAGAAAGAGGAAGAAGCCCTCGCCATCCGTGATGTTCGTGGAGATGTCGGTCCAAACCGGGGGATTACCGGCCAGGCTGGTGGTGCGTTGGACGACGTAGGCGGCTCCGGGGAGACCAGAGAAGCCCAGTTGCACGCTGCCATCGGGGAGGAGGGCTGGATTGAGGATGGCGCCGCCAGTTCCCGGTACGGGCGGATTCACCGTTAGCAGGGCGGCGCGGGTCTGGACCACACAGCCGGCGGCGGAGGTGATCTGGCAACGCACCCAGGCGCCGTTGTAGTCCGAGGTCGGTTGGCGGACCGCGAGGAGGGGCAAGCCGGTCCGTGTGAAACCAGGCACACCGGCCAGGGAGGTGAAGGAATTGGTGTTGCCCGCCAGCGCGATCTGCCAGTCGTAGGCCAAGCCATCGCCACTGGCGGAAACCGCGAAGAAGTTGGCCCCGGGTTTCGGATAAACCAGGTCCCGGGGTTGCGTCAGGATTAGCAGGGAGGTCCCTGAAGTGCCCGTGAATTGGAACGGGCCGAGATCGATGGCACCGCCGGAGACGCGTGGATTGCCGCGAATGTCCAGGGGCAAGCCCGTGGCGAAGGCGGGATCCCCGGCGCCGATGAGGGGCGAGCAGGTTGCCAGGCGAAAATCTCCATTGGTCGTCGGGCTTTGCGACGGGTCGATGGGGAGTGCGAAGACCGGATTCTGGCCGGTCACGCCTGGTCCACCGAAAGTGGCCAGACCTTCGATGGAGGAGTTGGCGAGGGTGGCGTCCGCGAACGAAAGGGCGATTTGCTGGGACTCGGCGGAACCCGCATTGGCATGGGCCGACCGGTTGTTCCAAATAATGGAATTGAGGATCGTCAAGGTTGCTCCCTGGGAATTGATGCCGCCAAGGAATGCGCTGCCTAGCAAAACATCCTGATTCGCGGCCACCGTGGTGTTAATCAACGTTCCGGTTCCCTGAAAGAGGGCCAACCCGCCGCCGTTGCCCGTGACCAAGGCGTCCGCGAGAATCAGATTGCTGTTGGTGGCGTAAAGCGCGCCGGCCCGGTTGCCCTGGAAGACGCAGTTGGTGAACGACCCGTTGCCCCCATTTAGACCAACGCCGATAACCTGATTGGCGAGGAATTGGCAGTTTTGCACGATGGCATTAGCGTTGGACGCGATCAAGCCGGACGATGTGCCGGTGAAAATGAAACCATCCACGACGTAGTTCAAGGGCGGCAGAATGGGCGCGGAGGAATTGGTGCCTTCGACGATGATTTCCGAATAACCCTGCCAGCCGTTATTGAACACGTCCGCCTGGGCGGGGCCACCAAAATCAAACTTCAAGCGGGCCACGTTTTGGGCCAATTGTCCGGATTGCAAGGGGCTGATCGCGACGCGGGCCGCCATGCGGTTGCCGTCGGGGCTGACGGGCAGATAAAAAACCGTGGTGATCGGGATAAACGTGGTCGGCGCGGTCACCGTGGAATAGGAAAGGGTATAATATTGCCCGAACCGGCCGTTATCCTGCCAACCGGTATAGACCACGACATTCGTGATATCGGAACCGTTGACCGAATTGGTGAGGGTGTAAACCAAGGAGGTTCCGGAACTGGCACCGCAACTCGCAAACCCGCCAAACACCGTGACATCACCCACATTGCCGTCGGTCAGGACCGACGTGCCACCCGTGGTGGAATTAGCAAAGTCTCCCACCGCCGTGCTGGGGGACAGTCCGCGAATCAGGCTGTCAGTTTCCACGGGCCAGGAGGGAGTGAAGGCGTTGGGGCTGCTCTGGTTGCTGGTGGTGATGGATACCGCGGGCACCGTCAGGCCGGCCGCCGGTGTCCCTTGAACCGTGATGGCGGTATAGCCGGCCGCAAAGTTTTCCGCCACCGGAGCGAGGAAGTTAAACATCACCGCGACCACACTTTTGGCAATCGGAGCGCCCGTGGGGTCGGTGATGGCCACGCGCGTCGCCGAGCCCGTGGCGGTGGGATCAGAGGGGTCGCTGTGGACCGTGGTCAAATAAAGGAAATTGTCCGGGTCGGCGGCGGTGGCATAGGAAACCGTGTAGTCCTGGCGGTCGCGACCGCCGTCCTGCCAGCCGCCATAGGTGGTGATATTGGTGAGGTCAAAGCCGTTGTCCGAAGGAGGGAGTTGATAAACCAACAACGTTCCGCCCCCGATGCCGCAGATCTCGAAGCCATCATTGCCAGTACCAAAATTGTGGTTGATGGTGAGGGGGATGCCGACCACGGTCAAATTGCTGGCGCTCCCACCGGTGTTGTAGGTGCCGAAGTTGCCCATTTGGACGGTCGGAACCAGATTGCCGATCAAGCTGTCCGTGGCGGCCGTCCAGGTGGGCGTGAGCGGCAGCTCGCCCAATTGGGAACTGAGGGTGATCGTCGGTTGGGACGCGGCACTGGGAATGATTGTGGTTTGGCTAGGGTCGCCCAAGCCCGTGATCGACACCGCGGGGGCAGTGGGACCGCTGACCAGTTTGGTCGGCTGGGCCCGCCAATCGCGGGTCGCGAAACCGCCGCCCGGGGCAAAGCCGCCATACACTTGGACGCCCGGAGGAAGGACGTAGCCAGCCCCGGCGTTATAGGTTCCTCCCGCCACAAAAATATTCACGCTTTGGCAGGGGTTTTGCGTGGCGGCCAGCAGTGCGGGTGCCAGATCCCGGTAGGCGCTGGTCCAAGAACGGCCATCGCCGCCGGGAGTCGCGGTCGCGTTGACATACAGCACCGTGGTGGGAACGGTGACCGTGGCGACCGCCGTGGTGTAAGCCAGGCCGGCGTAAACCGCCTGGATTTGCAGCGGGACGAGATTGGTGCTGAAGCGGTACAATCCGAGGGTGGAAACACCACCGGCGGAACCCAGGTCTACGTCGGTGCCAAAGAGCCACGGGCCGGCAGTGAAATTTGTCCAACCACCGCCCAGGTTGTATTGCCAGATGATGCTGTAGGAAGCCAATCCGCTGGCCTGGAATATGGTGCTGCCGCCGGGACAAACCACCGCGGGCAAGGGCGACGGTCCCGCATAAAGTGCATTGGTTCCGCCGGATGCCGACTCAAAGGCGCCCAGATCCACCACAGAATTTTGCACACGCGGGTTGCCGGCGCGGTCCGTCTCGTTGCCGAGGAGGAAGGCGTTGGCGCCGGCGTTGATGGCGGGGGAGTTGGCGGCCAGGGCGTAGCCGAGGGCGAAGAAGGGGTTGAAATTCAGGACGCTGCCGCCCGCTGGGGAGGATTGGAATTCAATGATATCGTTGGTCAAATTCAAATTTCCCTGGGCGGCGTAGAGGTTGGCGGCCGCGGTATTACTGAGCGACAGGCTCGTGACGTTGTTGTCCCAGAAGATCGAGTTCAAAAGGGTGGCCGAACCGCCGGATTGGCCCAGGCCGCCGGCATAAGTCCCGCCGGTGTTGTTCGCGACGGTACAATTTACCAAGGTGACGTTACCGCCGGCATTGAAAATCGCCCCGCCTTGGAGCGTGGACTGATTGGCGGTGAACAGGCAATTCCGGGCGGTCAGCGCTCCGTTGGACAGGTAAATGGCGCCGCCATTGGCCGCCGCATTATTTGAGAAGCTGCAAGCCAGGAGCGAGATCAGGGAATTCGTGGCGTTGATGGCCGCCCCGTTGCCCGTTGCACTATTGCCCGTAAAGGCGCAATTGGTGATGACCAGGCCACCCAAAGCGTTTTGCGCCAGGATGGCCGTCTGACCCGAGCCGGACAAAACCAGGTTCCGCAAGGTGGGCGCCGCGTTGGACACAATCACCCCATATTTGCCGCCGCCGTTGATCGTGAATCCGTCGATGAGGCAATCATTGGTCGCTCCGGAGGTAAAACGAAGCACATTGGTCGTCCCGGTGAGAGTCGTGGGATAGGCCAGCGAGTTCCGGGGCCCGCCGCCCGCGGGGAAGCCGCCATAAAGGGCGAGGTGCGGCGCCACCAGGAAATTGGAAGTGGAGGTATAATTTCCCTGCGCCACCAGAATATTTGCGCTCCCGCAAGGAATCAGCGCCCCTTGTGCCAGGGCGAGGCCAAGGTCACGGTAGGCCGTGGCCCACGAAGCACCATTACCACCCGGTGCCGCCGACTGGTCCACGTACAGGGTGGGTGCGGAAGGCACCGTCAAAACAGCCACTGCCGTCGTGTAGGATTGCGAGACGTAAACGGCCTGCACCTGCAACCCGCTGAGGTTGGTCGAGACCCCGGTCAGCGCGAGGGTGGAAACCCCGTTGACCGTGGAAACGGAGGCCGGGACGCCGCCAATGGCTACGCCGTTGGTCACATTGGTCCAGCCCGCGCCGAAGCCATACTGCCATTGGAAACTGTAAAAGGGCAGGCCGCTGGCTTGAAAGGAAGCGCCGGAACCGGGGCACGCGGCGAGCGAAGCGGGCGGCGCGCCATGCACGGGCGAACTGGAACCATTATAGGGCGATTCATAAGCCCCGATATCCACCACCGCCTGCTGGAGCCGAGGATTGCCGGCCAGATCGACTTCCCCCGACAGAACCAAGGAGTTGATTCCACTGTTGATGGCCGGCGACGAGGCCGAAAGCGTGTAATCCGGGTTCAGGAAGGGATTGGAATTTTGGAAAGCTCCTCCCGAGCCATTTTGAACCAGATTATTGGCTGCGGTAGGACTTCCCGCCGTGGAGGAAATTTGCGGGCCGGGATTCCCCCACACGATGCTATTCTGGAGGGTCAACTGATTGCCATTGGCGAAAGCCTGAATGCCGGCACCGGTGCCAAAGGTCACGCTATTGCTGGCGATGGTGCAATTGATGAAGGCGGTGGGATTTGCCGAGCTGGCCAGAATCACCCCGCCATCATGCGTGGTGACATTTTTGGCGAAGAGGCAATCGCGAAAGGTGGTTGGATAGCTGACCGCTGCCGCGGAACCACCAAGGTAGCCGACGTTGCCAGAAAAAACGCAGCCCGAAAAATTCCAGGAGCCGTTGGTGATCGTGTTGGCAATGTTAACGGCGCCACCATAGTTCACGATCGAGCTGCCATTGGTATAAAACCCACAATTCACCACCGTCAGCGAACCATCATGGCCCTGCAGTCCCTGGACATTATTCGCCAGCACGCACTTGCTGATCAACATGCCAGGAGTGGGGAATTCCACCTGGATCCCGCCTCCGAAGCCAGCACCCCGGACAATCAGATTTTGCAACGTAGGCCCAGCGTTCGTGGTGTAGATTCCGGTAAACCCGCCCTGGATGATCAAACCATCCAGGACGGTGTCAGCGCCACCGGAATTGATGGTTACCACGGTTCCGGAACTGGCGGTGGTGTTCAAAATCGTGGGATTGGTCTGCCAATTGCGCGAAGCCAACGGACCGCCGCCGGTCGGGAATCCGCCGTAGATGGTCACGTGCGGCGGGATGCTGAAGGTTCCCGCCGTGGTGTAGGTCCCTTGGGCCATTTCAATGATCGGCGCACAGCCGGTGGATTGAAAAGCCGCGGTCAGAGCCGGCGACAAGCGGTTATAAGCCTGGGCCCAGGTGCTGCCATTGCCGTTGGTGGGCGCCGAAGCATCAACGTAGATAATGGGAGTCGGTATGACGGTGAGGGTGGCGGCGGGCGTGATGTAAGAGGTGCCGCCAAACACGACCCGGACGGATAGGCGGTTGAGATTGGTGCCCACCGCGGTCAGTTGCAACGTCGAGACGCCACCATTCGTCAGGAGAGTCACGCTAGCGCCCAGCCAGGGTCCGGCGGTAAAGTTGGTCCAACCGGGGCCGAAACTGTATTGCCACTGGTAGGTGTACGTGGCCAGGCCGCTGGCTTGAAATAGCGCCGGGCTGCCCTGGCAGACGGTGACGGACTGTGGCGGAGGACCATAGGTCACGCCGTTGGTGCCGAGGTAAGCGGACATTTCGTAAGCGCCAATGTCCACCGTGCCGCCCTCGATGCGCGCGTTGCCGGCCAGGTCAGTTTCACCCACCAGCGTGTAGGCATTATTGCCGGCATTGATCGCGGCCGAGGTTGCCGGCAGCGTATAGTTGGAATTGAGCGCGGGATCGAAGGCGATGAGTCCGTTCGTGTTGAACTGGAGGATGTCATTGGCCAGGGAAAAGCCATCCAGAGATGGAATGAGGCGGTTGGATCCATTAATCACGATAATGCGGAGCCCGGTGTTTATCTGGGCCGGCTGATTGGTGAGCAGCGTCGTGACATTGCCCCAGACGATGGAATTCAAGAGCGACACTGGACCGCCGTCGTTTTCTACTCCCCCGACATAGCTCGCTGAATTGGTGACGATCGTGCAATTGACAAGCGCGAGCGGGGAGGACTGGTTGTTCCAGATGGCGCCATAGCCGCCAACGTTGCGGGCGATGAGACAATCCCGCAACGTGACGGAACCGCGGAGGACATTTACCGCGCCCGCATCGCGGCCAGTATTGCCAATAAATGAGCAGCCCAGGAAGCTGGCGCCGGTGTACAGGTCGGCGGCTCCCGCCCCCTGAGAGTTGCCGTTGTTGATAAACTGACAATTGACGGCCGACAGGAATCCGCCCTTGTCGGAATAAATTCCGCCCGCACAGTTACTGATGACGCACTGGCTGAGACTGACCCGGCCTCCAAGGCTTTGGATGGGATAGCCACCGCTGCTGCCGGAAAAGGTGACATTGCTGAGGATGGGCGAGGCAAACTGAGCGACACTCAGGCCGGATTTTAGGAAACTGCAATTTTGGATAAGGGGGCTGCCGCCGCCTTGTTTGATAGAGACCGCGAAGCCCATGTTGCTGAAGATCAGTCCGTCCAAAATGGTGTGCTGGCCAACCGCTTCAGCGACCGACTGGGTCAAGGGCGAAAAACCGGAAGCCGTGATGACGGTCGGGTGGGTAACCGGGTTGCGGGCGCTCAACGGGGCTCCGTTGGTGAATCCGCCGTCGATTTCGAGGCCGGGAGGCAATCCGACAACCTGCGAAACATCGTAAGTTCCCGCAGCGACCCAAATCGTATTGCAGAAGGAAGACGAATTAATCGCGGCCGACAGGCTGTTGAAAGCGTTGCTCCAGCTCGATCCATTGTTCGCGCCGTGCGCCTGGGAATCCACATACACAATCGTCTGGGGATTGATGGTCAGGGTCACCACCGGCGAAGTGAAATTGACCGAACCGGACGCAATGAACCGGTAGAGGTTGGCATTGAAGTTGGACGGGGGAAATATCCGCAGGGACGAGCCATTGGCAGCAACCGCCAGGGTGTCGTAGGTGTCATTGACCACGTTGGTGAAGCCGGTGCCGGCGTTTACCTGCCAGGTGATCGTCAAGGCCTGGCCCGACAAGTCGAACACGTGGAAGCTGGTGTCGCCGAAGCGGCAGACCGATTGATTCATCAGGGAATAGTCCAGAAAGGAAGGCAGGAGCGCGGCGCCCGTGAAGGCATAAGCACCGAGGTCCGCCACCCCGCCATGCAACCGTGGGTTGCCCAGGGGGTCGAGGGCAGCCGCCGAGATGCCCGCAGTGGCGCCCACGCCGACCGCGGGCGATACGGAAGTCAGTTGAAAATTGCCGGCGGCGGGGTTGACGAACACCGGGTCGTAGGCCAGCAGCCCCGGGCCGGCGTCCGTGTAGTAATTGAGTCCCTGGATGAGACAGTTGGCAATAACCGGGGCCGTCGGCCCGAGGAACATTTGGGCCTGTTCCGCCGCGCGATTGTTCTGGGAGGTCGTGTTCTGCCAAAGGATGGTATTGACGAGACTGACGGAACCATTGGTGGAAGCCACCCACAAACCGGCCGTCAATCCGCCGGCCTGATTGTAGGCGATAGTGTCGTTCAACAGGTTCCAGGCCGTGAAATCGCCGTAAATAACGGACGAATTAGTCGTGGCCGTATTCCGGGTGATTTCAGAGTCATTGAGATTGACCGTGCTGCCATAAGCGGTGAGGGCACTGAACCCGGTGTTGCGGGAGATGACGCAGTCCGTCACGGCGAGCGCCGATTGAACCGCCAAAATGGCCTGGCTACCCGCAACCTGATTATTGCTGAAGGTGCAGCCGCTGAGTTGGACCGTGGAATTGGTCAGGGCCACTCCCAGCGGCCCCTGGCCGTTGATAAAGCGGCAATTCAGGGCCTGGAAGTTCGTGGCGGATTGGATGGCCAACGAGGTCCCCGTGTTGGCGGTGAAGAGACACGAATCAAAGAGGACGCCGTTGGCCTGATTCACCAGCACCGCCAGGGTATTGGTTCCGAAGGTGCAATTGCGGATGGTGGGCGCGGAATTTGAAATATTCAGCGCCGGTTGGGTGGACACTACGCCGTTCGCGGTAAGATAAAAGCCGTCCAGCTGGCCGCGCCCAATGAATGGATTATTGGGTGAACCAATGGCCGAGACCAGCGGGCCATTGGCGGACGACGGCACCAGGTAGGAGACATTGTTCGTCAGGTTGCGCTGGCTCCGGGCGGTCTCGTTGCCGCTGAAGCCACCCAGCAAGCTAACGCCATCCGGCAGGGTCAGTCCGGTGCCGCACGGGTAGGTGCCCCGGGCCACCCAAATCTCCGTGCAACTGCCGGCGACCGCGAGGGCCGCGGGGATCGTTTTGAAGGCGGTCCCCCAACTCGCTCCGTTGCCGGATGCTGCGACCGCCGCGTTCACGTAAATCACCGCGGGCGGACTGAGGGTGACCGGTGCGGGGGCAAGGGAGGTCCCGTTGACCACCACCTGGAATTGCTGGCCAATATATTGCGCCGCATTCAGGATGGTCAGGAGATTGGATGATCCCACTTGCGACACCTGAAAAGTGCCGCCATTGGTGATCAGGGTGGGGGTGTTCGTGGTGAGCCAATACCATTGGTAAGAATAATTGCTGCCGGTCGGCGCGACCGCGCTGAGTTGGATCGCCGCGCCCGAACCGCCACAAATACCCGTGGCCACCGGACCGCTGAGCATTTTCAAGGGCCCCGGAGTGACACCTTGGAATTCGTAACAACCGGCATCGGGCAAAGTTCCCGCGAAAGCCCGCGGATTGCCGGCCAGATCCAACGCGGGATTCGCCGGTTGGGGCGCGCCAGCGGAACCCGCGTTAATGGCCGGGGAAGCGGAGACCAAGCGATAATCGCCGGCCGGATCATTCACAAACAGCGGTGCGTACGGGAGGTTGTTGTTGCCGGCGTAGGCCGCGAGACCCTGGATGATCGTATTGTGAATAACACTGGTGATCTGGCTCACTTGGGCGCCCTCCGTGGGGGCGCCACTCGCGCCCGCCAGCTGGTTTCCCCAGAAAATCGAATTCCAGATCGCGATACCGGCTCCGGCGTTGGAATCCAGGCCCGCGGTGCGTTGAGCAGCGGTGTTATTGGCGACGGTGCAGTGGGTCATCAACAAATTGGTCCCGCCGTAGCGAATGGCGCCCGCACTTTGCAAACTGGCATTGGCCGCGAAGAGACAATTGTCGAGCACGGCGGAGTTGGTGCTGATCGCCAGCGCCCCGGGTCCATTGCCGCCACGATTGCCAATAAAACTGCAGCGCAGAAAGGACGAATTCGTCCCCGGGGCGAGGTTGACCGCCCCGGCCAGGCCGCCGGAGTTGCCATTGAAAACACAGTCGCGGGCCAGGAGGCCGGCCCCGGCCCCCGAGGTGAGCGCACCCGCGTTCACAGAGTCGCGATTGCCGGTAAAAGTGCAAGCTTGCAAAATCGCGCCGGAATTATCCACCAGGGCAGTTTGCGGCCAGTTCAGAAACTGGCAATTGTTGAAGGTGGGGTTGCCACCGGCGATCAGTGCGGCATACGTGCCGCCAGCCACCGGAGTGAACACGCAGTTTTGAATGGAGGGCGTTCCCTCGTTAATCACCAGGGCCGGACCGGGCTGGGTCTGCTGCAGCACGAAGCCGTCCAATCCCCCTCCCGGAGTGCCGCCCGGGTTACCCAGCGCCACGGTGGCGCCGTGCAGCGTTTGCAGGATCGTGGGATTGGCCTGCCAGTTGCGCTGGGTCAGGTTGGTTTCGGTACCGTTAAAGCCGCCGTAAAGAAATTGTCCCGGCGCCGGGGCAAAGGTGCCGTCGTAATAGATCCCGCGCGCCACCCAAATCTGTCCGCAACCGCCGGGTAGTCGCTCGATCCCATCATGCAGGTTTTGAAACCCATCCCGCCAGCTGCTGCCGTCGTTTTTTCCGGTGGCCGCGGCATTCACGAAAACCACCGGGTTATAGACGGAAACGCCCACCGCCGGAGTAATGAACTCGGGGAACGGCGGGGTGCCGTTGGATTGTCCGCCGAGGCACCACAACCGGAAATAATATCCGTTTATGGCAGTGGGGGGATTGCTGATGATGAGTTGGGAGGTGTTAAAGCCCGTGATCGACTGCGCCGGAAAGAGCCAAATGCCACCCACGGCGCTGTTCGGTTCGGTGTAAACGGTTCGGCCGAATCGGACCAGGCCATCGTAGGAGGAAACGGCCAGATCGGTGAAACCATTGCCATCACCGGTGTTCACCTGCCAGCGAACCGGGCAATAGGCCGGTACTGCGGGCGAGGCCGTGAGCACCAGGGCAGGCAGGCCGCCCCCGCATTGGGTGCTCAAGGCCAGGACGCTGTTGGAAATCGCCGCGGGAAGAGGGCCCTGGTATTCATAAGCGCCAATATCGATGGCGCCGCCCGCGAGTCGAGGTTGCCCCGCGAGATCCATTGGCGTGGCGACGCTGGCATCGTAATTCGCCGCCCCGCCGTTAATGGCCAGGGAAGCGCCAACGCCGCTGGCGGGGGCGGGGGCGGCGATTTGCAGAGCCTGGATCGCCAACAGGCCGTTGGGCGAAGCAAATTGGGAAAATTGGATCTGCAACTGGGGACTCATATCCAGCGAATTGGCGCTCGGAAGGAAGGTCAATCCCTGAACCAGGCAGTTTTGAATTTGGGACCGGGGCGCCGGATTGATTTGCTGGTATTCCCGGGCGAGCGTGCTTCCGGCAACGGAATTGTTGTAAAGGATGGTGTTGAGCACCCCGCAGGAGCCGGCGCCCGTGAAGTAAATCCCCGCGGCTTTCGCCGGGTCGCTGGCGGTCAGGCAGCTGTTGCCATAAAGAGTGCAATTTTGGACCTGGAGGGAGGACTGACCACTCACGACGGCCCCGCCGTCGTTGGCATAAAACTCGGAGCCCCAGAGGATGGCGGAACTGCCGCTGCCCGCCAGGTAGCACCCGCCCGCCGATTGTCCCTGGTTCTGGTCAAAGCGACAGTTGCGAATGCGCGTGGTCGCGGCCTGACTGAAAAGCGCTCCATAGTTCCCGGAGTTGCCCGCGAAATTGCACTGCTCGACATTGACGCTGGCGCCGCTGGCGTTCAGCGCGCCGGAGGGGGCGAAATTCTTGAGGAAGGCGCAATATTGCACCGTGGCGGGGCCGCCGACGGCCAGGGCGCTGCCGGAGCTGAAAGTGATGGATTTGAAGGTCAAGCCATGGATCACGGCCCCGCCACCGAGCGAAGTGAGGGTGTTGGTGGCATATAGCGGGGTAAGGAGAGTGGGATGGGCGGTGGGATTGCTTTGCGCCACGTTGGTCTCGCCGCCGGTGAAGCCGCCGTAGAGCGACACTCCGGGGGGCAAAACGAAATTTCCGGCGTAGGCGCCGGCGGCCACCCAGATCGCATCACCGGAAGAGAGGTATTTGGTCGCGATGGTCGCCGCCGCGTTGGCCCAACTGGTGCCGTCGTGGGTGCCGCCGGATTGCGCCTGGTTGACGTAGTAGATGACCCCGCCGGGATAGCTGCCATTATTCTCCGACGCCCCCATGTCGCGGCCGGTAAACGGAAGTCCCAGCAAATCCGTCTTTCCGATGGCGCTGACGTTTTTGTTAAAGGCCAGTTTGGGGTTGCCGCGGCCCACCCCGGGCGAATCGGGGAAGCTACCGACTGTCGGACTGAGGTGGGGATCGACGCTGATATTGCCATAAGCGGGATTCCGAAGCGTTTCCCGATTGCCTTCGCCCAGATTGGGAGCGCCGGGCACCTGCTCAAAATCCCAGATTTGATAAGTAAAGTCCTGCTCCGCGCCGCTGGGTTGGGGATAGCCGAAGTCGTCCAGAACGTAACCGGTGGCATAGGTTGCCGTGTCGTCGCCGAACAAAGGCACGCGGGAGGAGTTGCCATAAAGGTCGGCAAAGTCCCCGGTGCCAACTTCCAGGCGCGAGAGGCTCTGCAGATTGGAATTCCGGATATCACAGACCGCCACCCATTGCCAATGGGCATTGCCGGCCTGGCGGTAATTCTCCTGTTGCGACGGATTCAAATTGCTGTATTTGGCCGTGAAAACATCAATCCCCGCCACCCCATTGGACACCGTATTGCCCCACAGGATGCTGTTCCCGATTACCACGTTGGCGCCGGTTTCATTGGCAATGGCGGCGCCGCTGGTGGCGCCGGAAATTTGGTTGCTCACGATGGTGCAGTTGATGATGCGGGCCTCGGTCTGGAACGAGTTAACGATCGCGCTGGCTCCCAACTGGCAGCGATTCCCCACCAGGGCGTCATTGATGAGCAGGGGTTGGGCGTAGCCCGAGAACGCGAGAGCGCCCCCCATGGTGAGAGCGGCATTCCCTTGAAACAGGCTGTTCGCAATAAAAACGTTGTCGTAGCAGGCCATCAAGGCCCCACCCATGCCGGCGGAGACGTTGTATTTGAACTGGCAATTATAGAAAAACGTTGGTTCATGGTTGTTGTTGAACAGCTCCTGATTGCGCCGCCACAAATCTCCCGCCTGCTGTTCATAGGTGGGGCCGGGAGGCGCGAACGCCCCGGCCAGCAGTTTCGCGAGATCCAGCAGAATGTTGAGCGGGTTATTATAATCGGACATCACCTTGAAGAGGACGGCGGTGCCCTTGATCCAGGGGTTGTTGGGGTCCGCGCCCAGATAGACCGCGAGCGCGTCCGCGGTCTGGCCCAGCAACCCCACGACGCCAATGGCCAGGAAAACGGTCCCGCACGTGCCTTCACTCAACCCGGTGGCCGAGGCCAGCAAGGCCTTGGCCTCGATGCCACCCACCACGGAGGTGACATCGTTACCCAGGCCCGTGGCGATTTTAAAGCCCCAGTTGAGAGTCTGTTTGGCGGCCAATTCGGTGAGCGCGAGGCGGGTGTCCGTGGAGAAGGTTTCCCCGGCATTCGACAGAAAGCCACCCAACCCGGCACCGCCGAGCGATTTCTGATCCTGGGCGATCTGGACATCCTCACCGTAGATGGTTTGTCCCACGTACGCCGCAGCGGAGGCGATGGCGTTCGTATCAAAATAGGGATAAGTGAGGCAATCGCCACCCGGCATGCTGATACATTGGACGGCGCCACCGGAACGGATGGCGGCGTTGCCGGAGAACTCGCAGCCTTGGAAGTAGCTGATCTGGTTGAAGCCCCAAAACGCCCCGCCGGAGTAGCCGGCGGAGTTCAACCAGAACCGGCTGTTCTTCACCACCATCCGGGACTCGTAACAGGCGGCGGCCCCGCCCATGCCCATGGCGCCATTATTGATGAAAAGGCAGTTCTGCACCGTGACGTCATCGGCGCCGTCGCCTTCTTCAAGATTGGGAAAATGAGCTTTGTTGCTAATATTTCTAAACACGCTCCGGTGGTTCGTCACCAGAATGCCGCCGCCGGCGACGCGCTCATCCAGGTTTTGGGCAGCCAAACCTGGCCCCAGGATACTTTTGCTCTTCGCATCCGGCACATTCATCACCTCGACAGAGCCGGGATCAATTCCTCCGGCGGTGGTGTTCGTGCCGGGATCGGCGTTGCCGTTGGCGATGATCATTCCATCCAGGAACAAGAAGCCGGAGGTCCGGATCACATGGTAGGAATTGTCCCGGAAACCCGGGTCCGCCGGATCAAAGGCCAGGGTGGCGGCATTCGTCAGCACGGTTTGGGCGGTCACGGCATTGGTCGCCGGAAGTCCGATGTCCCCGCTCAAGACAGTTTGATAGACGGGAAAGTGATCTGCCGTGAACTGCCGTTGGCTGTCACTCCGTTCCGTTCCCCGGAATCCCCCCCGGAGGTAAGCGTAGCCCGGGGTGGTGAACGATTGGGACCGATCAGTTCCCGCCGTGGGCTTATACGTTCCCGCGGCGACCCAGTATTCCGCCTCGGTGCCGGTCGCCAGGGCATCCCGCAATTCATGATAGGCCGTGGCCCAACTCCGGCCATCCTGGATGGCGTTGGTTCCTTGCTGGCTCACGTAAATCACCGGGAGGCCGTAAACGCCCGGGGCGGACGTGAGACCCACCCAGATTGCCAACCGCGTCAGTTGGGCCAGCCAAGGTTTCATTAGAAATGCGCGCAAGGTATTCATTTTGCTTTGGTTTCCGGGTTGGCGTCGTTCACAAGGGCTCATCTGTTCGAAATTTTATCGTAAACACGAAGAGGTAAAATAGCGGTGATCACACGATTGCGGGTGAGTAGGTTTACCTAGGGCAGTCTCGCGAGGGTGTCCCGCAGCGCCGCCGTCAAGAGCTTGGGGCTGAAGTACGCGCGCTTTGCCAGCGCGGCCTGGATGGCAGGGAACAAGTGGGAATCGAGATCTTCCTTGAGGACATAATGGCGGATGCCGTGATCCAGCGCCGAGCGAACCACGTGTTCCTCCTGGTGCATTGTCAACAGCACAATCGCCGTCTTCACACCGTTTTCTTGAACCGCGCGCGCCACCGCCAGTCCGGTGAGGCCGGGCATGGCGAGATCAAGGATGGCCACATCTGGTTGATGCTGGCGGATGGAGCGCCAGGCTTCCGGGCCGTCCACCGCGATGGCCAGCACCCGCATCCCGGGCTCGTGAGAGAGAAAATCCCGCACCGCCGCGAGGAAAAGCGGATGATCGTCAGCCAGGATCAGGGTAATGGTGGGGGACGCGCCTCCAGTCATCCGGAGAGTGTGCACCTTTCAGCGAAGCGGGAAATGGGCAGACTCTCACGCAACGCCCTGAGTAGGAATACTCAAGAGCGGCAACCGCGCAGCGGCCTCAGAGTTTGCCTTTGTTATCGAAGGCGAATTTCAACAACGAGTGGCTGCCGTGCAGGCCAAGCTTTTCGGAAATGTTGGCGCGGTGATTGTCCACCGTCCGGGAACTGATCCCGAGC
Source organism: uncultured Pedosphaera sp. (assembly GCA_903918755.1). GTDB lineage: Bacteria > Verrucomicrobiota > Verrucomicrobiia > Limisphaerales > Pedosphaeraceae > CAIXFN01. Next base: position 49,827 of record CAIXFN010000098.1, read on the forward strand.
GCGTCGGCAATTTCCTTGCTCGTCTTGTCTTCGGCAATCATTTGGAGGATGCGCCGCTGGGCCGGAGTGAGCGATTCCAAGCCCGGCTTCTGCTGCCGCAACTGCTTCGCCTGGGCCGTGCGGTGGAGCAGGAAATTCGTCATGAGGGGACTAAAGAACGAGCCCCCGCCCGCCACCGCGCGGAGGCAACTGAGCAACTCCACCTCGGCGTTTTCCTTGAGCACATAGCCCCGCGCGCCGGCATCCACGGCGGCATTAAAAACGTGTTCCTCCTTGAACATGGTGAGCAGCACGATCGCGGTGCGATGCTCCCCGTCCCGCACCGCGCGGGCCACCTCCAGGCCATTCTGCAGCGGCATTTCGATATCCAGGACCGCGACCGCCGGGTGATGATCTTGAATGGCCTGCCAGGCTTCCCGCCCATTGGCGACATGGGCCACGATTTTGAAGGCCGGTTCCGCGGCAATCAAATCCCGGATGCCCCGGCGCATGAGGGGATGGTCATCCGCGATGATGAGAGTGATCGCAGTATTCATTCCGGTATAGGGGCTTCCGCCCGCAGCCGGCATCCCGCCCCGGGCTGTGAAGTAATGATTAAAGTCCCGCCCAGGATGCGCAGCCGTTCCCGCATGCCCCGCAGGCCAAAGCCGCCCCGCCCGTCGCCAGCCAGGGTGGCCGATTCATCGAAACCACAGCCATCATCCTCAATCTCCAGAATCCAGCGGCCAGGTTCCCGCCGTAGTTCCACCCGGACATGCGCCGCATTCGAATGCTTGAGGACATTGTTCAACGCCTCCTGCACCACGCGAAAAAGTTCAATGTCGTGACCTTGCGGGATCGCTCCCGCCATGTCCGGCACCTGCCAGGTCAGCTTAACCTGCCCGGATTCAGCCGTTTGCTGCAGCATCGCGGAAAGAGCGCCCGTCAGCCCGATGGTTTCCAACATGGCCGGACGCAAGGCGCTGACGATGCCCCGCACTTCATCGATGGCGGTCTGGGTGGATTGCGCCACCCGGGACCAGCGTTCCACGGCTTCCGGGGGGGCGCCGGGAGTATTCATTGCCTGGCGCGCCTGGTGTTTGACGACCAGCAAGGCCTGGCCCAGCCCGTCATGCAACTCAGCGGAAATGCGTCGGCGTTCCTGTTCCTGCGATTCAATCAACTGTTGGGAAAAGGCTTCCCGCTCCGCCTGGGCCTGGGTGAGAGCGCGCAGTCGCAGCCGAATGCCTCCGGCGACGAAGCCCAGGAGGAGCAGGCCGGTGGCAAGGCGAAACCAACCCGCCTGCCAAATTGCGGGCAAGGCGCGCATATTCACGCTCGCCGCCGTGGTGCTCCAGACGCCGTTTTCATTCGCCGCCATCACCTCAAAGCGATAGGTGCTCGGGGGCAGATTGTAATAGGTGGCGCTACGCTCCCCGCCGGCGTCTTCCCATTCTTTTTCGAGACCCACGAGCCGGCGTTTGAAACGAACCCGGGGCCCCGCTTTCAGGCTGATCCCAGTGTAATGAAAGGTGACCCGTTGGGAAAGGGGAGGGATGACCACCTCGCCCCCGGCGACGGGACGAACCGGGAGGCCATTGACAGAAATTTCCTCGATTATTACCTGGGGCGGTTCGGGGTTTTGCGGCACGGATGCCGGATCGACCACGCTCAGTCCATTAATAGTTGCAAACCAAATGCGGCCGTCTTGCGAATGCAGAACCGTCGGCTGACGTCCTTCGGACAACTCGGTTGATTGCAGCCCGTCGTTGCGGTCGAATTTTTCGACGATGAGATCCCGCCCGGTTCCTTCCAAAAATTCATGTAAATCCTTTTTGGCCACCCGGTAGATGCCATCCAGGGAACCCACCCAAAGGAAGCCCAGGTTGTCCTCGGTGATGCAGGCGACCATGGAGGGCAGGCGCGAACCGGCCCGGGTAAAGCTTTTGACAACCCCGTCCTTGAGGCGGTGCAGTCCGCCGAAAGTGGTTCCCACCCAAAGGGTGCCCTCCTTATCCGCGAACAGGCTGGTCACCCGCAGATCCTGCAACCCCTGTTCCGTGCCAAACTGTTGCCACCCGGTGGGCTCCCGGCACCAAACTCCCCCCCCGAGCACTCCCGCCCAAAGTTTTCCCTCCTGCTCCACGATGGCGCGCACGGACTGGTTGGTCATCCCGGCCGGAGTGGGCTCTTCGCGCAGCGCATCCTGATGGACACGCAAAATTCCGAACTCCGTGCCAATCCACACGCCCTCTTCCCGGGCGGGTGAGACCACCCGCACAAATTTGATCGCAAATAATTTTGCCGGCCTGGTGTCGGCAAAGCGATAAAAGCTGTCACTCATGGAACCAGCCCAAATCTGCCCCGCTTGGTCGGCAGCGAGCGACCACCAGAGCCCTTCGGCGTTGCCAAGGTGGGTGAGCGACTTGGTCAGTTCCCCATTCGCCAACACAATGTCGAGGCCCTCCGGGGTGGCGCACCAGATCCGCCCGGTGCGATCTTCCGTGATGGACCGGACGACCCCGCTACGGCCCGTTTCGGCGCCGAGGTAGGTGCGGAAGGTCCGGGGCTGCAGGCGCTGGAGGCCCGCCAGGTCGGTGCCAATCCACGGGTTTCCTTCGCGATCAATCCGCACCACGCGCACCGCCCGCGCCGAGTCACCTCCAGCGAGGGGGACCGATTGCAACCGGCCGTCGGGCGTATAGATCAAGAGTCCCTGAGTCCAGGTGCCGATCAGCAGATTTCCGGCCAGGTCTTCGGCGGCGTCCGTTGGCTCGGCGATCGAAACGCCCTCCGGCAGCCGTTGCAGATTCCCTTTCCGGAGCTTGCCGACCGCGTTCGGAGTTATCACCCAGGCATCCCCGTCCCGGGACGGAACACACAAGACTTTTCCCTGCGCCCCGAACGCTTTGTCGATCCCGGCCGCGAAGGAACCGTAGGGTACTTTTTCCCACACTTCCTTGGCGGATCCCGCGCGCCGAATCCAAGCCTCGCGTTGGGAAGGCACCACTTCGGCCACTTCCTCCGGCCGCAACTCCCGGATGGCGCCCGGGGCAAATTTCTCCTCGCGCAGGACCAATTCATTCGTGAAGTCCTCGCCGATTCCGAGCCACAGGTTACCTCCCGGATCGATACCCCGCGCGGCGACCCGGCCCGGCGGGAGACCCCAAGTACCGTTCATATTTTCCAAATGGCCATTGACGGCGCGGGTGAGGAACCCCTCCTCGCTCACGATCCACAACCAGCCATGGCGATCCACACTCAGGGCCACGATGCGGGCGCTCCGCAGGGCGGGAGTGTTGACCGGATTGAACACGACATAACGGACCCCGTCGAAACGGGCGAGACCGTTGAAAGTTCCCAGCCAGAGGTAGCCATCCGGCGTTTGGGCAATGGCATTAATCGAACTTTGGGGCAGCCCCTCCCCCGGGGTCCATGCCTTGATGAGGAAGTTCGTTTCCAGGGGGATACCAGTTGCGCCTTGCGCCCCGGCGACGACAAAGAAGTATGACACTGCCAGCAGCACCCGAGGCAATATGCCGAAGGCCCGGCCCGCATAAAAAGCGCAGCGGCCGGTTTGGTTCGTCACGCCCTTCGTTTCGGGTGCTTCAAAATGGTTGATGTGGCAAGTTCTCAATCGTCCCAGTTCCTAATTTACCCAGCCCGAATCAGCGGGCGATAACGTAATTCCCTTTAGTAATCATGGGAAAGGAATTTTCGCAAGCGCCCGGTTTTTCCGTTGCCGGCAAAGCCGGCTCCATCCGGCACCGAAAGTTTGCCATTGGCTCCCTATCGGGGTGGGGCGAACACCCCATGGAATACCGGCTATGGCATGCTAGTTTACATTGATGAATCTGATACTACTTTTAGTGGTGCTCCTGTTGTTGTTTGGTGGCGGAGGTTTTTATTATGGCGGACCGGTCTTCGGCGGCAGTGGGTTGGGTTTGGTTCTCCTGATCTGCCTGATCATTTTTTTCATGGGTGGCTTCCGCGCGCGGCGTTGAATTCCGCTGAAAAAGTAGCCGACTGGAACCGGCGTGGCGATGTGCCACGAGGGTTGAGTTAACCCCGGTTTTGGCGGACGCGGGGAGTATTTAGCGGCGCGGTTCGATGAAGAACCAGGTGGCGGACCGGGGGCCCATTTCCAAATCCACCTGCCCTTGGGCGCGATCGTCCAGAACGAGGGTTTGCCACGGCCCGGCTTCGCGACGAATGCGGCAGTTGCCGTGCGCGCCGGTGTAATACAAGGGCAGGGTCAGGGTGCGTTTCACCGCCTGGTCCAGCGGGTTGTAAACCATCGCCAGACCGCAGGTTTTCAAAGCCGGATTCACGTGCAGCATGCAGTCGATGTCCCGGCCATCCGGGCGGCGAACGTGGATGATGTCCGAGTCCAGGAGGGCGCGGTTTTCCTTGTAAAACGCGGTCCACTTGGCCACGACCGCCCGCGTCCGCTCGGTGTCGAAGAGCCGGGGCCCGCGATAGCACGCGATGACGCCGCTGCCGAAATTCTGGGCCAGGTGCGCTTCATATGCGGCCAGATGTTCAGCGAGCGGCTCCAACTGGGCCGCCGCCCCGCCGCCGTGATATTGCGTGAGCGGGAGCATCATCCAGCCCATGCTCGGCGTCTTGTTCCAGGTGCCGTCGTAAATGTTTTGGCGTCCGTTCACGATTTGGAGATCGCGCGGCAAGCTCCAATTTTCCTCCCGGTAACCCATCGGCGTTTTGTGGCTGCCGCCGAAGAAATACCAATCCGGACTGTTGATGTAGAGGCCGCGATCCAGGCAGCCCCGATAGAACTCCACCTGCCGATTCCACTGCACCCAGCGCGAGTCGCCCAAGCCCCGGTGATATTTGTGCTCGGTGGAGGCGCATTCATAACCGTGATACGGTCCGTCCGTCTCAATGACATCCATTCCCGTTTGATCGATGAAACGGAAGATGCGGGCAAAGTGCGCATCCGTGTAGGCCGAACCGAGGCACAGGCTGCCGTTGGGCTTGCCCGTCTCCGGATCGATGGCGTCGTGCAAAGGTCCCTTCGAGGCCGTGGTGGCCAGCAGGATGTAGCCGCCGATGCGGATGCCCTTGCGGTGCGCGTAATCAAAATCCTCCTTGATCCGGGCAATATAAGCCGGGTCCTCGTTCTCCATATTGAACCCGCTCCAAAAGGTCAGGATGACCATTTCAAAGCCGACCGCCACGCATTGGTCCACGGCGGCGCGAATGGAGGCCGAATCGGAATTGCGCAGGTGCATGAAGATCGGGTTTTCCGTGACTTGCGGGGTCAGGGTTCGATACATGCGACGGAACGCCAGCCCGCTGCGTTCGCGGTCCTCGTTTTCCAGTAACAACTCGTGCAACCGGAAGGAAGTGAAGGATCCGCCCGGCGGCAGCATCGCGGCGGGCCCGTTACTGTATTCAAAATGGAGCAGATACTCCCGTGCCCCGGGAGTGTAGCGGGCCTCACCGTTGCCACCCAGGGCGTACGTGGGCCATTCCGGATCGCGGGTCCAGCGCGCCGCCCCGGAATAAATCTGTTCGGCATCCAGCAGCAACCGGGAGCGTTGATCCGGCGGGACCGCCAGCGTTTCGACCGCCAACTTGTCGAGCTTCACCGCCTCCGGGCCGGCATTGGAAAGGGTGATCCATTTCGCCAGCACTGGCAGACTGTCGTAGAGTTCATAATGGACCTGCAGTTCCAGCCCGGCGAGCCGGGCGGGGATCCCCGGGCCATTGGGGGGCAGAAATTCCAGCGTCAGACCCACACCCTTGGGCGGCCAGGGGGCGTCGGGGGCTCCGTAGCGCGGCCGCCAGGGATACCGCGCTTCGGGCGCGCTGACGCGGTGGCCAACGAAACGGAAAGCGTTGGGGGAGTTCGTCAGTTGGTCCAGCCAGGATGGATCGAGGTAGCTGTGATCGGGCTGCCCGCGCAGGCCTCCCACCTCCCAATCGACGCCGTCGATCGTCAGCACGCACTCCGGCCGGGGCGCGCGCACGAACTCGCCTTCGCTGGCCAGATTCTTCAGGCTGGTGGCGGCGAGATTGGGCGCCATTTTAAAAGTGCGACGCAGCAGGCCGTTGTCGAGCACCAGGTCGCCCCCTTCCTGGACCGCCGAGGCCACGGCAGATGACGGCACCAGCAGCCAATCCGGCTGCGCCGGGGTGAAGGCCCGGGCGAAACGCGCGCCCAGCTGCAATTGGCCGTCGGCCGTGAAGTGCGCAGCGTCGCCTTGGATGCGCGGCAAATCCAGCGTTGTCACCAACGCCACGCGGGGTTCCAAACGGCAGACCTGTAACTGCTGCTGCCGGGCGAGGTCGCCAAAAGCCCAGGTGTGGCCGTTAATCTGGCCGACAGCGAAGGGTAGCGACGGCGCCCGCAAATCCGCGCGCACGGCACGGATAAAGCCGGCGAGCAGTTGGCGATAATCCCCGGCCATTTTGCGGCTGATGCCGGCTTCATGTTCGCCCTGCATCCAGAGAAATCCCGCCAATTCCCAACGCCGACCATTCTGCGAGAGGGCATCCAGCGCCAGGTGGACGTTGGTCAGCATGGCGCTATAGAGGCGCCCAGCCTCAATCCCCGCGGTGGGCGGATGCCAATTGCGCCCGTGGTCGTCAAAATTCGTCAGGGCCGGGATGTAGTCGGAGTAATCTGCGCTCCGGGCTATGCCCGTGCCCCCGGAAGCGTACTTGATAATGGCGATCGTTGAGTTGGTGGTGCGCAAGGCCCGGCTCAGCTCATGTCCGAAGCCAAGCTCGGGACCGAACCGCCCGGAGTTGGCCACTTGCAGCGTTGTCCACCGGTTGGTGTCGGTCGGTCCGGGGGCATCGGTTCCCGGCCAGTAAAGGACTTGGGGCTGAAGGCTGAGCGACGCGGGGAGAGGCTCGTGTCCGTCATGGTACTGGTGGATATCAGCAAAGCCCTCGGCATTGGATTGCCCGGCGAGGATGAAAACCCGGACGGGCGGGCTGTCCGGCGAATCCGGCGCGGGAACAGCCCCGGCGACCCGCCAAGCTGGCGCCACGATCAGCCAGGCCATCCATCCGCAACGCAATGCCGATGAACCCAAGTTCAACCAACGTTGGAATCCCGCAATGTTAAGAAGGAAGCTCATGCTGCGGGCGAGTATTGCCAGCCGGGGCGGGCGTGGCAACTCTTCGGCCTGAAATTTCGATTATGGGGCGAGCCGGCACCACCTTGACGCTGCTGCCGAAGGGCCCTATTTGTCCCCTGCCGAGTGCCGATTTTTCTTATCGCGTTGATCTGCCGGCAAACTTATCACGGGGTCATCTTTCGGCTATGGAAGACTTGATTGTGCTCTCAGTAATGTTGGGGACCTTCCTGCCACTGGTGTTGCTCGTTGCGGCTTGCCAATGCTCCGTGCGCTGGCGGTTCGTTGGCTTTGCCGTGGTCTTCATTATCTTGGATTTCTATCTAACCTCCTACGGACTTGACCTGCAGGAGGGCGTCACCAAGTTGTGGCACTGGAATTGGTTCGGAAAGCTGGGTTCCATCGCCCTGGGGACAGTGGTTCTCTGGCGCCGGCCGGACCTCCGACGGGAAGCGGGGGAAAAGCGTTTTTTCCCTTGGTGCGACCGTGGCGCTGGCGGGCGCGGCGGTCTGGTTGACCCGCGATGCTTCGCGGGCTCGTTTCCGGCTCGAAACCATTCTCTTTCAAGCCCTGATGCCCTCGCTGTCCGAGGAAATTGCCTTTCGCGGAATTTTGCCCGCCCTGCTGACGCGGGCCTTCGGGGACATCGGGAAAATCAAGGGCATTCCCATCTCGTGGGGAGCGCCTCTGCTGGTGTTTTTTCGGCTTGGGGCATGCCGCTTATTGGGCGAATGGAGGTTTACACCTCTCCGTGGAGGCCCTCCTCTACACCGGTGGTGTGGGCACCGTGATCATGGCCGTCCGGGTGGCTTCCGGAAGTATTTTGATACCGATCTTCATGCATTCGGCTTTCAATTTGATTGTCTCGGTTCTGCCGATGATCAAGTGAGATTTTTCTGCGCGGCCAAAACCTTCCTTGTCCGGCGCGCGGTTATGCTTCGGTCCGGGCGCTGGCCAGCGGCCATTGGTCAGGGCAGCGCCAGAATGCGGTAGAACCGCAAATCGGATTGCGGTGCGTTAGTATCCAGGAATTCGATCTGGCTGCTGGCGGAAATATTGGTGGCGAAGCTGGTCCAGTTCATCAGGTCAGGCGAGAACTGGCCGACGTAGGTGCGATACGATTCACCGCTGAGCAGCAACCGAAAGACACCATTCGAGGGTGGCCCGGGATTCTGCAGCGTGGGCGGGGGAGGGACGCTGGCCAGGACCCGGGTGCCGGTGGTGAAACTGGTGGAGAGATCGGACATCAGGGGATTCCCCGCGGCGTCGCCCAGCAAAGGTGCCGTTCCGGAAGGGTTGAAGGACCAGTTCAGCACCGTATTGTTCGGCCAATGGTAGGGGCTGCTGATGGTGCAGGTCCGCCGGTCGGCGCTCCAGGTGCCGGAGAAGGAATTGGTGGTGCCGCCCACCGACATCGAAAATCCGTTGCCCATGGGCTCGCTGAAGGTGACCGTCAGCGGGGCGTTTACAGGGACTCCAGTCGACCCGTTGGCCGGGATGATTGAGACGATGGTTGGGGGCGTGGTATCTCCCACCCCGGCGGTGATAAGGTAAAAGTCGATCTGCCGCCAGTATCCCGCCCAGCCCGGCGCCCCCGTGTAGGTCAGATTGGTGGAAGTCACTTTCTCAAACAGCAGGTGTCCGAGATAACAACGACCGGCGGTCAGCGTGTGAGCGGGAATCGTGATGGATGTCGCGGCGCCAGCAAGCGCATTCGTCGCTCCCGGTCTGGCCGCAGTTCCGAATACCTGGCCTCCGGAGTCTTCGATGCGCAATTGGATCAGATCAGCGGTGGTGCCTCCGGAGAAAGGGTCCCAAGTCAGGGTAAACGGTGCGGAACTATCAATGGCCTGATCTAAGGCAAAATTGTTGAGATGGGGAATCACTGGATACGTGCTGCCGGACAAGGTCAGCGGCAAAGTTTTGGATCCGTCGTGCGCCGTGAAAAAGGAAAATGAATAGGAGCCAGTGCCATAAGTGTTGTCGAGCGCCGACGGGGAGGCGGCCCGATCCTGAAAAATCAGATTCGTGGCATTGCCCATGGAAAACAAACCCCGGCTGCCATTGATGGGGAGTCCGATCGAGGCGGAGAAAACTCCGAAACTGGAACTAGCGGTCGCCTGGGCTAAAAAGAAACTGGAAGCGCCCGGTTTGAGAGACCCCGTGTTGCCGTTGGTTTGTAGGAAGGCCTGGCCTTTGGTGACGGAATAATTACTGACATCTGCCGCCGACAGTCGGACGCCCAAGGCGAGCAGAAAGCCAACCATCAGCCAGCGAGGAGAAACGGACTTACGCGTCAAGCGGGCAGTCGGACGGGATCCCGACAGGGCCTTTGATTGATGGTGTCGCATGGGGGAAAGAATATTTGCCGACAAAAAGACGGTCAAGTCTGAGGTCAACATCTCCTGCATTCCTGCCGGCAAAATCCGCGCATTGGACTCTCCAACCCCCCCCAAGCAAAGCCCCCCGCCGGGAGGCGGGGGGCCGTTGGTTCAGCAGCAGGTGCGCCGATCAGGGAATCACGAACACATTCGAGAACGGGGAGGTCTGGCCGGAGCCGGAAACGCTGTGGGGATGGGAGATCGCCTGATAGAACGTTTGACCCGCCGGAGCAGGAATCGTGACCAGCGCGGGAACGCCGGCCGCGACGAGCGAGAAGTTGCCGTCCAGGGTGGACGCCCCATAAAGATCGTAGGGCGGATTGCCGCCCGTGAGCGAGAGGGTGGTGTTGCCGCCCGTGTGACTAAGGGCGGTGATGGTGGGCCCATCAATGATATAGGTGGCGGCGATGGTCACCGCCGTGCCATGGGGAATGCCCAGGCTGGCGATGTTGAAGGTGAATTGACCTTCCGCCGGATTTGAATCCGCCGGCGACTTCACGGCGAAGGCTCCCAGCCATTTGCGACCCTGCGGGGCGTCCCCGGGCGCCGTGTCCGCCTGGTAGAGATCCACCACCACGCGCATCGTGTTGGCGACCCGGAGCCCGCAGGAACCGGTGAGGGTCGTGGTGGTTGTGCCCGCGCCGATGACCGGAATGATGTTCATCGAATCCACGCTGATATCGATAAAATTGGCATAGGTATCCTGGCCGGCGGCGGGACTCTGACCGTCCCCGAGCGGAGGCGTGCTGTAATTCGCCGAGAGGGTATTCACCAGGGAATTGCCGCGCAGGGAAACATAATGCGCGGCGGTCTTTTGGCCGGTGTCAAAGTCGAAGAGGCGGGCATCGACCACCGTATTGCCTTCCAGGGCGTCGCTGACGCCGTTGAAGTCGCTGCCGAAACGCACCCCGCCGTTGTCCCGGTTGAAATGATGCACCAGGCGGGTCAATGTGCCGACGCCGAAGGAGTTGCCGTGGATATCGACCCCGAAGGTATTGCCGGCATAGATGCTATCGCCCTGTGAGCCATAGAAATAGACGTCGATTCCCCCGGCGGCGTAGGAGCCGAACACATTGCCTTCATCCGCATCGTTGACACCATCCCCATCGGTGCCGATCAAAATGTCGTGGGAGCCTCCGAATTCCACAAACGCATCGCCTTGCTGGTCGCCGCCGTTCAGGGTGGAGATATCCGCGAGGGTAACGCCATCGGGGAGAACACCCCAGAAATTGCCGGAAACCCGGAGCGGACCGCCCTGGGAATCCAAGCCGTATCCCGTGACGAAGACGTTAAACTCGGCGCGGGGATTGGTTGAACCCGCCGCGACTCCGATGGTGCCGGGGCCAGGTTGGTTCTGCACGTTGGGAAAGCCGGGGGTGCCATTGGTGCCGGTATTGTAAGTGGCGATGCAGATGGCGGGAGAGGCCACGGTGGTGCCATCCGGCATGTAGGCCACCTGCCGGGTGGCCGGATCCACGCCAAACCAACAACCGCTGATGTGAAAATTCTGGCAGCGTTGGTCGCTGACGTCGGGGGCATCCATTGCGAAACAGATGGTTTTGCAATCCCCGCCGGATTCCTGGCTGGTCGAAGTGGAGGGGGCCGCCAGGAATGAGATGCCGCGAACCCACGCGTTGCTGGCCCGGAAGAAGCCGAGGATGGCCTGTTCGCTGTCGCCGAAACCAAACTTGGGATACGGGATTCCCGCGAAAGTGCTGCAGGCCGTATACATGGACAAGGCATTGCCGTTTACGGAACTGAGGCAAATCATGAGCTGCGCGTTGTTGGCTTCATGAAGCGAAGCCGTGTTCGGGGATGCGATCGAGCCCGTTTGATGCTGGCTATATCCGTCAATGGTGATGTTGTTCTTGGTGATCAACGGGTAGCCGTCCGGCGGGGTCTCGATGGTATGAACCCCGGGGCCCGGGATGGCGAAGTTGATGGTGTCGCCGTCGGCGAGAAGTTGAAGGGCGTAAACCAGATTGGTCTGGCCGGTGCCGAAATCCGTGTTGTCAACCGTGTTGACAATAATGGTTTTTGCGCTGGCAATGCCGACGAAAGCAGCAAATGCCGCACCCGCAAGGGACATGGTACGTCTGTTCATAGGTAGGTTGTTCCGAAAGGTAAAGTGGTCAGTCGCTACTTTACCCGAAACACCATGGAAGTCAACCCCGAATTACCCTCCGGAATTGCTTTTTGCAGAACAAATCCAGCCGACCATCGGGTTGGTGCTTCGTCGATCTTCCGCATCCCCGGGGGTGGTCGGGAAGGGGGTGTCAGTGTCCGGACGCTGTCGGAGCGGGTGATTCGGTGATAAATTTCAGGGCTTCCTGGACCAGGATTTCGCCGGTGCGCTCGCCCAGGCTCGTGCGGGAAATGTACGCGTAGCGTTTGAAGCTATCAAAATCCTCCTTGGTAAGAATGTAACCGAACGCATCGTTGGTCAGGCCAAACAGGAGGTTATGGGTTCCCCGCATCTTGCGCTTGAGATAGTAACCAACATTCGGCAAGGCTTCGCCGGGGATGGTCAGGATCTGGGCATTGCCAATGTTGAGCAGATTAAATTGGGTGGTCAGTTTGCCTTCGGCAGCGCCCGGGGCTTCCTTGCCGCCCGGCAATTCCTTCAGCAAGGCGCGCATCAAGGGCGAATCCACGGGCAGGGTTAACGGCCGGGAGGCGCAATAAAGCTTGGGCTCGGTCTGCACCGGTGCGGCCGCGATAATGCGCAAGGCTTCGTTCGCCAGCAATTCACCGATCCGGATGCATTCCGCCCAGTCGCGCGCCTCATTGCCGCCCGCAAGGCGGTTGTCAGCCGTTACCATGCCGCCTTGGGCGCTGTTCATGAAGATGCCCGTGCCGCCTCCTTGGGCCGCGATGCGATCATACAGGGGCCCGATGAGGTCGGGGCTGCAAATGCCCTTGCCGTTCCCGATGACTTCCGGATGGATGGCATAATTGACCAGGGTGGCGATCGGATGGCCGGAGACATCCAATGCCTGAATCACGACGCAACGGGGATCATATAACTGTTCGGCATAATAGTTATAGGCGATTTTCCCTTTCGCTTCGTCCGTGGCAATCTTGAGTTTCGCCGGTTGCAAGTTGGTCACGGCCTGCCGGATCGCAGTGGCCATGCGTTGACAGACCAGTTCCAGGTATTTCGGATCGCTGGCGGTGCCGCCCTGGCCATCGGGAAAACCGTAGCAATCGGGCGCGCTATGAGTGTGCGTGGCGCCGATGAGGATGTTTTGCGGCGGAATTTCCGGCACCGCGGCGCGCACCAGGTTGCCCAGCGCCGCGGGAAAGCCCAGAAAATCGGCACTGACGATTGCCACCCGGGTGCCTTCCTGCTCAAGCACCAGGGCACGGACGGTCAATTCACCGGCCTTGTGAGTGGCGGGATGGGACGGTCCCACGCCGCCGCTGACGGGCAACAAGGGGTCCGGAGTAACATTTTGCACGGCGATACCCGCGCGGAAGGCGGCGGGGGAATTGAGCAGGGAGGCGCCGAGAACGCACAACAAGGTGAATAATCGTAAGATCATAGTGCCGGCAAATGGGGTTCGATCGCAGTTGACCAGAAGCGGACCCGATTGACAACACCAATCGCGACACCCTAATCCGCAAGCCGCCCGGCTCATGACTAACCCCGGCCCCAGGCTCATTTATCCGGCTTGGGATTGAGGCTTGTCAGGGCATTGGCGGAAGTCATAGTCTGCGTGAGTTACCGCAGACAACGCATGGCAAAGCACGAGAGCAATCACTTTCTAGCGGGTGTAATCGAAGGGTTTTACGGCCAGCCGTGGACGCCGGAGGAACGCCAGGAACTCTTTCAGTGGATGGCTGCCTGGGGGCTGAACACCTATCTTTACGCGCCCAAGGGGGACTTGCACCAGCGCGCCACGTGGCGGGAACTTTATTCCGCCGGAGCCATCGCTGGTTTCCGGGACTTGCTCACCGATTGCCGGCAGCGACAAGTGCGTTTCTTTTATGCACTCAGTCCGGGATTGGACATTCGCTACCATGAGTCGGCCGACTGGGAGCATATCCAGCGGCGTTTTTCCCAAATGCGGGAGCTCGGCTGCCAGGGGTTTGCGCTCCTTTTTGATGACATTCCCGACCGGATGGAGGCGGAGGCTCTGGCGCGGTTTGGTTCGTTGGCCGGAGCGCAAAGCGCGGTGGCCAATGCGGTGTTCCGATGGCTGCGCGAACAGGATCCGGCGGCCAGTCTGCTTTTTTGCCCAACGCCTTATTGCGGAAGAATGGTGGCGCATCAGCATGGCGGCGAGGGGTATCTCGCCATCCTGGGGCGTGAGTTGGCGACAGAAATCGACATCCTTTGGACCGGTCCAGAGATCATTTCCCGCGAGATCACCGTGGCTCACATCCGGGAACTCGCCGAGCTCCTGCGGCGGAAGCCAGTCATTTGGGACAACCTGCACGCCAACGATTACGATGGCCACCGCTGCTTTTGCGGACCGTATGCCGGGCGGCCGCCGGAACTGCGGGCGGAAGTCCGGGGCTTGCTGAGCAATCCGAATTCGGAGTTTCCGTTGAATTTCATTCCCCTGCGCACGCTCGGGTCGTTTGTTCACGCCGGCGAAGCCTGGGATCCCCGGGCCGCTTATAACGAAGCGTTGCAGGAGTGGTGGCCGCGCTTTGCTACTGGCGGAGCGTCCATTCCGTTGGCGGATCTCCGGTTCTTTGCCGATGGCTACTACCTGCCGCACGGAGAGGGCGCGGAGGCGCAGGAATTCTTGCAAACTGCACGGGAAGTGCTTACCCGCGGAGCGGCCGCCCCGCCGGACCAAGTCGCCGGGTTTCTGGCGCAAGCCACCCGGCTGCGCGCTTTTTGCAACCGGGTGACAGAACTACACGACCGGCGGCTGTTTTATGCGCTCAACCGGCGGATTTGGGAACTGGGTGAGGAATTGGACCTGCTCGGTCGGTTCGTCGAAGCCACTTGTGGAAAGGTGCCCCCCAACAAACCTTTCCGGTCGGATTTCCATTTGCCTGGGCTGTACCGGGGCGGCCTGGTGGCCCGTTTACAAAAGATGCTGATCGCAGAACCGGATGGAACTTTCACGCCCGCCCGTCAACCGGAGTCGTCGCCCGGCGAAGCCGGCCCGGTTCCGGCAGCAAACTGACCACGCTCATGACTGATTTTACCATTCGCAATGTTCGACCCGGGGATGAACCGGGAGCTTATCACGTTTGCCTGAAAACCGGGGATTTCGGCAATGATGGCGAACCCTTCTTCACGGCCGATCCCGATGCGCTGGGCCGGGTCTTTGTCGGGCCTTACCTGGCCTATGCGCCGGAGCTGGGGGTGATCCTGGAGGACCAGGAGGGAATCTGTGGTTACGCGCTGGGGGCGCTGGATTCGCGGGCCTTCTACGCGCGCTACGAGGCGGAATGGCGGCCGCGCCTCTGCGCGCAGTACCCCGCGCCCACGGGCAATCCCAGCCAATGGACCCGGGTGCAGCAGATCCACGATTGTTACCATCATCCCGATTATTTTTGTCCGGAACCCTACGATGCCTACCCGGCCCACTTGCACATTGACCTCCTTCCGCGCGCGCAGCGGCGAGGCTTGGGCCGGCAGATGCTGGAGGAGGTCATTGCGCGGCTGCGTCAGCGCGGTTCCCCCGGCGCGCATTTGGGGGTGAGTGTGCCGAATGCCACCGCGCTGGGTTTCTATCAGCGATTGGGGTTCAAGGAGCTTTGTCGCGTGGGGGTGGGCAGGGATGGCTGCATTTACCTCGGACGGTCCTTCCCCCCGGCAACAGCGGCCATGGTATGACGCACTCCCTCTTCGGTATGAAAACATCCACCAAGTCATTGAAAACGAAAACCGGCGGAGCAACGCGTCGCCCGCTCCCGGTCGTGGCGCATGGGTCGCCCGCCCTGCTGGGAGGTGTGCCGATTCGCACCCGACCCTTTACCGCCTGGCCGATTTTTGGCAAACCCGAGGAAAAGCGCCTGTTGCGCACATTGCACAGCGGCAAATGGGGTCGGCTGGATGGCCGGGAGGTGTCGGAATTTGAAGACCGTTTCGCGCAGGCGCATGGTTGCAACCAGGGCATCGCGGTGGTCAACGGCACCGTTTCACTGCGCATTGGTCTGCTGGCCGCGGGCATCCAGGCGGAGGACGAGGTCATCGTGCCCCCCTACACGTTTTTCTCGACCGCTTCCGCCGTGGTGGAAGCGAACGCGGTACCCGTGTTTGCGGACATTCATTTGGACACGTTCAATCTGGACCCGAAGGCGGTGGCGGCCGCGATCACGCCCCGGACGCGGGCGCTGATTCCCGTGCACTTCGCCGGTCAGGCGGCGGACATGGACGCCTTGATGGCGATTGCCAGGAAGCACAAGTTGGTGGTGATCGAGGACGCCGCCCACGCTCACGGCGGATCCTACCATGACCGGCCGGTGGGTTCCCTGGGCGATCTCGCCTCGTTTTCTTTTCAATCCAGCAAGAACCTCACGGCCGGGGAAGGCGGGATCATCACCACGAACAATCCGGAACTCGGGGAAGCCTGCCGCTCCATTCATAACTGCGGCCGGCAGCCCGGTCGGGCGTGGTATGAGCATCATGTGATTTCCGGGAATCACCGTTTGGGGGAATTTCAGGGAGCGTTGCTCAACGCCCAATTAACCCGGCTGGAAAGCCAGACCCGGCGGCGGGACGCCAATGGCCAATACCTGGCCGCCCGCCTGGCTCAACTCCCCGGGGTCCATCCGCAACTGCGACCCGCCTCCTGCACCCGCCACAGTTACCATCTCTTCATGTTGCGGTTGGACCGCGCGGCGTTTGGCGTGGACCGTGCCACCGTGGTGGCCGCGCTCCAGGCGGAGGGTATCCCCTGCTCGGCGGGTTATGGTTTTTCGCTGCCGCAGCAGCCGGTCTTTCGCAACCAGGCGTTCGGCCCCTATCTGCCCGGGTTGGCGAAACGGCTGGACTACGGTCGGGTCCAATGCCCGAACAGCGATCTGATCTGCCATGAGCAGGGCCTGTGGTTCGAGCACCGGCTATTTCTGGGGACGCGCGGAGACATGGACGATATCGTCCGGGCGTTCGAACGCATTCATGATTCCCGCGACTCCTTGAACCAATGGACTCCGAAGCGATGAAGGCGCGCCGATGAGTGCGGCCACCGGGTTTTTGCAACGGCGGGTGGTGCCGTTCCTGACGGCCCTCAGTGAGAACACCTACCTCTCGGCGATCCGGGCGGGCATGGTCTCGGTGGTGCCGCTGACCATCATCGGCGGTCTGTTCATGGTTCTGGCCTATCTGCCTGTGCCGGGCTGGGACAAGATCGTGGAGCCTTACCGTCAATTGCTGCAAGTGCCGGTGACGGCCACGTTTGGCCTGCTGTCGGTGTTCGCCTGTTTCGCCATCGGTTATGACCTTGGGCGACAGTTCAAGCAGGAAGCCATGGTCAGCGCCACCATTGCCACGGTGGTCTTCCTGATGGTGCAACTCCAATTGAAGGACCTGACCCTCAACATGGAAAACCTGGGGTCCAAGGGCTTGTTTACGGCGGTGCTGATCGCCCTGGTTTGTGGGCGGATGCAGAAATTCTTCACGGACCGGAATCTGGTGATCAAGCTGCCCGAGAACGTGCCCCCGGTGGTGTATGAGTCGTTCCTTTCCCTCACCCCGCTGTTTTTCCTGGTGGTGGGCTTTTGGGTCATCCGGTTTGTGCTGGGAGTGGACATCGATCAGATTGTGCAATTCCTGCTCCGGCCGCTCGTTTTCGCCTTGAACACCCTGCCGGGAATCCTGTTTTACGCCTTCCTGGTCACGCTGCTGTGGTCCGTGGGGATCAATGGCGACAACGCCATGGACGCTTTGGTGGCTCCGATCTTCCTGCAATACCTGGCGGCGAACGTGGACGCCACCACCCACGGCCAACCGCTGCCTTATGTCACGGCCTATGGCTTTTTCACGACGTTTGTTAACGTGGGGGGGACGGGAGCCACGATTGCGCTGGCGCTCGTCATGTGGAACTCCAAAGAGCCTGGCTTCCGCAAGGTCAGCCGCCTGTCGTTGCCCACGCAAATCTTTCAGATCAACGAGCCGATCTTTTTCGGGTTTCCCATCGTGCTGAATCCGATTTTCATGGTGCCATATATTCTCAATGCCTTGATTCTCACGGCCGGCAGTTATCTGCTGATGCAGTGGCACGTAATCCACAAGCCCTTCGTCAACGTCCCCTGGACCACGCCCCCGATCATCGGGCATTACCTGGTTTCCGGCGGAGATTGGAAGGCCGCCGTGTGGGGCGTGGTATCCATCGGCATCGCGATGGTGGTTTATTGGCCGTTCGCCCGCGCGGCGGAACGGCAACGTTTGGAAGCCGAGGCGGCGGCGGGCGAGAGAAGCAGGGAATGACCTCCGGGAATTGAACCAATCAATTATGAAGAATCTCTGTTCCCGCGCCCTTCGCGCCATCCCACTCGGATTGGGTCTGCTCCTGGGCGCCAGTCCGGGGTTTGCCGAGCCGGTGCGGCTCACGCCTTATCCCCAAAAAGTCAGCACCCGATATCCCACGAATTCGCCGTTGATTCCGCCAGGTTTGTTCGCCCCGGCCACCCCTCTGCCGGTGGGCCAGGCGACTGCCACGGTGCGGGCCAGTGATGGAGCCGTCTGGCTGGGGACCACCCAAGGGCTGCTGCGCCTGGACTTCTCCGCCCCGGCCCGGGATGCGCGGCAGTTCATGGCGGGTCAACGCTACCTACCCGACGACCAGGTGGTGCAACTGCTGCCGGACAATCAGGCCGGGGTGTGGGTGCGCACCCGGACGGGGGTGACCCATATTGAACTCAAGCCCATGACGCTCGCCAAAAAGGCCGAACACTTCGAGGCGCGCATCCGGGCCCGGCATGATCGGTACGGATTGGTGGCGGATTGCGGATTGCCCGTGGCCGGCGACATCAAACGCTTTCAGCCGCTGGACAATGACAATGACGGCTTGTGGACTTCAATTTACGCCGCGGCCGAGTGCTTCCGCTACTCCGTGACCGAGGAACCCGAGGCTTTGGCCCGGGCGCGGAAAGCGGTGGAGGCCATGCTCTTTCTGGAAGAAGTGGCGGGGCGACGCGGTTTTCCCGCCCGCTCATACATCCGAAAAGGCGACGTCATGCCCGGGGACGGGGAGTGGCATTGGACGGCGGACGGACAGTATTACTGGAAAGGGGACACCAGCTCGGACGAAATTGTGGGACATTTCTTCATGTTCGGCATCGCCTATGATCTGCTGCCGGATCCGGAGCTGAAGCGGCGGATCGCCGAAACCACCAAGCGGGTGATGGATCACATCCTGGATCATGATTATTGCCTGGTGGATCTCAACGGCAAGCCCACCACCTGGGGTTGGTGGTCCCCGGCCCGACTTTTGCAACAACCCGATGAACGCGCGTTGAACAGTCTGCAATTGCTCAGTTTTCTGAAGACCGCCGCCCATATCACCGGGGATCCGCGTTACACCGCGGAATACCGCAAGGTGGCCGGGGATTGGAAGTATGCCGAATGGATCACCCGGGTGAAGGAATTCCGGTTGGAATTGAATTACTCGGATGAGGAACTGGCGCTGTTGCCCTTTTACGGCTTGTTCGTTTACGAGCAGGATCCGGCGCTGCTCAAAGCGTACCGGCAGGCGGCGGATGCCTGGTGGGACAATATCCGGCGGGAGGCCAATCCGTTGTGGTCGCTGATTTACCTTAAGGGGCAGCCTGATGCCGCCGTGGATATGGATGCCGCCGTCTGGACCCTCTATCGTACGCCATTGGACACTATCAATTGGACGGTCCGGAACTCCCCGCGTCAGGATATTATCTGGGCGCCTGGTTTGGACCGGGCTGGAAAACGCGAATCCCTGAATCTGCTGCCGCCGGATGAAAGACCGATCATGCGGTGGAATGCCAACCCGTTTGAAATTGACGGAGGAGATGGCGGGAACAGTGAGGACGATGGGGCGGCCTTTTTGCTGCCATACTGGCTCGGACGGTATCAGAAGCTGCTGTTTGGGGAGTGAGGGGCGTGGGCGTGGGCCGACAATCGCACGTCCCCCATCGGCAAGCGCGGTTTGCCTCAACGGGGGAGGACGATTATCGTGCAGCGGTTGGCATATGCGCCATCGCCGGCTCGCGCGGGACTACGAGCGCACCGAGACCAGCGCCGAATCCTGGATTCACCTCGTTATGATTCGCATTCAACTTCGCCGCCTCGCGTAATTTCACCCGTTCCATGCTTTTTCAGACACGCTCTTAACGGCATTGGGGCTAAGACACGCGAATGCCGGAACGTTTTGTGAGGGCGTTTTGGTGTCGTGATGGGGGGCCACTGGCGTAGTGTCTGGTCATGCACCCAATCGAGTTTGGATTCTCTACATCAACGTATGATGCCATTGGCATGTGGCCTGCACCGGACGGACAACGATCGGTTTTCAAATCTTTGCACGGAATCAAATTATTGTCGTATGCGGGTGGCAAATATGCGATAACGCGGCATGGCAATCAATATCAGTAAGATGTCCACTACCGGCGGTTTTCTGGAGAAGGCTGCCATCGAGTTTTTGCCCGGCCTTAATTGCATAATTGGCTCACGTGGCACGTGCAAATCGACGGTGGTGGAAACCATCCGTTTTCTTTTTGACGCAGACCGGGGAAAAGTGGGGGAAATGATTTGCGAGAGTGCCGGCAATGAGATTAACGCCATCTCGCACAAAGGGCTTCTTAAAGTCACGCTCGCGGGTGCAACTGCCCGCTGCGAAATCAAGCAAACCGGCACCGATTCCGAGTCCCTCATTATTGAACGCGACGTTGGAACAGAATCGCGTATTTACAAGGATGGAGTGAAACAGATAGTTGACCGCGATGTGCTCCAATGCATTGAAATTTACTCCCAGGGCGAACTTCAAAAAATCGCCGAAGACAGCAAGCGCCGCTTGCAACTGATTGACCGCCCAAATCAGAAAAAAATTGACGCATTAAAAGTAAAACGTGAAAAGTTGGCGGCCAAACTGAATGAAACTGGCAACGACATTCGTTCACGCCGATCTGGTATTGAGGCTCGTAGGGCCGAAGTCAAGGCGCTCGATGCGTATCAGCAGACTTTGACCGACCTTGAAAAGACACGGCCCATGTTGTCCCCTGAACTTGACGAGGAGCGCACCAAATACACGCAGCGGCAGAACGTGTACAGCAAAGCCAACACCCTTGCGGCGAAATGGGGCGAACTGGTCAGCAATTTCACGCAATTGACACAGTCTTCGGAGGAATACAAAGCTGTTGCAGCTTCATTGAAGAAATTAGGTGTGCCAGAAGCGGGGCTCTTGGGCGAAAGCTTTGATGCGATAGCAGCCTTTGTCACCCGTACCAAAACCGAGGCGGGGGAACTCACGGACAAGTTGCCGGTACAGGTCAATGCATTCGCAGTTTCAATTGAAAAACTCAGCGAAAAATACGTGGCATTGCGGAAGGGGCAGGAAAATCTCAACGAAGCATTACGCAAAGAAGATCAACTCCGCCAGCAAATTGGCCAATTGCAGCGTATCCGTGATGAGGCCAACACGTTTGCGGGGGAATTAAATCTGCTGATCGAGCGTCGGAAACTTTTACGAAGTGAGATTGCGATCGTCAACGACGAGATTTATTCACTGCGTGTAGTCGAAGTAGATCGGATTAATCAATCCTATCACAAAAAGGTTCTGTTGACGCTAACCCAAACCTCCCATGCTGGAGGTTATAGAGAATTACTTGCCCGGTTGCTGGATAAATCCCGTCTTCGTTCGCAAGAAGAAATTGCAGATCAAATTGCGGCAAAAATTCCCCCGCAGGAATTGGTGGACATTGTCGAGGCGGCTGACAGCCAACGCTTGTCGATGGTGCTTGAACGTGATTTGGGCCAGATGGCGCGTCTGGTTGGGTATTTAGTGGACAATCCTTCGCTTTACGAAGTTGAAACCCAGATTTTTGACGACGTGCTGGACATCACCCTGTTCGACGAAGGAACGCCGAAACGAGTTGACCAGTTGTCTAAAGGGCAGAAGGCAACCGCCATGCTCCCATTGATACTGCGAGAAGCTGAATATCCTTTGATATTCGATCAGCCAGAAGATGATTTGGACAATCGCTTCATCTACGAAACTTTGGTCGAGCGGATACGTGAATTGAAGTTGAAACGGCAATTAATCTTCGTTACCCACAATGCAAACATTCCTGTGCTGGGCGAAGCTGAGCGGGTAATTGTGATGCATATGCAGAATCCGACTCAAACCAGTATGCCTGAGTTTGGAAACATTGATGCTGTGAAAGATAAAATTTTGAACCTCCTTGAAGGTGGTGCGGAAGCGTTCAATTTACGGCAGGCCAAATATGGTCAGCTCCTTAACCAAACTCATGGAAATTAGCCCAGACCTGTTTAGCCCGGACCAGAAGACATTCGAGGCTGCCTTGGCAACTTTCCACGGTCAAGTGGATCGGAAAATCGGCGATTCTATCGCGGCGATAAACACTTTAGCGAGAAACGAGACCCTGGGAGCTAGTGAAATTGCACGGCGAGCCCGTTTATTGATCGGCCAAGCAATCTTGACTGCGCCAGAGGCAGATGAGTTGATTAAGGCTGCGGCTCAATGGCATGGGGGAATTAAACTCGCTATCCAAACGGTTTTATCACCTGAGCAACGGCAACGGATATATGCGGCCAAGAATGAGCAATCAAACCAACCAACCGTTGCGATCGTTAGTGGAAGTGCGAAACCTGTGGTCGAAATGGTTATCGATCACGGCGTGGATTTTGTTAATGAATTGGATAACAAGGCCGACGATGATTTTAAAACCGTTTTATTGCTTGGTTCGGCAGAAGCCCATGAATCGAACATAAGCTTTTTAAAGGCCAAGGACTTCACGCCCAGCCGCGTGGATTCTTTGGCTAGTTTAGATTCCTCGTTAGGGGGTGCGATCTGCGGAATCGTGATTGACGGGACTTGGTGGACACAAATTCCCGATGCTGAACATGAGAATTGCCTCCGTCGATTGCTCTCTTTTTCCAATTTCATCTGGCTAAAAATTGATGATGCGTCGCTAAAAAAGGAGGTCGTTGCGGGTTTTGATGCCCTATGCAGGTCAAGTCGCTTTCGTGATCCTGCCATAAACGAGGTTGGGTTCCCCTCCACGAGCAAGCTCGGAGAAGTCGATATTCAGCGTATCCGTATTGCGAACCCCGTATAGGCAGGAAAACAGGCAGCGGTTACGCTGACCGGCATGTCAACTATTCTTGGCTTTGGCAGCCTTCCAGGCGGAGGGCGTCAGTTCGGCGACCCGGTTGATGGGCCAGTCGCCCAG
>CAIXFN010000099.1 GCA_903918755.1 uncultured Pedosphaera sp.
AAGCGCGCCCCCTGCTCGTTCTATCTCGCCGTCAAAATCCATTGCACCGCCCAGCCGAAATGATATGAATAACCCCGCCTCAGACTGGCTGGTTCTGATTCGACCTTTGCTGGCTGGTTTTGATTCGACCCCTGACACAAATCCTACCAATTCGATTACGGCTGCCACCCAACGGATTCGATTGGCACATCAAAGGGCCGTATCTGCTGCGCAAACCGAGGCCGCAAGTGGACAGCCCGGTCAATGGGGCCCGGTGAGCAACTCTGGAAAAAGCGCCCGAAACAGCAGAAACGCGCCCAAAATATCACACACCTTGATCTTGCGGCCAGAGCGGTGCAGCCGATTCCAAGCCTTCCTCAGCCGTTTGGCTCGCCGAGCTAAATGGCCCATAGACAACAATTAGCAGGATAATCAGCCCAAACACATTTGACTTGCCGAAAGCGATTTCAGTGTAATTAAACAACAGGCAACTCCAAAACAGGCTGAGAAACACGCAACCCAGGCGCGAACCGCCCTTATAATGGCTGAACGCATTCCGGCCCGCTACATACAACATCACGACGAACAACAGGACACCAAGCAAACCAGTATCCAAATAGGCGTCCAAATAGCCGTTATGCGCATAAATGACGTGAAATTCGTCGGTTACGTTGTCGCCCTTGCTGGTCAGCCAGAAACTTTCAAAACCTTCGCCAATGATGGGATTGCTGCCCGATTTCAAAAGCATGTCCCAAATGAGGGTCCGATCGGTGAGGGTGGCATTGCGCCCGACCATTCCGGCAATGATCCCGCGAAAATCACTGCTAACCGTGAACATTAGCATAAACCCACCAAACAGCAATAGACACCATCCCAAACTGCGCAAGTTGGCCTTGAACATAGTCAGCCGGCCACCAAAGAAAATGGCGGCACCCACGGCAAGACACACCGTTGAAGTGCTGGATTTGGACAGGTAAAGGAGCCAAAGACACATCCCCAAAACCACGAGGTCAGGCCCATGCCGGAGCAACAGCGGTTTGGCATCTCGCTTCGGGCGCATGTCCACCATGTGCCAGAGCAGGAAGAGACCTCCCAGCATGGCAAGCAGTCCCAGGCTGTTCTTGTTCAGCGCAAGTCCACAATAATGTGTCTCCCACTCCCATTTGCCATAATAACGGCCAATCTCCTTATAGTATTTAATCGAAACTACGGAGAGCGGAACGATCAGATAATAGCACCGGAGAAAAACAGCCCGGAGTGCCTCGACCGGATCCGCTTCGGTCAAAAGAATCAAGATCATGATTATGTCGCCAACAGCCTTGATCCAGCGCTTAAAAGCCACAAAAATGTCCTCTGACCAGACTGTGCTGATCAGGTAATAGCCAAAAAGGATTATCAACCAATGACAGTTATGGATGATCGGCCGCCAATTGATCGGCCGGCGGAAAAGCGCCAAGATCCCGCATACCATAAGCAATACGTAGGTATAGCGATCGTAAAAACTCCCTCCGGAAACGTCGTCCGAGAAGGCAGCCGCATCCGTCCCGCTGGACAGCCATCGAGCGAGAGGCCGGGTGGCGTTAATGGTAACCCAAATGAACGGTATCCACAAACTCCACGGCATGGGTCCCCCCTCCTTGGAGAGCCGGCGGAAGAGGTAGAAAATAAACGCGCCGTAAATTATGGCTGCGATCGGGGGTGTCATGCTGGCTTTAAATGGCGGTAAGGGAAAGCACGTTCCTGAGAGGAATTTGCTGTTCGCGCCCCCGCTCGTATTGAGCACTGCGCGGGTGATCCGAATTTGCGGTTCGCGTCCCCGCGGTTGACGTTCTTTGATTTAACAAAGCGATTCACATTCAGAAATTTGCGGTTCGCCCTTAAAACTGGAAATAAATAAATGGGGTTGCGTCAGTGGCGCCAAAGCAGACGATCAGAAAGATCAAAGCGGCGTAAGCCATCGCCCGCACGACAACCGAGCGCTTCAATAATTCGCTGAACCAATTGCAATCCTTGGGGACCAATAGATGAGCCAGGAAAACAACCAGCAACGACGCCAGAATATAAGGCGAAATAAAGCGAATGCCGTCGTGATGGAAGCCAACCATGCGGCCCAAGTAATCACCGGCGGAGGACCATGAATGAGCGCGAAAGAAAATCCATCCCACCAGCACCAAGCCCAAGGTCAGCGCACGTGCAATCAGGTTCCACCCAAAAAGAAATAAGCGGCTTTCCTTGAACCCAGCAAGCGGATCCGCCTGAGTCCAGATGCGGTGAATCGCCAGGGCGATTCCGTTGAGCCCCCCCCAAAACACAAAATTCCAACTCGATCCATGCCAGAGGCCGCAGAGCAGCATGGTTACCAACAGATTGACATAAGTCCTACCGGTTCCCTTGCGGCTGCCACCCAACGGAATATACAGATAGTCACGGAACCAGCTGGAGAGGGAGATGTGCCAGCGACGCCAAAACTCGGTAATGGAAAGCGAACTGTAGGGCATTTGAAAATTCTCATTGAAGTGGAATCCCATCATTCTGGCACAGCCAATTGCCATGTCCGAGTAACCGGAAAAATCGCAATAAATCTGAATGGAATAACCAATGGCACCCAGCAGCAAAGTGAGGGAGTCATAGGTGCCGGGGTTGGCAAAAATCATGTCCACATGCGGGAAAATCTGATCGGAAATCACCATTTTTTTTACCGCGCCCATGCCAAATTGCGCCAAACCTGATTCGATTTGCACATAAGAGGCCCGCATGCGCTGCGCAAACTGAGGCAGCAAGAGGGCAGCCCGGTTAATGGGCCCGGCGAGCAACTGTGGAAAAAACGCCTGGAACAGCAGGAAGTCGCGCAAACTATGACACACCTTGATATTGCGGCGGTAAGTCTCGATCGTGTACGTCATGCTTTGAAACGTGAAGAACGAGATGCCAGCTGGCAAAATGATGGCGAAATGCCACCGAGGCACATGCAGGCCGAAGAAATTCAAGGTGGCAGATGCGTTGCCGAGAAAAAAATCAAAGTATTTAAAGTACGCAAGAACGCCCAAATTTGCCACAATACTGACCGTCAAAAGCGATTTTCGCTTTCGCTCGTCTTCAATTCGCTCCAAACCAACGCCAACGAAGTAGTCTACGAGCGAGGTCCCCAAGATCAGAAATCCGCAGGGGATGCTCCAGCTCATGTAAAATGCATAGCTGGCAACCAACAAAAACCACTTGTCAGAGTTAAAACTGCGAAGGCAACTCCGCACACCCATCACCACGCAAAAAAACAAAACAAACTCAAAGGAAGTGAAAATCATGGCGACGGGGGAAGATGCTCAAGCCATGTTTGAAACCTGGCGGTAACCAATTCCTTCCCGTGAACATTCATGTGGACCAAGTCACAAAAATTATCGTTGGAAGCCAGTTCGGGAATATCATACAGAGACAGCCACAGTGATTCGGGGTTGCGCTGCCGTATTTCGGCCAACTCATTGTTAAATCGTTGCGTCAGGTCAGCCGACATGATCTGGCTGGTATAGGCGGCCGAGACCGGCAACACCACGATGATGGTTTTCCCCGACCGCATTCCTTGTTGGACCATTCTTTCAAAGGCGGACCGTTTGAGCCAATTAAAACCATGCGGAAATTGGTTTCCCGCCTTCATGGCAGCCACTTTGCCCGCCATCTGGGATTCAGACCAATCACTGATCTTCCCCTTTCTAAAAGCGGCTTCCACTGCATTCTTTCCCAAATCAAGGGTCGGTCCCGCTTCGGTTTCTTCATTCCGGCCGGAATGCCCGCGCAAGCGCCCGAGATTGTCCTTCAACTTGCCGAGGACGCCTCGTGATCTTCCCAAGGTGGGAAACAGTGTCCTTAACCAGGTCATCGGGTACTGGCTGACGGCGGTTTTAATGTCTTTCCAATCCGTGCGCGTTTGCCACAGCGTTCTGACAGTTTCCGAAAATGGCACAATATCAGCGCGAAAATCACAGATCATTCCTTCGTCCAGATCATAAGCTGACACAACCAGGAATGTCATCTTCGCGTCAGGCACTTCCTTTTGGAAATGTTCAAATTCATAGGGCGATCCGCCAGCCACACCCCAAGCCCGGATTTTTAAGTGCAATTGGTCTGCAATTGATGGCCAGGAAATACCATAATCTGACAACGATGACCCGGAACGAAAGGCCGGCGATGTGCCATTTGCCGAACCAAAGGTAAAAGTTTCACTCGCTGCGGTTCGCAATTTAACCCATCGGGCCAGACAGTGACTGCCGGCAGAGGCGAGGGCAACAGCCGCAACAATCGCCGAAATCAATTGTGTGCCGGGGCGCATTATGACTGAACAACCGCTCGAAACTTGCCTTTCGCGCCCCCGCTCGTACTGAGCGCTGCGCGGGTCAGGGAGCATTGGCTTTCGGACTCATCAAGCATACCGCGAACCTAGCAAAGGCTGAATTCGGCGTCAACTGGCATGTTTTTCCCATGGTCAGAGGGACGCGGGCGGGGGAACGGCCTGGCTGAGCCGGCGGGCGACGGCGGCGACCCCGCCCTGACCGCGAGCCGTTCCGCTTGGTATCGGCGGCGTGGGTGCGGGCACCTCGCGCAGGAAAAGTCCGCCTGACACTAGTGCGTGGACTTGGGGGTGGATTTCGGAAATTGATTAGCCGCGACAATGGGCAAAAATCGCCAGAAGGCACCAAGCGATCGGAGATCGACGGATATTCCGGCTCATCCAGAATCGGCAAGGTACAATTCGTCCAAAATCGATACGAAACTGGATTAAGTGTCCGGAACCTGGACTGGCTGGGATCCGAAGAGCAGGGAGTCGATTGCCGCGGTGGGTGATGATCAGGGTGAGGAAGCAAGATTATTGATAACGGCATTTCCTCAATGATTGGGAGGGTGACAAAGCGGTCGCTCGGTGGCGTTGGGCCGCGTGCCGGTTTGGGGCGGCACGCGGCGATGATCACCGAGGGGCGATTGCCCGTACTAATCCGCCTGGTAAACGCACGCACTAAAATGTCAAAGAGCAGGCCGGGCGGAACCTTGGTTCCGGTGGGCCAAAATTCAGGCGTTGCCGGGGGGCGAGACGCCGGTGGCCGAAATTGGAGCGGCGCCCATCCATTTTTAGCACGAGTTGGAGCGTCGCGAATTGCTACGGGAGGAATTTAGCGGCATTTCGTTGGCAATATCGTGCCGGTGGCCCCGGTCACGAAGAATCTCGAGAGCGTGCGGCGATGCCGACAAAATGTCGGGATTGAAGAGTTTCACACTCAGGGATCTGGAATGTGACACGTTCTGGATCTTCGATTTATAAGCTGCGTAATTAGGCAGGCTGGAAGGGTTGATCGCGCATTAGCAAGGACCCGGACACCCGTCCGTGAGCAGCGAACCGTTCGAGCAGCCGCCCCAGGCTGACTTCAATGACCGCGCGGGGGATTGTGATGCCCATTCTGCCGGACAACAACGTTCGGAAATAATGAATATCAAGAAGTGAGCCGGTCACGGCAAGCGCGTCGTCCGCAGGGCTGCGATTTCGTTTTCAACAATAGAATTTGAAATATCATACATGGATTGCCGGCGATGACGATGACCCTATTTCGCCTGGATTGGCTGATAGCCGGGACTGACCCCTTTGATGGATTGCGGACGATGACGGTTACCATATCTCGCTTGGATTGGCGGATAACCGGGACTGACCCCTGTATAGGGGGCCGGGTTATTTGCGTCCGTTTTTGGTGCAGTTTCAGGACTCCTGATCCCGCGCCTGGGGTTTGCGGAAAGGGCGATGTCAGCTTCCTCACCCTTCGCCGCCAATAGGCTTCCGTCTCCGCCAAGGCTTCGCCGGACAGGATGCAGGGCAGGCATTGCATCGGCTGCTACAAGTAAATGGTTCATTTCGCAATTCCAAATCTTCGCGGACTTCGCGGACTTCTGTTAAGAACTCCGTGTGTTTTCTCCGGCTCCCATCCCCCCATTCGCACTTGTTCCACACCCGAACCCCTTGCTATTTTATCGCCGACGGAACGATCCGCCCTGAGCCTGAAGCCCACCATGAGCCCGAAAACCCTCACCCCCATCGTCGGAACTCTTCTTCTGCTGTTGTCCGCCTGGTCCCCGCCCATGCAGGCGCAACCCGCAACCACAACCGCACTCGCATCCGATCAACCCGCTGCCGTTCGCCCCGGGGACAATCTGATCCTCGACGGGATTCCCGCCATCCCGGGCACCATCGCCGAGCGCGCCAATCGCTATACCGAATCGCGCGGGGCGCAGGTGTTCGCCTGGCATCCCCAACGCCGGGAATTGCTCATCGGCACCCGGTTTGCTGACACCGTCCAGTTGCACGAAGTGACTCA
Source organism: uncultured Pedosphaera sp. (assembly GCA_903918755.1). Classification (GTDB taxonomy): domain Bacteria; phylum Verrucomicrobiota; class Verrucomicrobiia; order Limisphaerales; family Pedosphaeraceae; genus CAIXFN01. The sequence goes on from CAIXFN010000099.1 coordinate 6,327, forward strand.
GCCCGGCGGCGCCCGCACCCAGTTGACGTTCTTTCCCGATCGCGTTTCTGGAGCGCACTATCACCCACATGCGGGGGATTATGTGGTTTTCAGCAAGGATATCGGCGGCGGCGAATGGTACCAGCTATTCCGCTACGACTGCGCCACCGGGGACACCGAATTGCTCACGGACGGCCATTCGCGCAACCTGGGCGCGGTCTGGTCCAATCACGGCGACCGCCTTGCCTACGCCTCCACGCGTCGTAACCGCGCGGACCTGGATTTTTACGTCATGGACCCGTCCGCCAAGGCGAGTGATCACCTCGTCGCCACCAACTCCGGCGGGGGCTGGGCGGTGGCCGATTGGTCACCCGATGACCACACGCTCCTTGCCATGGAGGAAGTCTCGGTGAATGAGAGCTATCTCTGGCTGGTGAACGCGGACGACGGCCAGAAGCGCGCGCTCACGCCCAAAGGCGCGGAAAAGGTGGCCTACACCCCAGTCGGTTTCAGCGCGGATGGCCAATCCATTTACGTTCTGAGCGACCGCGACAACGATTTCAAGCGGCTCGCCCGGATCGAGCTGGCTACCGGTCGGCCGGAATATCTTACCCGGGAACCCTGGGACGTGGAGCGCGCGGTCCTTTCGCCGGACCGGCATTTGTTGGCCTATTTAGTGAACGAAAACGGCATCAGCCGGTTGCATCTGCTGGATTTGAAGACGGCCCGGTCGCTGCCGTTGCCCGCCACCCCTGCCGGGGTGATCACCGGTCTCGTCTGGCATGAGAACAATCGGGAACTGGCGTTTTCGCTGGATTCCGCGCGCTCGCCCCTGGACGCCTGGTCGGTGGATGTGATGGCGGGCAAGTTGGAGCGCTGGACCCGCAGCGAGACCGGCGGACTAAAGCCTGAGACGTTCGTCGAACCGGAACTGATCAAATGGCCTTCCTTTGACGGTCGCGAGATCTCGGCCTGGCTCTACCGGCCGAACGCGAAGAAGTTTGCCGGTCCGCGTCCGGTGATTGTGACCATCCACGGCGGTCCCGAAGGCCAGGCGCGTCCGATCTTCCTGGCCCGGAACAATTACTACCTCAACGAATTGGGCATCGCCCTGATCTATCCCAACATTCGCGGCTCCACGGGCTACGGCAAAACCTACGTGGCCCTCGACAACGGCTTCCAGCGCGAGGACTCCTACCGCGACATCGAGACGCTCCTGCAGTGGGTGAAGCAGCAGCCCGCATTGGACGGCGGGCACATCATGGTGACCGGCGGCAGTTACGGCGGTCACATGACCCTGGCCACCGCCACCCGTTACAACGACCTGATCAGTTGCTCCGTCGAGATCGTGGGCATGTCGAGTCTCGTGACCTTTCTGGAGCACACCGAGCCCTACCGGCGCGATCTGCGCCGCGTGGAATATGGCGATGAGCGGGATCCCAAAATGCGCGAGTTCCTCGAACGCATCGCGCCCATCAACCACGTGAAGGAATTGAAAAAGCCGATCATGATTGTGGCTGGCGCCAACGATCCCCGGGTCCCCAAGAGCGAGGCCGACCAAATGGCCGCCGCGCTGCGCGGCCAGGGCACCCCCTACTGGTACCTGGCCGCCAAGGATGAGGGACATGGTTTCGCCAAAAAGAAGAACGCCGATTTTCAATTTTATACCACGATCCTTTTTGCGCAGAAATATCTGTTGCCTTCGGTTAACCCGTTGTGAGGAGGCGCGGGAATCGGGATACCGCGCCGGGGATTTTGGCGGGCGGGAATGTGGTTGGCACGATGAGGTTGAACAGGAGCAAACAGAGATAACGGAGGAGTCGTTCTGTGTTTCTCTGTTCTCTCTGTTACCTCCTGTTCAGAAGGCTTTTGGGCGTTGTCAGCTTCCTCACCCTAATTCGCGTAAAGCTTCCGTCCTCTCTGGCAGCCGGACAGGTCGCAGGGCAGGCTGTCAACTGCTACAGGGGGGAGCGTAGGAAAGGCGATGTCAGAGCCTGTGGTATCGCGCCGCTTTCAGGGCGCCGGAGGGAAAATGCGGCAAAACCCAGCCTGTTTAGGCTGGGCTTAAGAATCACGGCCTTTCAGGCCGTTTCGAGCATCAGGACACCTGGGCCCGCACAGGATTCCGCATTGATGCGGGGTGGGGGGGGTGGCAAGCTGGGGGTCATGAGTTATTTGGCCCGGGCGCGGGAAGTTTTTGATGTGGAACTCGCGGCGCTGAAAAGCGTCCGCGGCTTGCTGGATGAATCGTTCGACCGGGCGGTCGAGATGATCGTGGCGACCATGGCGCAGCGCGGGAAAATCATTGTGGTGGGGATCGGCAAGTCGGGAAATGTCGGGGGCAAGATTGCCGCGACGCTGACAAGCACGGGTTCCACGAGCGTGGTGCTCAACAGCGTGGACGCCCTGCATGGGGACTTGGGGATCGTCAATGACGGGGATGTCGTTCTGGCCCTGAGCTATTCCGGCGAATCGGAGGAACTGGTTTCCCTGGCTCCCGCCTTGAAACGCTTTGCGGTGAAAATCATTGCCATCACCGGCGGAATAAAATCCTCGCTGGCGGGCTACAGCGATGTGGTGTTGAACGTGAAAGTGCCCCGCGAGGCCTGTCCCTTCAACCTCGCCCCCACCTCCAGCACGACAGCCATGCTCGTGATGGGAGATGCGCTGGCGATGGCGGTGCTGGAAGCGCGGGGGTTCAAGGAGGCGGATTTCGCGCGGCGACATCCCGCGGGCGCGATCGGCCGGGCAATGTTGTTGAAAGTGGGCGACATCATGCGGACCGGCGAACGCAATGCGATCGCCCGCGAGGATTTGACCGTGGAACAAGCCTTGCTCGTGATGACCAAGGCAAAATCGGGGAGCCTCAGCATTGTGAATGCGCGCGGCAAATTGACCGGGGTTTTCACCGACGGCGATTTGCGGCGGCTCATGGCAGCGGATCGCGCGGGTTGTTTTGACAAGCCGCTGGCGGCCGTGATGACCCGGAATCCGATCGCGATTCGCGAGGATGCGCTGGCAGCCGCGGCCTTGAAGATTTTTGACGAACGAAACATCGACGACCTGATTGTGGTCAACGCCCGGAAGGAACCGGTGGGGTTGATTGATTCCCAGGATTTGCCCAAGTTGAAGATCATGTAATTGCCCGCCGAAAGTCGGGTTTATCCCAAAATTTACTATGCTGAAGCGCACCCTTCTTTCCATTCTGCTTGCCAGTGCGGCCGTTTCCGGTTTAACCGGTTGCAGTACGATGCCGGAAACACAATCCATGACCGCACCCACATTGCTCGAGGCGCAAACGTTTCAGCGGACCCTCCCGCCCGGTGGCCGCACGGATTATCTGCTCCATCTGCCCAAGGATTACCGCGCCGGGACCGCCCAGCGCTGGCCGCTGATCCTGTTTCTGCATGGCTCCGGAGAGCGGGGCACGGATGTAAACAAGGTGCGGACGCACGGCCCGACGAAATACCTTGTCCAGCATCCGGAATCGCCATTCATCGTGGTCTCGCCCCAATGCCCGCCGGGCGAACATTGGTCCAGTGAAACCCTGCTGGCGCTGCTGGATGACGTGAGCCACCGGTATGCCGTGGACACCACCCGGGTCTATTTGACCGGCTTGAGCATGGGCGGCTACGGGAGTTGGGAACTGGGAACGTCCCATCCGGAGCGCTTCGCGGCCATCGTGCCCATCTGCGGCGGCGGGGAATTCCTCAGCGTGCTGCTGGCCGGTTTTGATGGGCGCGGGCCGGCTTTGAAGTCCCTGCCGATCTGGGCTTTCCACGGCGGCAAGGATACGACCGTCCCGTTGGCGGAATCGCAACGCATGGTGAAGTTCGTGCGGGATGCCGGGTGTCAGGAGGTGGAGTTGACGGTGTATCCGAACGCGGGCCACGATTCCTGGACGGAGACCTACAATAATCCGCGGTTGTACGAGTGGTTATTGCGGCATCAGCGGACGCCGGCAAAGTAAGGGGCAATTCGGCGGAATCGGGGAACGGGTTGACAAAACAAATCCGGATTGGGCAGATTATGGCCCGTCAGGTGCCCTGATCACGTAAACAAATCCGCTTATGAAGAAACCATTCGCCAAATTGCTGCCCGGAATACTGTTGGTCGTTGCGCTGATTGGAACGGCCGGGGCGGAGGACAAAAAGGACAAGTCGGACAGCAGCGGCAAAGCCGGGGCGAAGGGTGAAGGCGGTGACGGTGGCAGCGACGCCAAGGTTTTCGAGGAGCCGGCGTTGTCGGTGACCACGCACACCATCAAGGTCAACGGCCAAACCTTGAAGTATCATGCCACGGCGGGGTACATCCTGCTCAAGGAGGAGGAAGGCAAACCCCTGGTGAAGGGTGGTGGTGGCGGCAAAGGCTCGTCCGACAGCAAATCCGACAACGAACCGAGCAAGACCAAGGACGGGCTCAAGCCCAAGGCGAAGGTTTTTTTCGTGGCTTATACCTTGGATGGCGAACGGGATCTCTCCGGCCGGCCGGTGACCTTTGCCTTCAACGGCGGACCTGGGTCTTCCTCGGTTTGGCTGCACATGGCGTCCGTGGCCCCACGGCGGGCGCTTTTGTCGGACGAGGGCGAAGCGCCGCCCCCGCCTTACCAATTGACCGACAACGAATCCACCTGGCTCGACAAAACGGACCTGGTGTTCATCGATCCGGTTTCGACGGGTTACAGCCGACCGGTGGGCAAGGAAGATGCCAGCCAGTTTCACGGGCTGAAGGAGGACATCGCGAGCGTGGGCGATTTCATCCGCTTGTATATCTCGCGCAATAGCCGCTGGCTATCCCCGAAATTGTTGCTGGGCGAGAGTTACGGCACGACGCGCGCTGCGGGGCTGTCCGATTACCTGCAGAACCGGTACGGGCTGTATCTGAACGGCATTATCCTGGTTTCGACCGCGCTTAATTTTCAATCCATCGTGTTTGCGCCCCAGAATCTGGAGCCTTATGTCCAGTTTCTGCCCACCTATGCGGCGAGCGCCTGGTATCACAAGAAATTGCCCGACGACATGCAGGCCAAGAGTTTGCTCGAAGTGGTGACGGCGGCGCGGACGTTGGCCGGGGGCGAATACGCCACCGCGCTGCGCCGGGGCGACCAGCTTCCCAGCGCCGACAAAGTCCGGCTGGCGGGCGAATTAAGTCGCTATACCGGTTTGCCCGCAGCGGACATTTTGCGCTGGAAATTGCGGATCCGCGACAGCCTGTTCTTCACCCATTTGCTGCATACGGAAGGCAAGGTGGTGGGACGGTTTGACGCGCGCTTCTCCGGCCTGCGCTACGAACCGGGCACGGATGGCGGCGACCAGGATCAGGAATACGATCCCAGCGACGAAGCGGTGACCGGACCGCTCGGCGCCACGTTTAATGACTACATCCGCCGGGAACTGCAATTTGAGAGCGACATCCCCTACGAACTCGTGGCGGACGTGCAGCCGTGGAATTTCGGCGAAGGGGGCGTGGGCTATCCCAACACCTCGGAGGATTTGCGCAAGGCGATGACGCGCAATCCCTATCTCAAGGTTTGGGTGACGTGCAGCTATTACGACCTAGCGACGCCGTTTTTCGGCGCGGAATCCGTGGTGGCGACGATGAATCTGGAACCGGCCATCCGGGCCAACCTGCAGTTTTCGTATTATGAGTCCGGGCACATGCTGTACATCCACAAGCCGTCCCGGGTGAAGTTCAAGGCGGACTTTGAAGCGTTTCTGAATGATGCGCTGCATCAACAGACCGTGCATTCGGCCGCGCGGTGAGGGCAGGCGGACGGGAAGGGTTGGACTGAGGACGCCTGAGCCCGGACGTGGGAATTGCGGAAAGCGCGATGTCAGGGCCTTCTGACCCTTCGTCGCCAATAGGCTATGCAGGGCAGGCTGTCGGCTCCTACAAGGGGGAGATGGTCGGAAAGGTAATGTCAGATTCTGGGGTATCGCGCCGCTTTCAGGGCGCGGGAAGGAAAATGCCATAGAACCCAGCCTGTTTAGGCTGGGCTTAAGGATTACGGCCTTTCAGGCCGTTCCGAGCGTCGGGAAGCCTGATCTCGCACTTGGGATTTGCGGAAAGGGCGATGTCTGATTCTCCATACCGGCTGCTACAAAAATGCGGTTTGGCGGGCGGGGAAGATGGATGATCACCTCCGCGAAGAAAAATGAAGGCTTTCATGAAATCCGCCGGCCGATCTGTTGCCTCGTGGCTGCTGCGTCCCTGGGTCAAAAGGGTGATTGGGTGCACGCTGGTCGTTTATCTCGGGTTCTTCGTGCTGGAGGGGCTCATCAACCTGCTGAGCCATTTGCCGCCGTATCCGCTGAGCTTTGATCCGGTCATCCTCGCGCTGTTCCGGGTGGAACGGGTGATCCTGGCGCCTCGCTCCGGTTTGCGCGCCTTGTGGCCCGGGGAGATGACTCCAAGTTGGCTAAACGGGTTGACCGCGGGGCTCAATTTTTTGAGCTGGGGCGCGGTGGTGGCATTGGTGCGCCGGTTTTGGAAGCGCGCCTAAGTCCATGGAATTTGCGTGGGGAGCGAAGATGGGAAACCGGCCCACTTGGAAGCCGAGTTTGCCACAACCGTCTTCAGCGTTGGCTGAATTTGATGATGGGAACCCAAGGTAGGCGCTCGTGCCTCGCGCCAACCATGGGCTAGCTGGCGCAACACCTTTGGTGTTGGGGATTGGGGTGGGGAAGCGACCTAATTGGCCTTTTCCTTCTCCGCAAACAAACCGATCTCCGAGATCGCCGGACACACGGGCGCCTGGGTGATGCGCAGCCGAACCTTGTCGGTGGTGACGGGTTCGCCGCGCACCAGGCGGCAGTTGCCGATACTGGTGCCGGTGGCAAATTCAACCCATTGGGCTCCCTGCCATTGATCCAGGGCGAAGGCTTCGATGCGCTGGCCGAGCGGCAGGTATTCCCGGATCCGGACGACGTTGAACGTGACCGGTTTGCCAAGGTCCAGGACGATTTCGGGAGCGGTCGCGGCGTCATCCGTGGACCAATAAGTATCGCGCTGGTTGTCCGTGACGTTGGCCGGCGCGAACCGGGCCGCGTTACCCCGGAAATTGGAAGCGGTGACTTTGGCAGCGCGGGCGAGATCGTGGGCAAAGGTGGCATCGACCAGACGGCGGAACTCGCGCAGCGATCGGGCATCGTTGTCGTGGATGAGCCCACGGCGGTCGGGCGGGAGGTTCAGCAGCAAGCCGGCTCCGCGTCCCACGGACTTATAATACAAATCCAGCAGTTCGCGCGGCGTTTTGACCCGCGTGTCTTCGGCGGCGTGATAAAACCAGCCGGGTCGGATTGAGACATCGCATTCGGCGGGTACCCAGTCGGTCCCCGGGCGGTCGCCCCGATTGAGGCGGCGGGAGTCGGCGCTGCCGGGGGCGAAATCGGCGGCATTCAAGGTGGCCCAGCAGGTCGCTCCCGCCTGGCCGCGCTCATTGCCGACCCAACGCAGGTCGGGCCCGCCATCGCTGAACATGCACGCCAGGGGTTGCAGGTCGCGGACCAATTGGCGCGTGGCGGGCCATTGGTAATAGGTGAGGGCGTCGATCTTGCGGGTTTCGCGGGCGCCCCCATAAAATCCATCGCCCCCATTCGCGCCATCGAACCAGACCTCGGAGATGGGCCCATATTGGGTCAGGAGTTCGCGCAATTGGTTCTGGTAATAGGTTATGTATTCCGGCCGCCCATAATCCTTGTGATTCCGATCCCAGGGAGACAAATACACGCCAAACTTCAGGCCGGCGCGGTGACAGGCCTCGGAGATATCCTTCACCATATCGCCGTGGCCATCCTGCCACGGGGAGTGTTTGATCGAGTGCTCGGTGAATTTCGACGGCCAGAGACAAAAGCCGTCATGGTGCTTGCAGGTGAGGATCAATTCCTTCATCCCGCCTTCGGCGGCGGCACGGACGATCTGGTTGGCATCGAAGGAGGTCGGGTTGAAAACCGTTTCCGCTTCGTCGCCCCCGCCCCATTCTTTGTCGGTGAAAGTATTGACCGTGAAGTGCAGGAAACCGACAAACTCCATGGCCTGCCATTGCAACTGGCGCTCCGTGGGCACCGGACCATAGGCTGCCGGGGGTGGTGTTTCGGCCGCGGACCCGGAGGTAACGCCCGCCCAGAGCGCGAGGAAGGCGGCCAAAAATCCGGTGGCAGTGACCCGGTGGTGGAGATGGCCGCCCGTTGGCCGGGCATTGGGTTCAACGAGAAGAGGGAGAGGAAGTGACATATGGGTAATATTGGTCAGCGGGTTGATTGGTTCCGCGGCTGGGCCGGCGGGCGGTACGAATACCCGGTGTTGGCCATGCTTTCACATTGGCGCGGGATTTGCCAGCGCAAGTTGGCGGGCAAAAATAGGGAGGGAGCGACGGGGAAATAGGTGGCGGGATCGGGCGGCGGGAGTCAACGGCGTAGCCTCATCGTCTTGGAGACAGGCTCAGGACTCCCGAGTCCGCGGAAAGCGCGAGGCCCGCTCGGTGGACCGACCAACCTCGGTTCCGAAGATTTGCTTCTCCATGGAACCCCATGCCGCCCCGCCGGGGCTTGGAGGTTTGTTTTGGAGCGGTTGCTATAAACATGTCGCGCCGCTGGCGCTAGGAAGCGGATGGGGTGGGGCATTCCGCCGCCGCCTGATGGCGGGCATCCTTCCAGGAGGCCCGGAGGCGTTCCTGAACCCGACCTGCCCAGCTTAGCTGCGAGCGAAGCGGGGGGGGCAAAGCCATTAGTATTCTGCACCCTCTCCCCAAGGGCGGGGTTTAATCCAAACCGCAGGCGAGCTTCGCGCGTTTCAACACCTTCTCCGCCACGGTGCGGGCGCGGGCGGCGCCATCGGCGAGGACGGCATTCACGTGGTCGAGATTGTTGGCGAGTTCGGCGCGGCGGGTCCGGGCGGGAGCGAAGTAGGTCCAGTAGTGTTCGAACAGCGCCTTCTTCAAGTCGCCATAGCCCAGGCCACCGGCGCGGAGGCGATCTTCAAAATCCGTGGCCACTTTGGCGGGAGCCACGAGTTTTAGCAACTGGATGGCCAGGTTGTCCGCGGCATCCGGCTTGGGTTCGGCCGGGGAGCGGCTGTCCATGACCAGGCCCATGATGCGTTTCCGGGTGGCCTTTTCCTCACCGAATATTTCAATGGTATTACCGTAGCTCTTGCTCATCTTCTGGCCGTCGGTGCCGGGTACGAGCGCGGTGGTTTCCCGGGTGCGCGGTTCGGGAATGATGAACGTGGGACCATAGGTTTCGTTGAACTTGATGGCCAGGTCGCGGGTGACCTCCACATGCTGCTTCTGGTCGCGGCCCACCGGGACGATGTTGGAATCGTAAAGGAGGATGTCGGCGGCCATGAGCACGGGATAGGCAAAAAGGCCGTGGTTGGGCGAGATGCCGCGGGCCACCTTGTCCTTGTAGCTCGTGCAGCGCTCCAGCAAACCCATCGGCGCGAGGGTGGTTAGCATCCAGGCGAGTTCGGTGACTTCCGGGACATCGGATTGGCGGAAGAACACCGAGAGCTTTGGGTCCAGACCGCAGGCCAGGAAATCCAGGGCCACATCGAGGGTATTGCGCCGGCGTTCCGCGGCGTCGAACAGGGAGGTCATCGAGTGGTAATTGGCGATGAAATAGTACGCCTCACCCTGGGTCTGCAGTTCAATGGACGGGAGCATCATCCCGAAATAGTTTCCGAGATGCAGCGCGCCCGACGGTTGTATGCCTGATAAAATTCGCATTCGGGGGCAACCTAACAAGCCGGGGCGGGGGGTTCAAACGGAATGTCGGGCGCATACCGCCCCGCTGGCGCTGGGCAGCGGATGCTGGAGGGAAAAGCGAGGGGCGAGAGGCGGGGTTGTTGGCAGACCGATGCAGGGACCGCCTGCCCCCTTCGCTCGTTAGCTTCCGACTTCGCCAAGGCTACGCCGGACAGGACGGAGGCCAGGAAAGGCGGAACTCCGAACCGGGGCTGCCGCGTCGCGGAAATTTACTCCTCGTCGCCCGGATCGGCGGCTTTGCGTTCCCAGCGGCGGGGGGCGCGTTCGGGCAGGGAGGAATCCACTTTGGCGTAGTAGGTGTTATTGCCAAAAAGTTCATCGGCGGCGCGCTCCAGTTTGAGGGAAGGCAGGACCGAATATTTCTCGTGGGTTTCAATAAAGATGGCCTCACCGGTGGGACGCATGAAGCAAAGGAATAAGGGACATTTCCCGGCGTGCGTGGTGGCGAGGTCGCGGACCGCCGGCATGTCCAGCGAAGTAAGGTGGGCGGTTTGCAGCCGGAAATGGACCTGCTTGGTGTATTTCCGGGGGGCGTCCTCCAGCAGCATCATTTCCTGCGGGAACAGCTTGGGTTTGTCCTCACCCGTGTTGATTTCGCCCACCACGAGGATGGCCTGATTGAGCACGAGCAGGTTGCGGTAGTTGTCGTAATTCTCGTTCATGACGAGGATCTGCACCGTGCCTTCGAGATCCTCCAGCGTGACCATGGCGTAGGGTTTGTTGCTCTTTTTGGAGACGCCCTGTTGGATGGCGGCAATCAGGCCGCCAATGCGGGTCAGGCTCTTGTTGGGCAGAGCCGCCAGGCCTGCGGTGTCCGTGAGCGCATATTTCTTCAACAGCGGCGCAAAGGGCGTGAGCGGGTGGCCGGTGACGTAGAAGCCGAGCAATTCCTTTTCCGCGGCCAGCAATTCGTGCTGCGGCCATTCCGGCAGTCGCGCGATGGTTTCCGCCTTCTTTTCCGCCGGTTCTTCCATCATTCCGAACATCGAGCTCTGGCCGCGCAGCCGGTCCTGGATGATCCCCGCGGCGCGGGTCAGGGTCCGGTCAATGAGGCTGAAAAGGGTGGCCCGGGTTTCTTTGAACGTATCGCAGGCGCCGGACTTGATGAGCGCTTCCAAAACCTTGCGGTTGACCGTGCGGATATCCACGCGCTCGCACATGTCCGCGAGGGTCTTGAATTCGCCGCCCTGGCGGCGCGCCGCCAGGATGCTTTCGACAGCGATTTCCCCGACGCCTTTGATCGCGGCGAGGCCGAAGCGGATGGCCTTCCCATCCCGGGACGGGGCGAAAACCACCTGGCTTTCGTTGACATCCGGGGGCCACACTTCCACGCCCAACACCTTGGCCTCCGCGATGAACTCGCTGAGCTTCTTGGTGTCGCTCATGTCGTTGGTCATCATCGCGCTGAGGAACTCGAGCGGGTAATTCGCCTTCAGGTAGGCGGTCTGATACGAGACGATGGCGTAGGCGGCGGCGTGCGATTTGTTGAACCCGTAACCGGCAAATTTTTCGAGCAAATCGAAGATCTTATTCGCCTTGTCGCCCGGGATGTGATGCGCCTTCGCGCAGCCCTTGACGAAGGTATCCCGCTGCTTCTGCATTTCCTCGACCTTCTTCTTGCCCATCGCGCGGCGCAACAGGTCGGCGCCGCCCAGCGTATATCCCGCCAGCGCCTGCGTCGCCTGCATGACCTGCTCCTGATAAACCATGATGCCGTAAGTCTCCCGGCAGATCGGCTCCAGCAGGGGATGCTCGTATTCGATGCGCACCTCGCCATGCCGGCGCTTGATGAATTCCGGGATCAGCTCCATGGGGCCGGGGCGGTATAGCGCGATCAACGCCGTGATATGCTCCACCGAACTGATCTGGAATTTCCGGCACAAATCACGCATCCCGCTGGATTCCAATTGAAACACGCCCAGCGTTTGGGCGTGGTTCAACAGGTCATAGGCCTTTTTGTCGTCCAACGGCAGATTGTCGATGTCCACCTCGATCCCCCGGGTGAGTTTCACCATTTCGCAGGTGTTGCGGATGACCGTGAGGGTCTTCAGCCCCAAGAAGTCCATCTTCAGCAGGCCCAACTCGCCCACCGGATTCATCGCGTACTGCGTGACCAGCGTGCCGTCCTCGTCCCGCTTCAAGGGCAACAAGTTTACGAGGGGTTGGTCCCCGATGACCACGCCTGCCGCATGGACGGAGGAATTGCGCGTCAAATCTTCGAGCACAAACGCGGTGTCAATCAATTCGCGGGTGACCTCTTCGGTGTCATAGGCGGTCTTGAGTTCCGCAGATTGCTTCAGCGCCTTCTCCAGGTCCATCTTGAGTTCCGCGGGCACCATCTTGGCCAGCCGGTCGCATTCCCCGTAACTCAGTCCCATGACGCGACCGACGTCCCGGACCACCGATTTGGCCCCCATCGTGCCGAAGGTGACGATCTGCGCCACGCAGTCGTCGCCATATTTGCGGCGCACATACGCGATGACGTCCGCCCGCCGGTCATCGGCGAAGTCGATGTCGATGTCGGGCGGGTTGACGCGCTCGGGATTGAGGAATCGTTCGAACAGCAGGCCGTAGCGGATGGGATCGACGTTGGAAATTTCGAGCAAATACGTGACGATGGAACCGGCGGCGGAACCGCGCGCCACGCAGGAAATACCCTTTTCCCGCCCATAGCGCACGAAGTCGCCCACGATGAGGAAATAGCTGATGAAGCCGGTCTTCTCGATGACCTTGAGTTCCACCTGCAAGCGGTCGATTACAACCTTCAATGCCAACGCCGCTGCCGGCTCATTCAGGTCATCGGTGGCCACCGGCGGGGTGCCGATGGCCGGCGCTTGGTAAGTGGGCAGCCGGCGGGAATCTTCGATGCGGTCCACGATGAATTCCTGGCCCTCCGCGCGGGCGTGAATGCCGTATCGCCGGTGCAGGGCCGCGGCCAGCAAATTGCGCAAATATCCTTCCCGGGTGAAATGCTCCGGCGGATTGAATACCGGATAGTGCAGCTTGCCGAATTCGATCTCGACGTTGCATTTCTCCGCGACTTCCAGCGTGTTGGTGACCGCCTCGGGGGTTTCGGTAAAGCGGGCCTTCATTTCGTCCGCGGAGCGCAGGAAGAATTGCTCCGGGGTGTATTTCATCCGCTTGGTGTCCGCGAGTTGCGTCTGCGTCCCGATGCAGATCAGGCAATCGTGCGCGTGGGAGTTCCCCTTTTCCACGTAATGGACATCGTTGGACGCCACTAATTTAAGGTCGAATTCCCTGGCCCACGGAATCAGCAGGCGGTTCACCTTGGCCTGTTCGGGAATCCCATGGTTTTGCAGTTCCAGGTAATAGTTTTCCGGCCCGAGGGTCTGCTTGTACCAATCCAGGGCGTCGCGCGCCTTGGCGGGTTGATCCTTGAGGATCAAGTCCGACACTTCGCTCGCCAGGCAACCGGACAGGGCGATCAACCCCTCCTTGTGCGCGGCCAGCAATTCCTTGTCGATGCGCGGTTTGTAATAGTAACCCTCCAATTGGGCGAGCGTGGCGAGTTTGACAAGGTTTTTGTAGCCGACCTCATCCTTGGCCAGGAGGACCAGGTGATGGTAAACGTCCCGTCCGCCATTGGCGCTTTTCTTTTCGTGCCGGCTGCCGCGGGCCATGTACACTTCACAGCCAATGATCGGTTTGATGCCTTTATCCCGGGCCGCCTTGTAAAAATCAATCGCGCCATACATCACGCCGTGGTCCGTGATGGCCAGCGACGGCAATTTGAGGGCATGGGCTCGCTCCATCAGCCGGTCCAGCCGGCAGGCGCCGTCGAGCAGCGAATACTCGGTGTGCAGGTGTAAATGGACAAAGTCAGCATGCGACATAAAGCAAGTTTAACGCCCGGCGAGCAGCCCGCGCAAGCTCCGGTCCAGCCGAACTTCGGCGGCCAAACCCACCGAATTTTATTGTCTCTCGCCGCCCACTTCTCCGGCTCGACATTCCGGCACCGTCTCCGCTAATTTTTTATCATGACAACCGAATCCCCGACCATTCTGAGCGCCGCCGTGCTGGACGCTTTGGGGGAGATTGTCGGGCGGGACAACCTGGTTTATGGCCCGGAGGAGCTGTTGGTTTATGAGTGCGACGCCTACACCATCGAGAAGCAGCTTCCCAATGTGGTGGTGCTCCCGCGCAATACGGCCGAAGTGGCGGCGGTGGTGCGGCTCTGCGCGGAGCATTCCCTCCCCATCATTCCCCGCGGGGCGGGCACCAGCCTGAGTGGCACTGTGCTCGCGGTGACCGGCGGGGTCATGATCGCCCTGACGCGCATGAACCGCATCCTGCAAATCGATTACCGGAACCGGCGGGCGCTGGTGGAGGCGGGTTGCGTGAATGCCTGGATCACCCAGGCGGTGAAAGCCCGCGGGCTCTTCTATGCGCCCGATCCGTCGAGCCAATCGGCCTGCACCATTGGGGGCAACGTGGCGACCAATTCCGGGGGGCCGCACACGCTCAAGTATGGGGTTACCACCAATCACGTACTGGGTTTCGAAATGGTTTTGCCGGACGGGGAAGTGTGCTGGTTGGGCACTCGTCCAGAGGGCGGCGAAGATGTGGCGGGGTTTGATTTGCGGGGCGCTTTCATCGGTTGCGAGGGCATGTTTGGGGTGGTCACGCGCGTGCTCGTGGGCCTCAGCCGCGCGCCGCAAAGTTTCAAGACGATGATGGGGGTCTTTGAAAGCGTGGACGAGGCCAGCCAGGCGGTGAGCGACATCATCGCCGCGGGCATGGTGCCGGGAGCGATGGAAATGATGGATCAGCTCATTACCCAGGCGGTGGAGGCAGCCTACCATTTTGGCTTCCCACTGGACGCCGGGGCGGTGTTGATCATTGAACTGGACGGTCTGGCCGCCGGGCTCGAGCGCCAGGCCGCCCGGGTGATCGAGATTTGCCGGGCCAACGGGGCGCGGGAAGTGCGGCTGGCAAAGACCGAGGCGGAACGGCTGGAGTTGTGGAAATGCCGCAAGCGGGCCTTTGGCGCGATTGGCCGCTTGAGTCCCAATTTTCTCACGCAGGACGGGGTGGTGCCCCGTTCCAAGTTGCCGGAGATCATGCGCTTTATCCGCGCCTGCAGTGAGCGGCAGGGGCTGCGCATCCCGAATGTTTTTCATGCGGGCGATGGCAATATTCATCCGCTCATCCTTTACGATGAACGGGATCCGGAGCAGGTCCGCCGCGCGCTGGCGGCGGGGCATGAGATCCTGGCGAAGTGCGTTGAGCTGGGAGGCAGTGTCAGCGGGGAACATGGGATTGGCGTGGAGAAGATCGATTTCATGGCCATCCAATTCACGGCCGCGGATCTGGCTGCCATGCAAATGCTGCGGCGGGTTTTCGATCCCGGGCAGCGTTGCAATCCGCACAAAATGTTTCCCGGATCAAAACGCTGCTCCGATTTCGCCCCCAAAAAACAAGCGGCCGCCTGAGGCATTCTCCGTTGATGAAACTACAACCGCAATCCCTGGCCGAACTGACCGTCGCCCTGGCCGGGGCGCACGCCCGGCGGGAGGCCGTGGCGGCCATCGACCTGGGCGCATTGGCACGCGTGCTGGAATATCATCCCGAGGATCTCACGATCACGGTGGAGGCGGGCATTACGTTGGCGGCTTTGCAAAACGAGCTGGGCCGGCACGGGCAATGGCTACCGGTGGATCCGCCCGGAGGCGATCGCCTGACTGTCCGGGACTTAATCGACCACAATCCCAGCGGTCCGCGACGGTTCGCCCACGGGACGGTACGGGATCATGTCATCGGCCTGGCGGCGGTCAGGGCGGACGGTACGCTGATTCATTCCGGCGGCAAGGTGGTCAAGAACGTGGCTGGCTACGACCTGGCCAAATTGTTGATTGGGGGTGGTGGGAGCTTGGGCGTGGTGGTGGAGGTCACTTTCAAACTCCGGCCGCTACCGGAGCTGGAACGCTTCCTCGCGCTATCTTGCGGTTCCCCGGAGGAGGCGGAAGCCCGGCTGGACGCCATCGCCGGTTCCGAACTCTCCCTCGAATCCTTGGATTTGCATGGCCGGGCGGGAGCCGGAACTACCGAGTTAATCCTGGTGGCTGGTTTTGCCGGCGCGCGGGAAGATGTGGCCTGGCAGGTGGCCCAGGCCGGATTGCTCGGGTGGACCGAAGAGTCGTCCCTGGAGTATGAAGCTTGCTTCTGGGCCGACCCGACTCCAGGGCAATGCGTCTCCGTCCTACCCTCCCGGCTCATCAGCACGGTCCGGCAAATGCCGGGAATCCCTTTCCTCGCGCGCGCCGGCAACGGCCTGGTTTACCATCGGGGACCGGCGGTGCCGGCCGCCATCGCCCCCGGGCCATTGCGGTTGATGCAACGACTGAAGGAAACGTTCGACCCCCACCAGATCCTGCCCGCGGTGTTGCCGCCAGCGGCCCACACCCCACGTCAATGAACACCATCACTCCACCGCCAGCTTTCCTGGATCCGGCCCGGGCTTTGGCCTGCATCCATTGCGGTTTGTGCCTGTCGTCCTGTCCCACCTACCTGGAAACGGGCAATGAAAACGATTCGCCCCGCGGGCGCATTTACCTGATGCGCGCCCTGCAGGACGGACGGGTGGCGCTGGGCGACACCGTGGCCCATCATATTGACCAGTGTCTGGGCTGTCGCGCGTGCGAAGCGGTTTGCCCCAGCGGCGTCCAATATGGCGAATTGCTGGAGCATACGCGGGAACATCTCGAACAGCATTTTTCACGGTCGCTTTGGCAACGTTTCCTACGGCGCTGGGTCATTGAGAAGGTGTTTCCCTTTCCGGAACGGATGGAGCTGGCTTTGCTCCCGGCCTGGCTCATCAAGGGCTGGCGGCTCGAAGGGCTGTTGCCCCAATTTGCGCGGGAGGCTTTGTCCCTGCTGCCCGCCGCGCCGGCGCCGGGGCGGCTGCCGGAATTTTGCCCGGCGGCGGAACCGGCCCGGGCGCGCGTGGGTTTTGTGAGCGGATGTGTGATGACCGTGCTCTTTGGTCCGACCAACGAGGCCAGCGTCCGCCTCCTGAATCGTGCTGGCTGCGACGTCTTCACCCCGGTGGGTCAGGGCTGCTGCGGCGCCCTTTATGCCCATAGCGGGCAGCTTGAGCAGGCGCGCGCCTGCGCCCGCCACAACATCGCGGTGTTTGAACGGTTGCAACTGGACACGATCGTCATCAATGCGGCCGGCTGCGGCTCCACCCTCAAGGAATACGGTGCCTTGTTGCGGGAGGATCCGGAGTGGGCCGACCGCGCGCGCGCGTTCAGTTCCCGGGTCCGGGATTTGACCGAGGTTTTGGTGGCCGCGGCACCGCCGTCTGCGAGCCTCCGGTCGGGAGACCCAGCCGGCGCCCGGGTGACGTATCACGATGCCTGCCATCTGGCCCACCCGCAACGCATCACCAAACCACCGCGTGATTTGGTGCGCGCCCGGGCAGGAACAAATTTTGTGGAATTGCCCGAATCGGATGTCTGCTGCGGCAGTGCCGGGAGCTACAACCTCACCGAGCCAGCCATGGCCGCCCGCCTGCAACGGCGCAAAATCGAGAATATCCTCAAAACCGGCGCCAAGGTGGTGGTGACCACCAACCCGGGATGCCTGCTGCAAATCCGGGCCGGCCTTCGCCAGGCGGGTGCCATGGATGTGGAAGCGGTGCACATCGCGGACTATCTTGACCGGGTGTCGGGGTAAGGGCTCCGGCCGGCCGTTGGCACAATTCGGCCAGATCGGCCGTTGGCCGGCGGGCGGGGAAGGAGCTGTTTCCGCAATGCCCGCCTGGGCCGTCACCGAACTGTCACGGGCGCGTAACGACCTTGTCACGGAGCCGGGCTTGTGGAATGCTTGCTGGCATGGTACCGAAGGATCGCGTGATACCAAGAATTCTGGTGGTGGACGACGAACCCGATGCCGTTGAGTTGATCAAGTTCAACCTGAAGGCCGCGGGTTTCGACGTGGTGACTGCGGCGGATGGTGATGAAGCTTTGAAAAAAGCCAAGTCGCTCCTGCCTAACCTGATCATCCTGGACCTGATGCTACCGGAGGTCGATGGCTTGGAGGTTTGCAAAATCCTCCGGCGCGACGTCAAGGCTTCGGCCATTCCCATCATCATGCTGACCGCGAAGGCGGGCGAAGTGGACCGCGTTCTGGGCCTGGAGTTGGGGGCGGATGATTATGTCACGAAGCCTTTCAGCCCGCGGGAATTGGTGCTCCGCGTGAAGCGGTTGTTGCGCGGGCCGGCGGAAAATCCCGAAGCCGACCAGATCACCCTCAAGGAATTGCGCCTGGACATTCCGCGGCATCAGGCTTTTGTGAAGGGTCGGGCCATCGAATTGACGGCGACGGAATTCCGGCTTTTGACGGTGCTGGCGCAGCGCCGGGGCCGCGTGCAATCCCGCGAGCGCCTGCTGCACGATGTCTGGGATTACGATAATTTGATTGATACACGCACCGTGGACACCCACGTGCGTCGCCTGCGCGAGAAACTGGGGCTGGCAGCCAAATACTTGGACACGGTCCGGGGGGTGGGATACCGCTTTGTGGAAGAATAGTCCAGTTGGCCGGTTGTTCGGCGGCCAGTGGACGAGGTGATCATGCCCTATCTTCTTTCCGCCATTTTTGTCCTCGGCTGGGTCGCGCTTAGCTTCGGGTGGCGGCTGCGCTTCCGCCGTTTGGAGGAAACTTTGGCCCAGGAACGCCGGGTCCTGGCGGAATCCCACAAACAACAAGAGGAAGACGCCGCTCAGAAGCAGGCCGAACAGCAGGCCCTCTTCAACAGTATGACCGAGGGGGTGCTGGTGCTGGATCAGGCGGGCCGGGTCCTGCTCGTCAATCAGTCACTGCGGGATTGTTTTCGCCTGCAGTCCGACGTGCGCCACCAGACAATCATGGAGGCCTTGCGGCTGCAGGAACTCAACGAGCTGATCCGCCGCCTCCCGGCCGAGCGCATTGTGCAAGGCCTGGAGTTGCAATTACCCGGCGTCAACGGCCGTTGGCTCGAGGTGAACGCCGCGGCCGTGCTGGACCGGGGGGGCAACCAACGCGGGGCCATTCTGGTCTTTCACGACCTGACCCGGCTCAAGCATTTGGAGAATACGCGGCAGGAATTCGTAGCCAACGTCAGTCATGAACTGCGCACCCCGCTTTCGCTGATCAAAGGTTTCGCCGAGACCCTGCTCGACGGCGCCAAGAATGATCCCGAGGTGTTGGATCGGTTTCTGCGTACCATTGAAAAACACACCGATCGCCTGACTTATTTGATCGAGGATCTTTTGACCATTTCCCAATTGGAAGGCGATCAGATCGCCATGTGCCTGCAAAAAGTCGATTTGCACGAGGAGGCCACGCGGGTTATTGAGGACCTCCAGGCGCGCGCGCAGGAAAAGTCCGTCACCCTCCGGAACGAAATACCAGCGGAGTTACCCGCCGAAGCGGATGCCGAGAGACTGCAACAGGTGCTCTTCAATCTCATCGAAAATGCCATCAAGTACGGCCGGACGGCGGGCACGGTGTCCATCGGCGGGGGGCCAGTCGCAAATGATATGATCGAAGTCTGGGTGCGGGATGATGGTCCGGGCATCCCGCCGGAAGCCCAGCAGCGCATTTTTGAACGATTCTTCCGCGTGGATCGCGCCCGTTCGCGCGAAACCGGCGGCACCGGCTTGGGCCTCTCGATCGTTAAACACATTGTTCAGGCGCATGGCGGCGAAGTTTGTGTCAAGAGCGAGGTGGGGAAGGGGACCACCTTTTCCTTCACCTTGAAGGGGGCCTGAAGAACGGATCGCCCCGACCTTTAGTGACTGGCGCGGGAAAAGCTGATGGAATCGCGGTAGCGCTTATTGTCCGCGCGGATCCGGGCGGTCAAGGTCTTCGCGATGGCAAACAGAAACGGTGCGGCCACATCCGGTGCGGTTTCCACCAATTCTTCGAATTCTTGGGCGGAGATGCGCAAAAGCATGCTGTCGGCATTGGCCACGACATCGGCCGAACGGGGTCCCTGGTCGAAAAGCGAAATCTCGCCGAAGAACTCCCCCACTCCCAAGGTGGTCAGGATGGTCTCCTTCTGATCGACCAATAGCCGGACCCGGAGTTCACCGCCCAAAACAAGGTACATCGCGTCCCCGTGATCGCCCTGTTTCACCAGCTGGGTCCATTGCGGGACTTGCTGGAGCTTCATCACCTGCATCAGCCGGACGAGTTGTTCATCGCTCAAGCTGCCCAGAATCTTGATGCGGCGGAGGGCTCCCGGGGTGAGCGTTCCAGTGGGTGCGGTGGCGGCTCCCGGCAGCGGCTGCCGGGCCTTGAAAAACATCTGCAATTCCAAAACCCGGGAAGCCTTCTCCCACGAGTTGGTGCTATGCACAAAAATCCAGGTGTCCGCGATGACGCGCTCCTCTTTGACCCAGCTCACGAGCGTGGGCAATTCGACGGGGCCGTAAGGCGCCTGGTCCAACCCCCAGATCGTATAAACATTGGCTGTATCGTCAGAAGCCATGGCGCAATATAATCAACAGCATTAACGGGGAAAAGGAAAAACTCCATCCCGGCGGGCAAGCGGGTTATGAAAACAAAAACCCCGACCAGTTGGCTGGCCGGGGCGGGAAAACAAGGGAACCAATCTGGGGAACCAGATTAGAACTTGTAGATGACGTTGCCGATCAACTCAAAGGAGTTCTTCTCGGTTCCGACAGCGGCGGCGCTTTCGTTGCCGAAAGGATGACCGCTGGTGGCGTGATCCCAGCGCAGTTCAACGCGGCTGATGACGTTCTTCCACAGGTCATACTGCGCGGTGAGCGTGCCTTCGATGGCTTCCTTGGGCAGGACCGTACCGGTCGCGCCGAAAACACCGCCGTTGGCGTTGTTGTAAAGGTTCGCCAGGTAGCCAGATTGGGAGAAATATTCGCCGCGGAGATTGAGGCTGAATTTCTCGCTGACCTGGAAGGTACCATAGACGCCGGTGGCGTTCTGGTAACCGCTCTTGGCCGTGGTGTTCTTGCCGACCGCGACGTAATCATACGAGGCGCCGACTTTGAGTTCCTTGATCGGGGTGTTCAGCGAAGCGCCAGCATAGAAGCTGGTCTGGTCCGCGCCATTGCCGCCGTTGAAACCGTTGATGACGCCACCGTAGAGGGTGGAACCCGCGACGAATCCCCAATCCTTCGGAGCCGTCAGGGCGAGGGAGCCGAGATAGGTCTTGTAGGATTGCGCCTTGTTACCGGCGAGAAATGCGCGTTGGTTGATGGTCGGCCCAAAGGTTTCCGCGACACCGCCGGAGAGGCTCACAGCTTCCACGAGCTGGTAGGTGGCCAGGAGACCGGTGTGGGTCGTGGGCTCAATGGTGTAACCATAGGAGCGGGTGAAGTTCGGGTTGCTGCCCGAATCAAACACTTCGTAGCCGATGATGGTGTCAAACACACCCATCTTGAAATCGAGCCCGTTGCCCACAGGGGCCTTCAGGTCGACATAAGCCTGCTTCAGGGCGAAGTCGCTCGAAGTGCCGGTTGATTGGGTGCCCAGGCCGCCGACCGTATTGGCGTTGGGGCCGAACAGCGCGTCCACTTTGTAACCGGCGCCCCAGGCGTCAGCGGCGTCAGCGACCTTCTCGAGGCTCAGCTTGGCGACATTCAGATTGAATCCGTTGGCCTTGCTGGAGGTGTTGTAGGCGTAGCCGGGGGTGTGGCTGTGACCGCCGCCGAGATTCCACTGCGCGGAGGTGTCGACATAGCCGCTCAACGTGGTGGACGACACGGCCGTCATCACCGAGCTGGGTTTTTCTTCAGCCTGCACTGCGGAAGCCAAACTGACCACTCCAACAGCGGCCAATCCAATTGTCCATTTATTAAACTTCATCTTCTTAGTTCCTCTGGTTTGTTAGCTTTTACATGCGTACTGAGTTAACATCCGCAACCCGCGCACTATCAGGAAAACGGATGGTGCCGTTATGCATTCACGACACACGCTGGGGCGCATCTTGCCGTCCATCGCCACCCAGCACAACGAAAAAATGACGATTAATCATCCGGGCTTATTCACTCTACCATTGGCGCGGGAACGTAACAATACGATGTAAAACATTGATGGGGAACATGTTGCGACTGATTTGGAAAGCCATTTGCGGGCCTGACAAACCGTCAATTGGGGCTTGAAAATTGCCAATCTGGCTCTTTTTTGCTGGTTGGTTGGGCCGATTATCCCCGCCCGCCTACCGGTTCAAGACATCAGACGTGGTAATGCGGCTCGCTCCAAGCCGGCAGCCGACGGGGAAAAATTTGCGTTTGCCACCCGCCAGCGCGGCGGGCAGAATACCGCCGATTCCAGACCCTTTATGGCAATTTATCAGGAAAGACAGTTGCAAGAAGTATCCCGGCAGTTCCAAATCTACGGCCAGATCCTGCATGCCGAA
The DNA here is from genome assembly GCA_903918755.1 of uncultured Pedosphaera sp. Classification (GTDB taxonomy): domain Bacteria; phylum Verrucomicrobiota; class Verrucomicrobiia; order Limisphaerales; family Pedosphaeraceae; genus CAIXFN01. The sequence continues at coordinate 28,475 of CAIXFN010000099.1, forward strand.
ACTTGCAAAATCGGGCATATCAACGAAACCTACTCCGCCACCTATAATCAGGGCGGTACCCGGGTGCGCTACATCCATCAGAAGCTTAACACGGGAGTTTTCAAGGATCCTGCCTCCGTCATGGACAACGTGATGCGGGTAACGACCCATGTGCGCGAGAAACTGGAGGCGCGCGGATCCTCGGACATCACCCGGCGGGCCTTGATCGTCGTTCCGACCCGCAATGGCCATCCGTACTACCAAAGCAGCGCCGGCGAAATCTGGCGCACCTTCGTTTTCCTGGAAGGGGTGCAGAGTTTTGAATCGGTGCAAACCCCCGAGCAGGCCTTTGAGGCCGGTCGGGCCTTCGGTGATTTCCAAAATCTTTTGGTCGATCTTCCGGCGGGCAGCCTGACCGAGACCATTCCGGATTTCCATAATACGCGGAAACGCTTTGCGGCCTTTCAGCAAGCCGTGGCGGCCGACCGTTTTGACCGCGTCCGCCAGGCCCGCGGGGAAATCTCCCGGGCCATGGCACGGGAAGGCATTGTGGATATCGTGCTCAAGGAAATGGCGGCGGGCACGATCCCGACCCGGATCACCCATAATGATACCAAGTTCAACAACGTGATGCTGGATGGGGAAACGGGCGAGGCGATGTGCGTGGTTGATTTGGATACCGTCATGCCGGGGAGTGCTTTATACGATTTCGGGGACATGGTGCGCACCACCACCAGCCCGACGCTTGAGGATGAGACCGATTTGACCAAGGTGGAGATGCGGATGCCTATGTTCCGCAAATTGACCGAAGGTTACTGCTCTACCGCGGGGGAGTTCCTGACCCAGACCGAGCGTTCTCTCCTTCCCTTTGCCGGGAAATTGATCACTTTTGAGTTGGGACTGCGCTTCCTCACGGATTTTCTGAGCGGGGACACCTATTTCCGGGTTCACCGCCCCGGCCACAACCTGGACCGGGCCCGCACCCAATTCAAATTGGTGGAGTCCATCGAGCAACAGGAATCGGAAATGCAGAAATTTGTGGATCAACTCTGATAATCCGGCCTCGCCTGCGTCGCTGTTGCCGGATCAAGGCTGGGGCGGCAACCGCAAGTCTTCCGCGAGCGGCGTGAGATCGGCCAGATTACTACCGGTGGTACCGGCTCCCAAGCGGGCCACCTTTTCCCCCGCCGGGCGGACCATCCGGTCATAACTCCCCACGGAGTCATTGTACGCCTGGTTGGCCTTCTGCAAACCATCGCGCAGTCTTTCGAGATGCCCGGTGAATTTGGCCACGCGATTGAACAATTCCTGGGCGGCGGTCGCGATCGCGCGGGCATTTTCGGATTGGGCGTGCTGTTGCCAGCTCACGCTCACGGAACGGAGCAGGGCGATGAGGGAAGCGGGGGTCGCCAGCATGATCTGTTTCCGGGCGGCCCAGAGGATCAGGTCGTGGTCTCCCTCCAGGGCGGCGCTGAACAGGGATTCGGCCGGCAGGAAAAGGACCACATAATCCAGCGCGTTGGGAAATTCCCGGGGGTACTCGCGGGCCCCCAGGGCCCGGATGGTGTCCTTCAATTTTGCCGCGTGGGCGGCCAGGGAAGCCGCCCGCTGGCCGGGGTCGGCGAGATCCAGGGCACTCAGGAAATCCAGATCGGGCACCTTGGCATCCACAATGATCAGCCGGTTTCCGGGCAGCCGGACCAGCAGGTCGGGTTTGCTGTCGCCCGATTGAGTCTGTTCGCTAAAATCGCAATGCGCGCTGAGCCCGGCGGCCTCCACCACCCGGCGTAGCGTTTCCTCGCCCCAGCGCCCCCGCGCCTGGTTGGAACTCAGCACGCGGCGCAATTGCAGTGTCTCAGTGGAGAGCGACTGGCTTTGCAGGGCGAGGGATTCGAGTTGTCGCCGCACTTCGCCCAGGGTGGCGGATTGATTGGTTTCACTCTGTTGCAGGCGCTTTTGATAGGTCTCCAACTGCAACTTCAAGGGCTCCACCAGGGTGGCGATGGCCTGTTGACGCTGGGCGAGATCACCCTTGGCGGTTTCCTGGAAGCGGCCGAGGGTTTCGGTGGCCAGGCGGAGGAATTCCGGCTGGGTTTGCTGCAAGGCTTGCGCGCTCAAGGCTTGAAAAGCCTCCCGCAAATCCGTGAGCGCGCGGGCTTGATCCTGGCGGGCTTGCGCCAGCGCCCGCTCATGGGTGGTGCGCTGGTCGGTCAGGAGTTGCTCCGCCGCCGCCTTCTGGGCGCTGGCCGCCGCCAGGGCGGCAGTGGTGGTGTTGAGTTTTTCGCGCTCGCCGGCCAAATCAGATTCGCGCCCTGCCAATTGCCGGCGCAACTCCTGCTCCAGCTGTTGATTCAGCGCGGCGGCTCCGGCTTTTCGTCCAGCCAGAAGCCAGCCCAACAGTCCTCCCACCAGGATGCCCAATGTCGCCCCAAGCAAAACGCCAGTGAGCGGCGACATGGCGGGCTTTTTAGAAGTGGGCGATGACTTCAATTTCCACGCTGGCTCCCCGCGGCAGGGCCGCGACCTGGATGGTGGAGCGGGCCGGGAAATCGGCGGTGAAATACTTGGCGTAGAGCTCGTTCATTCCGGCGAAATCGGCAAGGTTGGTCAGGAAGACCGTGCTTTTGACCACGTTCGCAAAGCTGAGGTGCTGGTCTTCCAAGATGGCTTTGATGTTTTCCAGCACGCGCTCGGTTTGGGCTTTGATGTCGCCGGCCACGAGATTGCCGGTGGCGGGGTCCAGGGGGATTTGCCCGGCGCAAAAGAGCAGATCGCCGATGCGGACGGCGTGGTTGTAAGGTCCGACGGCCGGAGCCGACTTGGCGGGTTTGATGATTTGTTTGGTGGCCATGAAATTATCCGTTTGTTGGAGTTGGTCTTAACAAGAACGCCGGGGCGGGTCAAGTTGGGCGGCCTACTTTTGCCAGGGAGCGATTGTCTCACCCGCCCAGATTTCCTCGACCGGTTGCCGGGCGCGAACCAGCGCGGACTTCTTTCCGTTCACCAGGACTTCGGCGGCGAGGGAGCGGGTGTTGTAATTGGAAGCCATCGCAAACCCATAGGCGCCGGCGCTGAGCAGAGCGAGGTAGTCGCCCTCGCCCACCTTCGGGAGCGGGCGGTCCTTGGCAAAGAAATCGCCGGATTCGCAAATCGGTCCCACCACGTCGGAACTGATCCGCCGGCCGGCTTGCTTCCGTACCGGAATTATTTCATGAAACGCATCATAGAACGCGGGGCGGATCAGGTCGTTCATGGCGGCATCCACGATGAGGAAGTTCTTCCTGCCGGTCTGTTTCACGTATTCGATCCGGGTGACCAGAATACCGGCATTGCCCGAGATGAACCGGCCGGGTTCCAGCAGGATCCGGAGGCCCAGCGGTTGGAGCAGGGGCAGCAGTCGGGTGGCATAAATCGCCGGGGTGAGGATTTGTTTGCCGGCCGTGGATTTCCAAAACGCGGGGCTGCTGCTTTGCAGCGCCGGATCATACACAATCCCCAGTCCGCCACCGATGCTGAAAAATTCCAGGGCATGGCGCGCTTTCAAGCGCTGCACCAGCGGGATCACCTTGGTCACGGCCTCTTCGAAGGGGGCGACCGAGGTCAATTGCGACCCGATATGCATTTGCAAACCGCGGAGTCGGATGTGCTTGAGTTTGGCCCCCCGCGCATACACCCCTTCGATCTCCTCAAACGCGATGCCAAACTTGTTGGCGTAAGTTCCCGTGGTGATTTTGGCATGGGTATGGGCATCCACATTGGGGTTTACCCGCACGGCCACGGGGGCGATCTTTTTCAAGCGACCCGCCACCTTGTTGATTCGTTGCAGTTCCGGTTCGCTTTCCACGTTAAACGAATAAACGCCCTGCTCGAGGGCGAAGGCAATTTCCGCCTCCGTCTTGCCCACGCCGGCAAAAACGCATTTGCCGGGATCGGCCCCGGCGGCGATCGCGCGACGAAGTTCACCTTCACTCACGATATCAAACCCGCCCCCCAATGCTCCCAGGGTCCGCAGCACGGCCTGGTTGGAGTTGGACTTCATCGCAAAGCAAATCAGGTGGTCCAGCGAACCCAGCGCCCGATCCAATTTTTCGAAATGCTCGGTCAGGGTCCGCTGGGAATAAATATAAAGCGGCGTGCCGTACTTTTTCACCAATGCGGCGACCGGGACTTCCTCGCAGCAAAGCTCTTTCCCCAAGTAACGAAAATAATGCATTGAATGTTTATGCCAAACTGGTGGTGGCCGATAAAGGTCAATCTTCCGGGAATTGCCGGATACAAAAAAACCGCTGGGCGATGGCCCGGCGGTTGGAGAAATCAGCAAAGCGCCGCCCGCGGATCAAGGCTCCGCAACAATCTTGGCCCGTTGACTGTGATATTCTTCGGGCGAAATCTTGTCGGCTTTGTAGAGCATCAGCAAATCGGCCAGCCGCTGCTCTTTGGAACCGGGCACCATCCCCGGAGTAGGAGTCGCGGGTTTGGCGCTGGCCACGCTGGGAGTTCCCTTGTTCGCCTGGGCGGCGGCCTTCGCTGCCGCGGCTTGTTTCGCCTTGGCTTCCTCCTTGGCTTTGGCATCCGCAGCGGCCTTCGCCGCGGCTTCTTCTTTGGCTTTGGCGGCGGCGATATCTTTGGCCTTGGCGGCTTCGTTGGCTTTGGCATCCGCCAGGGCTTTGGCCTTGGCATCCGCGGCGGCCTTCACGGCCGCTTCCGCTTTGGCTTTGGCCGCAGCGAGTTCCTTGGCTTTGGCTTCCTCAGCGGCCTTGACCGCGGCTTCCCTGGCTTTGGCATCCGCCAGAGCTTTGGCCTTGGCTTCCTCCGCGGCCTTGGCAGCGGCTTCCCTGGCTTTGGCATCCGCGAGGGCTTTGGCCTTGGCTTCCGCGGCGGCTTTCACCGCAGCTTCTTCTTTGGCTTTGGCGGCGGCAATCTCTTTGGCTTTGGCTTCGGCCGCCTGCTTGGCTTCGGCCGCCGCTGCGGCATCCGCGGCCATTTTGGCCTTGGCGGCGGCAATTTCCTTGGCCTTGGCTTCGGCTTGCGCGTCCGCCTTGGCTTTATCTCCCGGAACGATCAGGACAGGAGCGGATGGCGGCGTCGCAACGACGGCAGCCTTCGGCTGGCGCAGTTGTTTCATCTTCTCGTCGAGAATTGCGGCCGCCTTGGCTTGTTGTTCCGGCGTCAGGGTGTAAAGGGGCGCGGGGACCGGCGCATTGGGATCGGCCTTGGGGGTAGGCACGCTGGATACCGGGAGCGCCATTTTCTGGCGCAAGATCGCCTCCGCTTGCGCCTGCTGTTCGGGTGTCAGGGTGTAAAGCGGGGGGGGGACGGCGGCCGAGGCCGGATTTGAATTCGCCTGCTGTGCCGGGAGTGAAGCGGCGCCAAGAACCACTACAGAAACAAACAATATAGCCTTCGGTATCTGCATGATTTCGATTATTACCGGAAATGTCGGACTGACGCAACAGGATTCCCGCAGCGTTACGGAAACAATTTTCGCCAGGCGGATGGCCAGCCGTAAACGGCCAGGGAGCGCAGGATCATTCCCTTTACTTCGCCCCGGCTGACCTTGATACGTTGGGCCGGGTCCAGCACGTTGCCCTTCCGCAATTTGTCCAGGGTTTGCCTGCCCAGTAGGATCGGCCAGGCGCACGGCAGCCGCACCCGCGCCTGACGCCAGGGCAGGCTGTTGGTATAGGTCCATCCGGCGGCCAGATGTCCCTGCGCCCGGGCGAGCCAATGATCATAGACCGGTTGCAGCCGGGGCATGACGGCCGGGTCCAGTAAATCAGCCGGAGTAAGTCCGGCCTGGCGGAGCGCCGGCAACGGCAGGTAGCAACGGCCTTGCCGCAAGTCGGCGGGAATATCCCGCAAGACATTGACCAGTTGCAGACCCTGACCGAACCGGATGCCGTTGCGGCGGAGCGCGGCATCGTCCAGTTTCGCGCGCGGAAAGACATGGGCCCGGCAAAGGGTGGTCCAAAACTCGCCCACACAGCCGGCCACCCGGTAAGTATAATCGTCCAACTCCTCGTCGCTGCCGAGGGCGGCGATATTCTGCCCGCTGGCTCCGGCAAATCGTTGCAGGTCCAGTTCCTGGCCGCTGGTAATAGTCCCGATCACCTCCCGGATGGCCGCCTGATCAAAGGGGGAAAGTCGGTCCAATTCCCCGATGGCTTCTTCGCAGCGTTCCAGCAGCGTCCGCTCGGCGGGGGTGCCCTGGCGGCCTGCCAATTTCCCCAAATCCAAGGGTGCGGTGCGCGTACCCAGGATGCGCGCCCGCAGTTCTTGCAAGGCCTTCAACCGCTCCGCCACCGGCAGGATTTCCGTGTCCGCCACCGTGTCCGTCGCCCGGGCCAGCAGGTAGGCCAGGCCGATCTGGGAGCGCACGGAACCCGGTAACCAGCGCAGCGTCAGGTAGAAGGAACGCGAGACGTCCCGCAACAGGTCGCCAAGAATGGGCGGTGCCGGAGGCATCACGGGGCGGAGAATGGGCGGTGCATGGGCTGACTCAAGAACGGGGGGCGGCGGTTTTGCCGCCGATGGCCTTCTGCCAGCGAGCGAGTTGGCGCGCCACCTCTTTGGTCCCGGGAGCGCCCGTGATATTGCGCTTGGCCATCGCCGCCGTCAGGTTGAACGTGGCCGGCGCGTCGTCGCCAAAGGCGGGATTCACCGCCCGCAATTCCGCGAGGGTGAGCTGGTTCAGGGGCCGACCCAATTCCTCCGCCCGGGCCACCACCGCGCCCACCGCATGATGGGCCTGCCGGAACGGCATCCCCTGGCGCACCAGGTAATCCGCCAGATCCGTGGCCAGCAACGCCGGATCACCGGCCGCGGCCTGACAGGCCGGGGCATTGACGGTGGTATGCCGCAGCATGGCCGCCATCAGCCGCACGCACGCCCGCACCGTATCCGCGGTGTCGAATAAGCGCTCCTTGTCCTCCTGCAAATCGCGATTGTACGCCATGGGCAAACCTTTGAGCAGGGTCAGCAGGGCGATGAGGTTGCCATACACCCGGCCGGTTTTGCCGCGGGTCAGTTCCGCGATATCCGGGTTCTTCTTTTGGGGCATCAGCGAGGAGCCCGTGGTGTAGGCGTCGGCGATCCGGATAAAATTGAATTCCGTGCCCGCCCAGAGAATCAGATCCTCGGCCAGGCGCGACAAATGCATGGCGATCAAGGCGCCCGCGGCGCAGAATTCAATCGCAAAATCCCGGTCGCTGACGGCGTCCATGGAATTTTGGGTAAGGCAGGGCCGGCCCTTGGCATCCACGAATCCCAGTTGCACGGCCACGAAGGCGCGGTCGAGCGGCAGGGTGGTGCCGCCCAGCGCGCCACTGCCCAAGGGGCATATATTTACCCGTTGGAAGCAATCCGTCAGGCGGCCATGATCCCGTTCCAGCATTTCCACATAGGCCAGCAGGTGGTGGGCGAAATAAACCGGTTGAGCCCGCTGCAGGTGGGTATAGCCGGGAATGATCACGGCGTGATTTTCCGCGCCGAGCCCCACCAAAGCCTGTTGGAGGCCCCGAAGCTCATCGCCCAGTTCCACGATTTCATCGCGCAACCAAAGGCGCATGTCCAGCGCCACCTGGTCATTGCGGGAACGCGCCGTATGCAGCTTGGCCCCGGCGGGAACGCGGCGGGTCAATTCGGCTTCGACGTTCATGTGCACGTCTTCCAATTCCGGTTTCCACGCAAATTTGCCGGCGGCAATCTCCTCACCGATGGCCGTTAACCCCGTGGTGATGGCCTGGAGTTCGGCGCGCGTGAGGATGCCGATTTTCTGCAGCATCGCGGCGTGGGCCAGGGAACCGGCAATGTCATGCCGCCACAGCCGGTGGTCAAAGGAGATGGACTCGGTGAACTGCGCCACGTCGGCGCCGGGTCCATTGGTAAAGCGACCGCTGCGGGAGACTGGAGAACTTTTCTTCATGCAATTTTGGGGGTTGAATATGGGGGCGGATGGCCCGCATGTCACGTTTCTTCCCGATCGGTAAGGCCCGGCGGGCCGACGACCCGCCGCGCCGCGCGGCGATCCCTGGGGCCTAAATCCCGCGTTTCTTCTTGCAGGCGCCCAGCTTCTTCAATTCTTCGCAGGAACCGGTGATTTGCAACCGCTGGGTCTGGAGGGAAAAACCCAGCCGCCGCGTGATCTCACTCTCCAACTGCTCGATCTTGTCACTTTCAAACTCCACGATCTTTTCGCAATCATTGCAAATGATGTGATTGTGATTCGGATGCTCGGCGTAATTGGGATCGTAGAATTTGTAGTCCTTGCCAAAATCCATCTCCCGGACGAGCCCGCTTTCGGTGAGCAGCGGGAGGGTGCGATAGACGGTGGCCCGGGAAACCGAGCGGTCCCGCGCCCGGGACCAGGCCAGCAATTGCTCGGCCGTAAAATGCTGGTTGGTGCTGAAGACCGTGTCGACAATGGCCTGGCGTTGCGCGGTGACGCGCAGATGCTTCCGCGCCAGGAAGGTCATGAACTTTTCTCTGGCGCCATTTTTGACAGCCCCGGACATTTGGCCACTATAATTCAGCCGGGCGATCAGTTCAAAGTGGAATATTGCATTTCCCCCCGCCCGGCGAAGCGTCTAGGCTGGTGGCGGTTCATGAAAGCATTGCGCCCCATCAAAAAGAGTTTACTGCTCCGGCAAATCGTTGCCGGGCTGACCGCGCGGCTGGACTTGCTGGAAAAGGCGGCCCAGGCCTCCCATGCCGAGGCCACGCACGAAAGCAGCAAACCGGAGAACAAATACGACACCCGCGGGTTGGAAGCGGCCTACCTGGCCGGCGGTCAGGCCCGGCAGGCCCGCGAGTTGCTGGAGGCGGTCAAAGTCTATTCCGCGCTGGGGGCGCGCAATTTTGGTCCGGACGACCCGATCGAGCTGGCCGCGGTGGTGACCTTGCTCTCAGACGGGACAGAATCCACCTACTTCCTGGGCCCCCGGAACGGCGGGTTGGAAATCCAGCATCAGGGGCGGGAGATCATGGTCATTACGCCGGCGTCCCCGCTGGGGCAAAACCTGATGGGTCGCAAAGTGGGGCATGCTTGGACCGTAAAGACCGGCCCCCAAGTCGTGCGCTTTGAAATTACCGGCGTGGCATAGGCTCGTCCGGCGCCGGAGAATTGCAAATTGACACCCGGCGGCATCGGGAGGACAATTTCTGCATTGCCTGCGCGGCACTCCCGGTTGCGTCGGCGGTTGATGCGCGAACTTTATTATTCCTGGTGCCGGAAGCGGCCGGGTACTTCCCGGCGGAGTGCCGCCGCCGGTGCCCCCGTCCCGGCCCGGCGACTGGTCGGGCCGCCGGCCATGGAGCCGACCTGCTTAATCCTGCCAACGGAAAGGCTTCGCCGGTGAATCCTCCCCTTCCAAATAGCGGGAATCCTGCGGACGGCAGCGAAGCCGCCGAAGGCCGGTGCGTGACTCGATCGGTGGCGGATGTGCTGGCCCGGGAGCCTGCCTTGGAGGCGGTCACCGTGGACCGGGGACGCCAGCTTATTTCCCTGGCCACCCTGGGTCAGGCGGATGTGCCCCGCCTGAAGGAAAAGGTGGCCACCAGCATTCAGCTAGCCCAAAATCTTGGCGGCAAGCATCCCTGCGCGTTGCTTTCCGGCACTGGCGATTGTGGGAACTGTGAAAATCCCCTGACGCCGCAGGAGCGTCTGCGGGTCCTGATCCGGCAGGAGGGGCAGGCCACCACCATCGCGCGCGTGACGTGCCCGACCGCACCGCGCTTCTGGCGCTGGCTGGACATACCCTGGCCCCGGGTGGTGCAGCGAGACGTGGAGTTTTTGGAGCACGCCGACCATGCGGATGAATGGAAATGGCAGTTGGTCGCCGCCGGCCTTTGCGGGGTCTTGGGACTGGCGGGTTTCCTCCTGCCGGCCGGGACGGGGGCGACCGCGTGCTTTGTGCTCGCCTATCTGGCCGGCGGGTGGTTCGCCACGGAGGAGGTCTGGGAGCGCTGGCAGCAGCGGGCCATCGACGTGCATTTTCTCATGTTGGCGGTGGCCGTCGGCAGCGCGTCGATCGGCGCCTGGGTGGAAGGCACCACGCTCCTCTTCCTTTTCTCCCTTTCCGGGGCCTTGGAACATTTTGCCCTGGGGCGCACCCAGCGGGAAATCCGCTCCCTGTTCAAGGAAGCTCCCAAAGTTGCCACCGTGCTGGAGGATGCGGGAACCGAAAGGGAAGTGGCCGTGGAACTGCTGCGGCCGGGGATGCGCCTGTTGATCAAACCGGGGGCGCAGTTTCCGGTGGACGGGGAAGTTGCCAGGGGGAAGACGTCCGCGGATGAGTCCAACCTGACGGGGGAGGCCCAGCCCGTGGATAAGCAGGTGGGGGATTCGGTGATGGCGGGCACCCTCAATCTCTGGGGCGCAGTGGAGGTGGCCGTTTTGCGCCCGGCGGGCGAGAGCGCGCTGCACAAGATCATCCAACTCATCCGCGAAGCCCAGCAGCAAAAGGCGCCTTCCCAATTGTTTACGGACAAGTTTGGCACCGTGTACACCTACAGCGTGCTGGGTCTTTCGCTCGGAATGTTTTTTGTGTGGTGGCTGGGAGTGGGGCTGTCGCCTTTCACCAGCCTTCCCGGGGGCAAACCCAGCGCCTTTTACCACACCATGACCCTGCTGGTGGTGGCCTCACCATGTGCCCTCGTTTTGTCCATCCCTTCCGCGGTGCTGGCCGCCATCGCCTGGGGAGCCCGGCATGGCATCCTCTTCCGGGGCGGGGCGGCGGTGGAAAAATTGGCTGGCGTCACGCTGGTGGCGCTGGACAAAACCGGCACCCTGACGACCGGAGAACTACGCGTTGAAAAGGTGGAAAGTTTCCCGGCCGGCCGGGAGGAGGAAGTGGCCACAGTTGCCTATTCGCTGGAGCGGCTTTCCAATCATCCCCTGGCGCGGGCGATCACGCGGTACGGCAAGCACGAGGGACTTAGAGTCCAGGAATTTGGGCATTTCGAATCGGTCACGGGCCTGGGCCTGGAGGCGCATTCCGGCCCCAGTATCTACCGATTGGGCCGTAGAGAATGGCTGGAACAGGGGGAGGCGGCCCAATTGATGCGGGGGGTCCCGCCCACGGAGGCGGGCTTTTCGGAAGTCTGGCTCACGGCGGGAGAACTGGTCGGGCGCGTGGTTTTGCGCGATGACGTGCGTCCGGAGGCGCGCGGCCTGCTGACGGCCTTGCGGCAGGCCGGACTGCGGACGGTGGTTTTAACGGGCGATCGCCGGGCTACGGCGGATCACCTACAACAGGAATTGGGCCTGGAGGATGTGCGCGCGGAATTGAAACCGGAACAGAAGGTCGCGGAAATTCGGGCCCTGACCCAGGGTGGTGCGCGCGTGGCGATGGTGGGCGACGGAGTGAACGACGCGCCGAGCCTGGCGGCGGCTTATGTGGGGGTGGCGATGGGCGCCCGCGGCGCGGATGCCGCCTTGGAGCAGGCCGAAGTTGTGCTGATGCATGATCGGCTGGAAAACTTCCTGGCGGCGCACCAGTTGAGCCGGCGGGCCCGATCTGTCATCCGGCAGAATCTGGTCATTTCCCTGGGGACGGTGGTTGTGCTGGTGGGATTTGCCCTGTTGGGCCGGATCCCCCTGACGCTCGGGGTGGTGGGCCATGAAGGCAGCACCGTGATCGTGGTGATGAACAGCTTGCGACTGCTCTTCGGGGGCGGGGGCCGGAAGCCCGTCTAGCGCCAGGCGAACTCGCTCAAGTCCAGAAACCAGTCCCGGTTGTCCGTGACGCGGACGGATTTTTTCTCCTGCTTGTAAACAATCTCCTCCAGGTTTACTTCCGCCGGGATGAGATTCACCAGCACGTCACCCGAGGCCAGCGCGATGATGCGCGTCCGTTTCTCCGGGCGGCGAAAGAACAGAAACTTGGTGGGATCCACCGTGAAGACATGGCCGGTCGCCCGCGCCAGGCCGTTTTCATAGGCATCCACCAGGCCGATGAAATGACGGTGGGGATCCTTGTCCAGGTGCCGCCGGTGGATGACGTGGATCTTTTCGCCCTGCTGCAAAATCATTGGTTGAGCTTACCCTGAAGGACTGGAAGCGCCAGCTTTAGTTGCCGGAAAACGCGCCGGAACACCTACCACTGCCGCCGCAACCGCCCCAGCCGCCACAGCAGAAACAGGCCCAACACCGCGCCGGAACTGTCGATGAAGACATCCCGCAGGCAGCCCTCCCGGGTGGGCACAAACGTCTGGTGGAGTTCATCGGTCGCGGCATACAGCACCGCGAGCCACAGGGATTCGGAGGCCGTGGCCCAACTCCAGCCAACCGGAACCGGCGAACCGGTCAGGCGGCGCGCCCGCCAGATCAGCAGGCAGAGTAAGCCGTATTCGCTGACATGGGCACCCTTGCGGACGCCTAGGACCACCTGGTCGATGGCCGCCGGGCTCATCCCGGGGAAAAGAAAATGCAGGATCGGCCCAATCAGGCGGGACGAATGGCTGGACGAACCCAGATCGGTCGAGGCACCAAAGATCAGCGTCATCAGGACCAAAACGGGCAACCAGGCCCAGAGCAACCGGCGAAAATTATGCACAACTCATGAAACCAACCTTTGACGGAGGAGGGCAATTTAATTCATTTCAAATTGCCATGGGCGTGATTTTCTGGCAGTAGAACGGACTCTTATGCGCGCAAAAATGGTAACGTGGCTGGTGGGGGGATGGCTGGGGCTCACGACGCTGGCGGGGGTCGCCGGGGCGGAAGGATCGCCACCCGGGCTCGCCGCGCGCTGGCATTTTGGCGGGTTGGACCGCCTGCCGGCATTGGGCACCAATGCCAGCCGTTTGAGCGAATTGGTGGCCCTGCCGGTGACCCGGGATTTGGAGCAACAGATCGTGACCAACCTGGCCATGGCCCCCTTCCGGTTCCTCCGGCATAAGGTGGGACCGCAGGCGATCGATCATCCGGAATTACTCGGCCCGCTGGTGACCGACCTGTTGCATGGGGAGTCGTACCTGGAACTTTGGGGGCCGACGAATGCCGTGCCCGGTTTGCTTTTGGCGGTAAGAGTGAAACCCAATCAGGCGGCCCTTTGGTCCACCAACCTGGCCAGTGTGATCAGCGGCTGGACCGGTATCCCGGTGGTTCCGGTCCGGCTCGCCGGCGCTTCCGGTTGGGAGTTGAAAAAGCACCACAACCCGAATGTCATCCGGCTCCTCCGGGCGGGTGATTGGGTGGTTTTTGGCTGGGGCCAGGATGCGGTTACCGGCGAGACCGCGATGTTGCAACGAATCCAATCCCAAGGTGGGCCTGGCCGCCTGGAGGCAGACCAGTTGTTCGAGGGTTGGGTGGCGGGGAAACTGCTCAGCACCCGGGCCGTTCCCTGGCTGCCCGTGAAGCTCCCCACGGCCGCCCCTTCCGTGCAATTGACCATGGGAATCAAGGCCGATTATGTGCGGACCAAAGCTGTTTTGCAGTTTGAGGAACCTCTGCAGATTTCGCTGCCGCCGTGGAAGCCCGCCACGAATTCCATGGACGCTCCGTTGGTCGCGTTTACCGCGGTGCGCGGCATCTCTCCCCTGCTGCGGCGGCTGCCGGTTTTTGCGGCTGCATCCGGCGACACGGTTCCCGAGCAACTCTCCGCCTGGGCGGCGTTCGGTGCGGTGTTCAACACCTCGTTTGCCTTTCCCAGTCGGAATCCCACCAACTCGGTCAAACAGATCGGTGACCAATTGGTGGGTCAGGTCAATATGCGCATGACCAATGGCCGGATGGGCCAGTTCCGTTGGAATGCCAACCAAACGGTGGTGGAATGGGCCAGCCTGCCGCCGATGATCGGACCCTTCCTGCGGGCCGAGGCGAAGACCAATGGTGACTTTGTGCTGGGCGGAATGTTTGCCCTGCCCACGCGGCGCCAGGCGCCGCCGCCGGAGCTGCTGGAGCAGCTGGCCGCGGATCCCAAACTCGTCTATTACGATTGGGAAATTACCGGCGAACGGATCAAGTTTTGGCGCAACTGTTTCATCCTTTATAGCATTGTTGGCTTGGGCAACCCCGTGCCCGAGCGGGCCTTCCATAAGTTCCTGGGCACCATTGCCCCCAAACTGGATAACACCGTAACGGAAGTGGCGATGAGCGGTCCGGCGCAACTGACGTTGACCCGGAAATCCCCGCTCGGCTTCTCCGCTCCGGAATTGCTGTTTTTCGCCCGGTGGTTGGATTCGACCGGCTTTCCGTTGGCGTTCGCTCCGCCACCCCCGCCTCCCCTGGCCTCGCCCACCCCCAAAAGTCCGGCTGGCCATCCTTAATAGGGGCAAATATGCTGAAACTGGGAGTCAATATTGATCACGTCGCGACCTTGCGGGAAGCGCGTTACCGCGGCGTTGCGGGGGGGGAACCGGATCCCGTGGCGGCGGCGCTGCTGTGTGAGGCCGCCGGCGCCCAAGGCATCACCGCCCACTTGCGGGAAGATCGCCGGCATATTCAGGACCGGGATGTGCGCGAACTGCGAAAATCCATCCGCACCCGGCTCAATCTGGAGATGGCCCTTGCTCCGGAAATCGTCGCCCTGGCGTTGGAAATAAGACCCGCCATTGTTTGCCTCGTTCCCGAGCGGCGCCTGGAGGTCACCACCGAGGGGGGATTGGAAGTCGCCGGCAATCTGGCGACGGTGACCGAAACGCGCCAAAAGATGAACGACGCGGGAATTGACGTGAGCCTGTTTATCACGCCGGACCCGGTTCAAATTACTGCGGCGGCCCGGTCCGGGGCGCAATTCATTGAATTGCACACCGGAGCCTACGCCGAGCATTTTGACCAGAAGGACGCGCGCAACCGCGAATTAAACCGCCTGGTCGAAGGCGCCAAACAGGCGCACGACTTGGGCTTGCGGGTGAATGCGGGCCACGGGCTGAATTATGTGAATTTGCCGGTCCTGCATGTAGTTCCCCACCTGGAAGAATTGAACATCGGCCACAGCCTGATCAGCCGGTCCATGGTGACCGGACTCGGCACCGCGGTGCGCGAGATGCTGGCGTTGCTGGCCGGCTACCCGGGTTGATTGGCCGGGTGGTGCGGTTCGATTCTGACCATGGCCTCACGTAAGTAATTCATAATCAACGACTGGCGTTGAATGGCAAGGGCTGAAAGCCGATCCTCGCCCCAGGCGGAGAAAAGCCCGAAACGAGGGTTCGATTCCCTTCACCCGCTCCATTATTTCGGCGCAAATTGCCCGAAGTAGCGTTGTCGGTAGGCGCGCGGAGGGATGCCGATGACCTCGCGAAATTGGTTGGTGAAGGCGCTCTGATGCGTGAATCCAAACTTGGCTGCAATCTCCGCCATGGTTTGGTCCGTGTTAACCAGTACCTGGATCGCGGCGTGGACGCGCGATTGAATTATAAATTGCTGCATGGTGATGGCGAACATGCGGAGGAATTGCCGTTGCAACTGGCGTTCCGAAAGCCCTGCTTGGCGGGCAATTTCGGACAAGTTTAGGTGCTCCCCCAGCCGAGCCTGGATGTAGTCAATGGCTTTGCCGATGGGACCCAATTGCGCCCAAAGGTTTTGGCGCGCGGCAAAGGTCTGCACGGTGCCAATCAGACCGACCACCTTGCCCGCGGCATTGCGCAGCGGATATTTGTCGGTAATTAGCCAGTCGCACACGCCGCGCTCGTTGTAATAGACTTCCACGATGTTCCGCATCGGTTTCCCCGAACGCACCACCAGGCTGTCATCATGCCGAAACTTGGCGGCCAGCGCCGGCGGCAGGTATTCCTCGGGCAGGCGGCCGATGATCTCTTCCTCAGATTGAAAGCCCATGCGGGTCACCACGCCGGGACTCAGCGCCATGGTGCGGCTCTCGGAGTCTTTCACGAAATACAGGGCGTCCGGAAAGCGGTTGAACGGTTCAAGGAACTGTTTGCCGTTAATCTCGGTCTCGAAAAACCGGTCCCGGCGTTGAAAGCGCTCCGCCACCGCAGCGCGTAATGAAACCAGCGGTCCGCCGGAGGAGAGGGCCGGTTTCGCATCCAGATTGCGCTTTGACTTCATTCAGGAGCAGTCGTGTTCGGGTTCCATGGTTGGATGGAAGCGCGGCGTGGTTGTTCAATTAAATCTTTGTCGCGTAATTGCAAGACACGTTTTGGGGGTCAGGTTATTGTTCCTTCATGTTTCCACAATTCTTTTTTGGACTTTGATTCCATGCGGTTCCAATTTGCCATGGCATGTCGGCGTTGCTGGCACTCAGCTATGAATAAAGCAACGCCGGTTCCCGTGTTGACGCCCTTTTCATTCGTCTTGCCGACCAGTCAACCATGAGAAAAAGCCACACGCTGGGCACACGCCTAAATGCCTTTCAGTCTTTGGGCCGCAAGGTAGTCCCCCTGCTGGCTGCCGCGCTCGCGCTGGCATCCCACGGGCTGTCCGCATCGGCGGCTGAGGCGCGCGCGATCATGCAATATCGCCAGGGCATCCAACCCATCCTCGAAAGGTATTGTTACGACTGCCACGGGGACGGCGAAACGAAGGGGAAAATCGCGTTTGATGAATTGAAGTCGGACCAGGCGCTCCTGGATCATGATCTTTGGCTCAAAGTGCTGAAGAATACCCGCGCTGGGCTCATGCCGCCCCCGAAGAAGCATGCGCGCCTGCCCGCCGCCGAGCAGCAAAAGCTCGACCAGTGGATTCTGTTCTCCGCGTTCGGCGTGGATCCAAAAAGCCTCGATCCCGGTCGCGTCACTATCCGGCGCCTCAACAAAACCGAATACCGGAACACGATCCGCGATCTAATGGGCGTGGATTACGATACGGAGGTCGCTTTCCCGGCCGATGATGTTGGCTATGGATTCGACACGATTGGGGAGGTGCAATCCCTTTCGCCGATGCGCCTGGAGAAATTTCTGGAAGCCGCGCAATACATCGTCAACAAGGCCGTCCCCACCACACCTCGCGCGCTCTCGCTGCAATTCGCCGTGGGCAAAGAATTCCTCACCACGGATGGCTCCAAGAGCGGCGATCCGATGACGTTTTACGAGAAACGCGAAGTGACCCGTCGGTTTCACGCCCCGGTGGCGGGTGATTATAAATTCAGCCTTTACGCGATGGTGGACGGCACGACGCGGCCGGACCCGCAGCGCTGTAGCCTTGCCATCAAGACCGAGGGCAAGGAATTCTTCGAGCACGAGTACGTTTGGTTCGATTGCGAATTCTACAACGACGAGCGTCTGCTTCACTGGGAGAAGGGCGACCATGACATCACCTTCACGCTCACTCCGTTGGTGCCGGACCTGAAGCAGACCACCAAAATGGATTACAAGATTCTCACCGTGTCCGTGCAAGGGCCACTCGCGGAGAAGGACTGGGTAAATCCTCCCGGTTACCGCAGTTTCTTCTCCCGTGACCTGCCACCGGAAACGGCCGCTGAACGACGGCTTTACGCGCGCGAAACGCTCTCCCGCTTTGCCGCCAAAGCGTATCGCCGCCCGGCCGGAAGCAACGCCGTTGAGCGACTGGTGGATATCGCCGAAAAGACCTACACCGTCCCGGGCAATTCCTTTGAAACGGGGGTCTCCCGCGCGATGGTTGCGGTCCTGGCCTCGCCGCGTTTCCTGTTCCGGGCCGAAACCACGGAACCGCCGGTCCGCGGCCAGACGTTCGCCAACGTGGATGAGCATGCCCTGGCCTCACGGCTTTCCTATTTCCTCTGGTCCACCATGCCCGACGACGAGTTGTTCAAACTCGCGAGCGAGAAAAAGCTCCGTAAAAACCTGGATGCCCAGGTGAAACGGATGTTTGCCGATCCGCGCGCCCGGGCGCTCATGGAAAACTTTACCGGTCAATGGCTCCAGACGCGGGAAGTGCTTAAGGCTTCGATCAACCGTCCGGAAATCATGAAACGGGAGGGTATCGCGACGCGCGAACAGTTGACCTCCAACCAGCGCGAGGCGATGAAACAGGAGGCGGAGGCTTATTTCGATTACGTCGCGCGGGGCAACCGCAGCGTTCTGGAGTTGGTTTCCAGCGATTACACCTTTCTCAACGAAACCCTGGCCAGGTATTATGGAATGGCCGACATCACCGGTCCGCAGATGCGCCAAGTCGCCCTGCCATCCGAGAATCCGCGCGGCGGGGTTTTGACGATGGCCAGTGTGCTCGCAGTGACTTCCGACCCGACCCGCACTTCGCCCGTCAAGCGCGGCAAATGGATTCTGGAAAACGTTCTCGGCTCCCCCGCGCCGCCGCCGCCGCCCGACGTGCCCGCCCTCGACGAGACGTTAAAAAAATTTCCCGACCGCACGCCCACTCAGCGGGAAGCGCTGGCGCGGCATCGCGAAGCGCCGCTCTGCGCTTCATGCCACAACCGCATGGACCCGCTCGGTCTCGCCCTGGAAAATTTCAACGCCCTCGGTTTATGGCGCACCAATGAACTGGGCCAGGCGGTGGATGCCACCGGTCAATTGCTGTCGGGTGAATCTTTCCAGGATATCCGCGAATTGAAGCGCGTGCTCGCGACCGGCCATCGCACTGAGTTTTATCGCACGCTCACGGAGAAATTCCTGACTTACGCCATTGGCAGAGGGCTGGAATACTACGATGCGCCGACGGTGGACCAAATCGTCGCGCGGCTCGAACGCGAGGAAGGCCGTTTCTCCGCCCTTTTGTTCGGCGTCATTGAATCGGCTCCGTTTCAGCAGCGGCGAATGAGCGCAACTTCCGCCCACCCCGCAGCCAAAATCGCCCTGGCTCCCATATCCGCCAAAAATCATGAATCCAAATCCAATTAGCACCGCTGCGCGCGCCGGAAGTTTGAACCGCCGCCGCTTTCTGCGCGGCCTGGGCGTCTGCCTCGCGCTGCCCGCAATGGAATCATTTCTGCCGCGCCGCCTCACTGCCGCAGAGACGGGCGAGGCCTTGCGCGCCACCACGGCGACGGGCGCGCCGTTGCGCACGGCTTTCGTCTATTTCCCCAATGGCGCAATCCCCGGCAGTTGGACCCCCACCGGACAGGGCAGGGATTATCTCCTGAACAAGACGATGGAGCCGCTCGCCGCCCTCAAGGAAAAAATTCAGGTCCTTGGCGGTTTGAGTGATCTCTCCGCCACCACCGGCAACGATGGCGGTGGCGACCACGCCCGCGCCAACGGAACTTTCCTTACCGGCGTGCGCATCAAGAAAACTGGTGGCAACGATTTCCACGCCGGCGTCTCCGCTGACCAGGTCATGGCCCAACAGATTGGTTTGATCACACCCTTCCGCTCCCTGGAACTTTCCTGCGACATCGTGCAGAATTTCGGCGCGTGCGACACGGGCTATTCGTGCGTCTATCAGCACAACCTCGCGTGGAGTTCGCCCACGACCCCGCTGACGCCCGAGGTCAATCCCCGGCAGCTCTTCGAACGCCTCTTCGGAGCCGGTCCCCGCCGCGAACGCAAACAGAACCTGCTGTTGCGCCAGCAACAGCAGCGCTCGATTTTGGATTACGTTCAGAGTGACGCGCGCGATTTGGTGAAGGAGCTTACCGGCCGCGATCGCGACAAACTGGACGAATACACCACCAGTGTCCGCGAGATCGAGCAACGCATTCAACACGCCGAGAAATCCCGCGCCGGCGCGCCCGAGCCGGATGCGGATACCCCCGCCGGTGTGCCGGCGAGTTTCACTGATTATGTGAGGCTGATGTACGACATGCTATACGTGGCGTTTCAGACCGACAGCACCCGTGTGGCCACGTTCATGATTTCCGGCGACGGCAGCAACCGCGATTTTGCGGAAATCGGCATCACGGATGGCCATCACTCACTCTCCCACCACCGCAATAATCCCGAATGGATCAAAAAAGTCGCGGCGATTGATCTCTTTTACGCCAAACAATTCGCGTATTTCCTGAAAAAAATGGATAACACCAAAGACGTGGATGGGAAATCAATCCTGCATAACTCGATGATCGTCTATGGCAGCGGGAATTCCGACGGCAACCGTCACACGCACGACAACCTCCCGATCATCCTCGCGGGCAGCGGTGGCGGAACTCTGAACCCCGGACGTTTCATCAAACATTCCGATGCCCCGATCACCAATCTGTATCTGAGCCTGATGGATCGCATCGGTGCCAGGAACATCGAGCGCTTCGGCGATTCCACCGGGCGCCTCAACAATGTTTAAGCGAAGCGCCGGTTCAAATAATGTCGTCGGAGCGCAAGACGTGGACCATTGCCACGATCCGGTTTACGCGTTGCAATCAACCAAACTCAGCCTCTCAGTTGTTCCGCCATGAAAAACTCGCTCAAAGCAATCCTCCTCCTCCTGTCGTCATTGTTCGCAGCCGTCCTCCCCGCCGCGGAGCCAACCACCATTCTGCTTTGGTCCAACGGTGCTCCTGGTTCCGAGGGGCGGACTGCCCCGGAAAAAGTTGAGCCGCCGAAGCGGGGTCAGGAATACATCAAAGTATCGAGCATCCATAATCCATCCATCACGGCGTACTTGCCAACCAAAGACAAAGCCACGGGCGCGGCCGTGATCATTTGTCCCGGTGGTGGCCATTCGTTTTTGGCGATGGACATTGAAGGAGATAATGTGGGGAAGTGGCTGTCCGAACACGGCATCGCCGGTTTCGCGCTTAAGTACCGTCTCGCCCGGGAAGCGAATTCAACTTACAAAGTTGAAGTTCACGCGCTCCAGGATACGCAGCGGGCGATCCGGTTGGTGCGCAGTCGCGCGCCGGAGTGGGGTCTGAGCCCAAACCACATTGGCGTGATGGGCTTTTCCGCGGGCGGACAATTAGCCGCGTTGGCCGCCGCCCGCTACGACGCCGGCCTCACCAACGCCGCGGATGCAATCGATGCCGTCAGTTCCAAACCGGACTTTCAAGCGTTGCTGTACCCGGCCATCCCACGCGATCTGGTCTTCACCAAAGAAGCAACGCCTCCTGCGTTCCTCGTCTGTGGCTTTAATGACCGGCAAAACATTTCGGAGGGGCTGCCCAATTTGTATCTCCAACTCAAAAAGGCCAACGTACAGACCGAACTTCATGTCTACTCCGACACCGGCCACGGTTTTGGCTTCCGTCCCGCGAGCCAGGCGCCAGTCGCCGGCTGGCCCGCGCGATTTGCCGAATGGTTGGATCACAGCGGCTTTTTGAAGAATTAGAAGGCGTTTGCAATGCTAAGTGAAGATTCCTTCGGGAAAGCGGCGGAAGCACTTCGAGGTAGTGCCAATGCCATTCGGGAACCAATACTTCTTCAATTCGATGCTCATTAAAAAATTGTCGCCGGAGTGCAAGACAAGTTAGGCCCTGCCTTGCTAGACTTTGATTTCGTACCACAAAACCAAAATCCCATGTCCCCGAAATCAAACATCACCCTCACAGCACTCTGCTTGCTCACGTTCGCAGGTATGGCGTTTGGTGCTGACGATCCGCCCGCCGCACCCGGTGCTGCCGCTACCCCGACGCCTCCGGCAGCGGGCGCTCCTGCTGGCCGCCGCGGCGGTCCGCCCGCCGCGCCGATCACGCCTGAGGAACAGGCCCAAATCGCCAAGCTCGCGGACCTCCCGGCCTGGAAAGTCGGTGATGGTGACGGAAATTATTCCGTCGGGCCCATGTACGCCCCCGCGCCCGAGCAGACCGCCCGCGAAGGAGTGCCCCATGGCAAGGTAATCCAATTCTCGATGGAATCGGCCGGGAGCAAGTTTTATCCCGGCACCGGCGATGGGTTCAAACGCGCGGTGTACGTCTATGTTCCCGCGCAATACGTTCCCGGCACTCCGACGCCGTGCATTGTCTCCTGCGACGCTTACCGCGTGCAGAACAACCAACTCCCCAACATTCTCGACAATCTGATCGCCGACAAGCGCCTCCCCGTAATGATTGCGGTGATGGTCATGCCCGGCGGTCCCGAACGCAGTGTGGAATACGACACGGTCTCCGGGAAATATGCTGAGTTTGTCGAAGCGGAGGTTTTGCCCCGCGCGGAAAAAGAGGCCGGTGTGACCATCACCAAAGATCCCGATGGCCGCATGACGCTGGGCGGCAGTTCGGGTGGGGTGGCCGCCTTCACGATGGCTTGGTTTCACCCGGAGCTTTACCACCGGGTGCTGTCGTACTCGGGCACGTTCGTCAATTTGCAGCGCAATGCAGAAGTGCCGCACGGCGCGTGGGAATATCATGAGAACTTAATCCCCAAGACTCCGGCCAAGCCCTTGCGGGTCTGGCTGCACGTTTCTGAGCGGGACAACGGAGCGGCGACCGCTGGCTCAGCGTACCGCAACTGGGTCATTGCCAACCAGCAGATGGCGATCGTCCTGAAGGACAAGGGCTATCACTATGAGTTCGTTTATGCCAAGGCTGCGGGCCATACGGATGGCAAGGTCATCGCGCAAACCCTTCCCCAGGCTCTCGCGTGGGTGTGGCAGGGCTACCACTCGGTCACGAAGTAACCCACAATACTTTTGCCCACGGCCCGTGATTTGCTTTTGGGCAGAGGAAATCCAACCCATTTCTATCGCTGGGAAATGCCAGTGACCATCGCGGCCTTCAGCAATCTCGGACAACCCACCAACCAGCCTGATTTCAGCGCCTCCAATTGGGATGCCAACCGCAACCGCCCGGAAGAATATAACACTCTTGATGACCGCCACACTCACGTCATTCCGGACGAATTGCTTCCCGAATTGAAAGAGAGTTACCGCATCGCCGATGACCCCGATGGCCAGGCCCTGGCCGAGGCCAGGCCCTGGCCGGGGCCAGTTCCGGGGCTATCGCCGCGTTTACGGTCGCGTGGCATCGGCCCGATTATTTTCCCAAAGTCATCAGCACCATCGGCGGCTTCACCAACCTGCGGCGCAACGATCCCAGGAACGGTTCGGATTACCCGAACATCATCTCGAAAAGCAAACGCAAGCCAATCCGCAGCTTTCTTGAGGACGGCACCAAAATAGGAGGCGTGACAGGGGTGAGCACAGGGTGGGGGCGAGATCCGGTGTAGGGAGATCGTCCAGTGCGTGTTGGAAATTGATTAAATTTTTGTCGCCAGAGTGCAAGACATCCTCCTGCCCGTCGTTTAACTTGCTCGCTGACACCTTATGATTGAGCCTACCTATCCACGCGCAGAGCGGCAAAACTCCAGCCGCACGAGAGGGCATTGGACCATGTCATTCTTGGCCGCTGGGATCGTCCTTTCGGCGCCAGGTTTTTCGGCATGCGGCGCGGAAACTTCCGCGACCGCCCAGTTCCGCAAAGAAATTCAGCCCCTGCTCACACAGTATTGTTACGACTGCCACGGCGAAGGTGAAAAGAAGGGCAAAGTCGCCTTTGATGAGTTGCAGTCCGACGACGCGATTCTCGATCATGATTTGTGGCTCAAGGTCGTTAAGAATGTTCGCGCGGGCCTGATGCCCCCGAACAAAAAGCCCCGCCCGACGGACACCGAACGGGCGCAGCTCGAACAATGGGTCAAGACCGGTGTCTTCGGCATTGACCCGAAGAATCCCGATCCCGGCCGCGTTACCGTCCGGCGCTTGAATCGTGTCGAGTACCGCAACACCATCCGTGATTTGCTGGGCATTGATTACGACACGCAGAGCGAGTTTCCGCCGGACGACACTGGTTACGGTTTCGACGACATCGGCGATGTGCTCTCCGTCTCTCCCATGTTGTTGGAGAAGTATTTGATCGCCGCCAAACAAGTGGTTTCGGAGGCCGTGCCCGTGGTATCGCGCGCGATGCCGGAAAAAATTATTCCGGGAATTCGTTTCACCGGTTCCGGCACAGGTGGCGGCCGCGGCGCTCGGGGCGGCGGCAACCCCAACGGCGTCGGTGGGCGCGGAAACCAAATCGTTCCCCTGTCCCTCTCCTTCTATCAGCCAGCGGCGGTTTCCAACGTCTTCAACGTGGACATCGCGGGGAGCTACAAGCTCGGGCTTGACCTCGCGGTGAAGGGCGCCTTCGAATTCGATCCTGGCAAATCTCGCGTGGTCATTACCCTGGATGGCAAGGAATTGCTGAACGAAGAATACGGCTGGCACAACGACAAGGCTTTCCCCAAGGAATATCCGCTAAAATTTGCAACCGGCAGCCACCAGGTCAACGTCACTTTGGAACCTTTGGTTCCGGTCGAAAACAAAATCAACAGCCTGGATTTCCGCATCGTCTCGCTGGCCGTGCGCGGCCCGTTGGAGGAGAAGCTGTGGACCAAGCCGAAGAACTACGACAAGTTCTTCACCAAGGACAAACCGCCCAAAGCGGCTTCCGAACGGCGAAAATATGCCCAGGAACTTTTGAGCACGTTTGCGTCGAATGCCTTTCGTCGGCCCGCCGATTCCCAGACCGTGGATCGCCTCGCGGCGCTGGCGGAGCGGGTTTACGCCCAGCCGGGCGAGACCTTTGAGGCGGGCATCGCGCACGCCATGATCGCCGTGCTGGCTTCGCCCCGGTTTATATTTCGGATGGAAGACAATTTGAAAAATTCCGGCTCCGCCGCCTGGGCCTTGGTGGATGAATACACGCTCGCCTCCCGGCTCTCCTATTTCCTCTGGTCCAGCATGCCTGACCCGGAGCTGTTGGACCTGGCGGCGAAGGACCAGTTGCGCAAAAATCTCCCGGCCCAGGTGAAACGGATGCTTTCTGATTCCCGTTCCGAGTCGCTCGCCCAGAATTTCACCGGCCAATGGCTCGAAGCGCGGGATGTGGAAGCACTCGCAATTGACGCGCGCGCGGTGTTCGCCCGCGAGGCTGACCCGCGCGCGCCCGCTGGCGGCCGCAACAGCTCCCCGACCCTGGCCGCGCAAATCAACCCGATCGCCGGCATTGCTCCGACGAACCAGGGCGGCTTCAACTTCACCAACGCCCTCGCCGCGGCCGGCGGGCGAACGAACCGCGTTAACCAGGGCAACGTCAACGGGCGCGGCGCTCCGCCCCGAGTGCAATTGGATCAGAACCTCAAGCGCTCGATGCGCGGCGAAACCGAAATGTATTTCTCCAATCTCGTTCACGAGGATCGCAACGTCATCGAGTTGATCGAGAGCGATTACACCTTCGTGAACTCCAATCTCGCGAAAGTGTATGGGCTGACGAATCTGGACGTCCGCGGCCCCGAACTGCGCAAAGTCTCGCTCCCACCGGACAGTCCCCGGGGCGGAATCCTGACGGAAGGTACCTTGCTCACCGTCACCTCGAATCCCGACCGCACCTCGCCGGTGAAGCGCGGCCTCTTCATCCTGAACAACATCCTCGGTACGCCGGTCCCGGCGCCGCCGCCCAACGTGCCCGCGCTGGAAGCCACCGAAAAGGATTTCTTCAAAGATCACCAGCCCACTTTGCGCGAAGCTCTCACGGTGCATCGTGAAAGCCCGTTGTGTTCATCCTGCCACTCCCGCATGGACCCCATCGGCCTGGGTTTGGAGAACTTCAACGCCCTCGGCGTGTGGCGCGACAAAGAGCGCGGCCAAACCATCGAGACGGCGGGCAAACTCGTCACCGGGGAAACGTTTAACAGCATCCAGGAGTTGAAACACATTCTCGCTACCAACCATAAATCCGATTTCTACCGCTGCCTCACGGAGAAGCTGCTCACCTACGCCCTAGGCCGTGGCACGGAGTATTACGACATCGAAACCGTGGACCAGATCGTCCAGAGGTTGGATCAGGAAAATGGCCGGTTTGGCGCGCTCCTGATGGGTGTCATCGAGTCGTCCCCGTTCCAAGAGCAGCGAAATCGCGCCAATACCGCCTTTACGGACAGCCGCGAACCATCGGGTTCCGACAAAGCCGCTCAAGTCAGCAAAAACAAGCCCACGCGATGAACACCAACCAAGACCGCAGCTTGAATCCCCATCTCGCCGCTGAACGTCAGGCCGCCGAACGCCGTGCCAGCCTGAGCCGCCGCCGTTTCCTGCGCGGCCTCGGAGCCTGCATGGCTTTGCCGGCATTTGAATCCTTCCGCCCGCTCCAGCTTTTGGGCGCGCCCGCCGGGGTCGCGTCCGCCAAGGCCGCACCGGTGCGCATGGCTTTCCTCCAGGTACCCAATGGCATCATCCCCGGCAGTTGGTGGCCGGAAGGCGAGGGCGGCGCCAATTTCATCCTGCCGCCCACGCTGAAGCCGTTTGCAAAAATCCGCCATGAAATGCAGGTCATCTCCGGCCTGGACGATTTGAGCGCGAACGCTGGCGCCGATGGCGGCGGCGACCACGCCCGCGCGGGGGCCACGTTCCTCACCGGCGTGCGCATCAAGAAAACTTCCGGGGCGGACATTTACGGCGGTATTTCCATTGACCAGGTCGTCGCCCAAAAGATCGGTCACCTGACCCGCTTCCCCTCGCTGGAACTCACTTGTGACTCCGTCCGCAAGGCCGGTGATTGCGATTCCGGTTATTCCTGCGCCTACGAATACAACATGGCCTGGCGTTCCCCGACGCAGCCGGTCACCCCGGAGCCGAATCCCCGCCTCGTTTTCGAGCGGCTGTTCGGGGCGGGCGCGCCTGCGGAACGGGCCGCGAACCTCAAGCGGCGCCAGATCGAGCAGCATTCCATCCTTGATTTCGTGATGGAAGATACCAAGGCCGTCGGATCCAAGATGAACGGGCGCGACCGCCAGAAACTGGACCAATACCTGACCAGCGTCCGCGAAATCGAGAATCGCATCGAGCGCGCCGAGAAAATGCCCGTGGCCAATCCCGAAATGGATACCCCGCCGGGCATCCCCGCCAACTTCGGCGAGCATATCCAGTTGATGTTCGACATGCTGCTGCTGGCTTTCCAGACCGATTCCACCCGCATCGCCACCCTGCTCATGGCCGGTGAAGGCAGCAACCGCACCTTCGTCGAAGCCGGCATTTCTGAAGGCCACCACAACCTCAGCCATCACCGGAACAACACCGAAACCATCGCCAAGGTCGCCAGGATTGACCTGTGGTACACGCAGCAATTGGCAAAGTTCCTCGAAAAAATGGAGGCCACCAAGGACGTGGATGGCAACTCGCTCCTCCACAATTCCATGATCCTTTACGGCTCCGGCAATGCCGACGGCAACCGCCACACCCATTACAACCTGCCCATCATGGTCGCGGGTTCCGGGCGCGGCGGCCTCAAAACCGGTCGTTACGTCAAAGTAGATGCGGTACCGCTCACCAACCTCTTCTTGACTATGTCCGACGTTATGGGTGCCCAAGGAGTAGAACGGCATGGGGATTCCACTGGACGCTTCACGGGGTGAGGATCCCACGTGGAAGGAAACCCGCGACACCCCGAGAAAAGCCTTCGGGCGGTCGGAGATTCATCCGGACACGCTCCACCCGGAATTCTCGAAGAGGAAGTGACCGGGGCATCCCGGAAGACTCATCCATCGAGGCGACGCGCGTCCTGCGAGTAAGTCCTTTCGCCGCGTCCCGCCCTTGCAGACCCACACAAAGGGCGGGTTGGGCGGGTGGCGGCAATTTGGTGGCGGTCACGGAAACGCGGAAGAAGATGAATGACGCCGGGATTGACGTGAGCCTGTTTATCACGCCGGACCCGGCCCAAATCGCCGCCGCCGCCCAGGTGGGGGCGCAATTCATTGAATTGCACACCGGCGCCTACGCCGAGCATTTTGACCGGAAGGACGAACGCAACCGCGAATTAAACCGCCTGGTGGAAGGCGCCAAACAGGCCCACGATCTGGGCTTGCGGGTGAATGCGGGCCACGGGCTGAATTATGTCAATTTGCCGGTCCTGCATGTGGTTCCCCACCTGGAAGAACTGAACATCGGTCACAGCCTGATCAGCCGGGCCATGGTGACCGGACTTGGCACCGCGGTGCGCGAAATGCTGGAGTTGCTGGTCGGTTACCCGGGTTGATTGGCTGGGTGGTATGGTTCGATTTCGCCCCTCGCCTCCAAGTTTAGATGCTTGTGCATCACGGAGTTACGCCGGGCGGAATGGCCACTGTCAGTGAGACTGTCAGTAAACCGGCGACGCAAATCAGAATTCGCCACAAACTGCGCAGAACTCCGCTGAAACTCGCCGAAGCTCGCGTTCACAAACGCGCATGAAACCGGAGTGGTTTCTCGATTCAGAGAAATCAGCCATGAAACCGAGATTCATCCTGTTCAAGCGGGCGGGCGCTTTTGACACACCCCGAGGTTTGGCTCCGCTGACCTTGGTCGCTCTTTGGTTGATACATGTAATAGGCACTTGCGCAGAAGTGCCGACATATTGTATGTTTGCGGCATGTCGACGATCATCGACTCAAAGCTCCGGCCGCTATTCCGCAAGAAATCGGTCATCCGGACCCGCGACCTGGCGCGCCTTGGCCTCCCGCGCACGGCACTGGAGGTTCCGCTGGCCGACGGGGTGGTTTCCCGTCTCAGTCACGGGGTCTACGCCGTAACCGGCTACGACGTTTCCGAACATCACAGCTTCGCCCAAGCCGCTGTCCGAGTGCCGCATGGGGTTGTCTGTCTCCTTTCGGCGCTCGTGTTTCACGAGCTAACGACGCAGTCGCCGCACGAGGTCTGGCTGGCCATTGACCGCAAGGCCCGGCAACCGGCGAAAGGAATTCCCCCGCTGCATGTGGTCAGGTTCGGAGGAGAGGCGCGCAAGACGGGATTCGTCGTCCACCAAATTGATGGTGTCCCGGTCAAAATCACCACCCCGGCGAAGACGGTCGCCGATTGCTTCAAATACCGAAGCAAGATTGGCACTCAGATCGCCATCGAAGCGATGCGCGATGGCTGGATGCGAAAAAAGTTCTCGATGGATGAACTCTGGGCCATGGCCCGCGTATGTCGTGTGCATAACGTCATCAAACCCTACGTGGAGTCGCTCGCATGAGTTCCCCAAACGTCGCCGCCTCGGTGCGCCAAAGGTTGCTTAATCTGGCCCAAGCGAACGGGTGGGAATTCAATCGTGTTCTCACCCGATATGGGGTCGAGCGGACCCTGTGTCGGCTCGCGGCCTCACCCTTCGGGGATCGGTTTGTTCTCAAAGGTGCCACCCTGTTCACCGTGTGGCACGGAGCGCCGCACCGGGCGACGAAGGATCTCGATCTTCTAGGACTCCGACGCCGGTCATTGGACGAACTGATGACAATCTTCCGGCAGATTGTCGCGACTCTGGTCGAACCCGATGGTCTCGTTTTTGGAGAAGTTAGAGCGGAGCCCATTCGAGCCGCGATGGAAGAGGGCGGCATCCGGGTGATTCTGCGGGCAGAGCTGGCGTCGGCCCGGTTGACGGTGCAGGTCGATGTTGGTTTTGGTGACGCCACCGTGCCCCCGCCGGTGCAAGTGGAATTCCCGACGCTGTTAGACACACCCAAACCGAAACTTCTGGCGTATCCTCCGGAAACCGTGATTGCCGAGAAGTTGGAGGCGATGGTGCGCCTCGGCCTGGGCAACAGCCGGATGAAGGACTTCTTCGACCTCTGGCACTTGTCACATAGCTACCAATTCCAAGGCGATGTCCTCGCCGATGCCATCCGCGCGACCTTTGCCGCCCGCAGTACCCCGTTGCCCACCGGTCCGGTCACGGCTTTGACAGCGGACTTCATCGAAGACCGGGGCAAACAGATGCAGTGGAATGCTTTCGTCAGACAGGCCGCCGTGGTGGAGCACACACCGGAGCTGCCTGAAGTTGGCCGGTGCCTGCGGGAGTTCCTCGAACCGGTGCTTCGAGCTTTGCAAATCAAGTCTACATCTCCTGGTCGTTGGGAACCCAGCAAAGGATGGCAATGAGCTCGACAGCTGAGAAATTATGGCTAGGCCGCCGATTTCAAGAGCGCGGTCAGTTACCCGGTTTTCTTCGAAGCTTCTGGATCTCAAGTTGTGGGCGCCGGTCCGTCTTCGTTTTCGGTATCAAGGTAACCCTCGACACCCTGAGACAAGCCACCCGGGGTCGGAGATTCATCATGACACGCTCCACCCGGAATGCTCGAAGATGAATTGACCGGGGCATCCTGGAAGATTCATCAATCGCGGCGACGCGCGTCGTACGAGTAAGTCCTTGCGCCGAGTCCCGCCCTTTCCGACCCACTGAAAGGGCGCGTTGGGCTGGGCGGGTGCGGCGATGCGGCAAGGAGCGGGAATGCGGTTGACGATGGCGCCGAGGTACGGGCAAAATCCAAACATCCCGGTGGCCACATGCCAACCTCGTTGTATGAGTCAGGTCACTCAGATTTTAACCTCCATTGAGCAGGGCGACCCCAAGGCCGCCGAAGAACTGCTGCCCCTGATTTACCAGGAGCTGCGCCGATTGGCCGCCAGCAAAATGGCTTTGCAAGCTCCCGGGCAAACCCTCCAAGCCACCGCGCTGGTGCATGAAGCGTACTTGCGGCTGGCCGGGACCGGCCACCACTCGTGGGATAGCCGGGGCCATTTCTTCGCCGCCGCGGCCGAAGCCATGCGGCATATCCTGGTGGACCGCGCCCGGCGCAAAACGCGGGTCAAGCACGGGGGCGAGTTCCAACGCCTCGACATCGATGTGGTCGAAATCTCGGACGAAGGCAACGACGAAAAGATCCTGCTGGTGCACGAGGCCCTGGACAAGCTGGCGGCCGAAGACCCGGTCAAGGCGGAGGTGGTGAAGCTCCACTATTTCGCGGGCCTCACCCACCAAGAGACGGCGCAAGTGCTTAAGCTTTCGGAAAAGACCGTGCGCCGACATTGGAATTTCGCCCGAGTTTGGCTCTACCACAGCATCCGAGCGGCAACCGGAGAAACAGCTTGAGTAGAATGGCCGTGCCTCCGTTGCCGTATGATGTCTGACTTCCAACGGGAGGAGGCCCTCTTCAACGCGGCCAGCGAGTTGGCGTCGGCGGCGGAGCGCGCCGCTTACCTGGCCCGGGAATGCGCCGGGGACGATCGCTTGCGGGAGCGGATTGAGGAGATGTTGGCGTCCGACGCCCTCGCGGCGGAGTATTTCCGGGAGCCGCCGCCCGAATTCCGGGGCCCGGCGCCCGCGCCAGAGCCGCAGTTGCCGGGTCCAAGCAGCGCGGTGGCCGGTTATGGCAGCGCGGCGATCGGTTGCTATCGGCTGCTGGAGAAACTGGGCGAGGGTGGCTTTGGGACGGTTTACCTGGCCGAACAGACCCAACCGGTCCGGCGGCGGGTGGCCCTCAAGGTCATCAAAGCGGGCATGGACACCCGGGAGGTGATCGCGCGGTTCAACACGGAACGCCAGGCGCTGGCCTTGATGGACCATCCGAACATCGCCAAGGTCCTGGACGCCGGCTCCACGAGCGCCGACCGCCCTTACTTTGTCATGGAATTGGTCCAGGGCACGCGGATCACCGAGTATTGCGACCAGGAGCGCCTGGGGATTCCGCAACGGCTCGACCTGATCATCAGTGTCTGCCGGGCGGTCCAACACGCGCACCAGAAGGGGGTGATTCACCGGGATCTCAAGCCCTCGAACATTCTGGTGGTTGTCCAGGACGGTGTGCCCGTGCCCAAAGTGATCGACTTCGGCATCGCCAAGGCGACCGAAGGCGGCCTGACCCGCGGAATGACCCGCGGAACGGTCCAGACGCAATTGCACCAACTCATCGGAACGCCCGCCTACATGAGTCCGGAGCAGGCGGAATTGACCGGGTTGAACGTCGATACGCGATCGGACATCTACAGCCTGGGGGTGCTGCTGTACGAACTCCTGACCGGGTTCACGCCCTTTAGCGACGAGGATCTGCTCGCCGCGGGATGGGACGGGATGCGGCGGATGATCCGGGAGCAGGATCCGGCGACACCAAGCACGCGGTTGAGCCAATCGCTCCGAACCGCGGAAGCCAAAACGGGAAGCCCGATGGCGCACTCCGCCGCCGCGCCCCGGGGGCGACCGGTCAAAGAGCAGATTGCCCAGCTCAAGGGGGACCTCGACTGGATCGTGATGAAGTGCCTCGAGAAGGACCGGAACCGCCGTTACGAGACCGCCAACGGGTTGGCCATGGATATCCAGCGGCATCTGCGGAACGAGCCGGTCATCGCCGGTCCCCCGGGCAAAATCTACATCTGCCAGAAGTTCATGGCCCGGCACCGGTGGGCGGTGGTGGCGAACGCGATCATCGCGCTCTTAATTCTGGCCGGCTTGATCGGCACCAGTCTCGGACTGCGGCGCGCCACCGCGGCCCGCATCCAGGCTGACCAGAATGCGGTCCGGGCCAACCAACTGGCGGACGCGGCCCGAAGGGCGGAAACGGCGGCGCGGGAGGGGCAAACCAACGCCCTGCGCCAGGCCTACTCCGCGAGCCTGCTCAGCGCGTCGGACGCGCTCGAACGCGCGCAGATCGACGCGGCCCGGCGTTACCTGGACAGCGCTCCGCTGGCCCGGCGCGGCTGGGAATGGCGGCAGCTTGCGAGCCGGCTGGATCTGAGCACCCGGGTCCACAGCTACCGGCGCGTGAATACGAAACTCCATGTGCTGCCGGATGGCCGATCCTATTACGACGTGGCGGCCAAACCGATCGGGGGGATCCGGCGCCGGGACATGGAAACGGGCCAATTGCTGGCGACCCTCCCGACGGGGCGACCCTACTACCAGTCCTCGCTGGTGGCGGGCGGGAAGCAGCTGATCGCGCTGGCCTACGATGACGGCCCGGGGGCAATGGAAGTGTGGGACTTGGAGCGCGGCGCGTTGCTCGCGTCTTCTCCTTCTTCCTACGTGGTTCAAGCCGCGCCGGACGGCGCACGGGTTGCCTACATGGACGGGCAGAAGCTCCATATCATGGACCCGCGCTCGGGCGTGACCCGCGTGTCCGCGGCGGTCCCGTTCCACAACACCATGTGCTTTCATCCGGACGGACGGCGGTTGGCGGTTTCCACTTCGTTTGGGAAAGTTGCCTGGGTTGACACGGAGCTGCTCCAGGTCCTGAATACGTTCGAAGCGCACCGAAATAATGTGGTCGGGTTCGGGTTCAGTCCGGATGGCCGGTGGCTCGCCACGGGGTCGATGGACAACACGATCCGCATCACAGATGTCAGTGTGAATCCTCCCGCGGCGGTGGCGACGCTGCGCGGTCAGAGCGGTTGGATCGACCATTTGCGCTTTTCGCCGGACGGATCGCTGCTCGTTTCGGCCAGCCAGGATAAGACCTTGCGACTCTGGGAGACAAAGACCGGTGAGTCCCGAGCACTGCTCCAAATAGAGGGCACCGACCCAAGTTTTCTGCCGGACGGCCGGACGCTGATCGTCGGCGAGGCCGAGGGAGTGCGTTTCTGGGATATTGCCGCGCTCGACGCCTGGGTCTTGCGGGGGCATCGCGGCAACGTTTACCCGGTGCTGTTATCACCGGACGGGGCCACGATTTACTCCGGCGGCTGGGACGGGTACGTCGGGCAGCCCGGCAGTGTGCGCTTCTGGGATGCCGCCACCGGGGACGAGATCGCGGCCACGGGGCCGGCGGATGCCTACGTCCGAGCCGCTGTGTTATCGGCGGATGGATCGCGTTTGGCGACTTCCGTTACGCCGCAAAACGGAGAGTCCAGCCGCATTGACATTCTCGACACCGCCACGGGGACCACGGTCGCTTCCGCGGACGGATTGGGAGTCCTGATCGATTCCCTGGCCTTCGATCCGGCTGGGAAGAGTGTCATTTGGATCGACACAGCCCAGGGTGTGGTGAACCGAGCGGACGCCCGGACGGGCAGCGCGCAAAAATCGACAAAACTGTTTTCGGGCAGCCAGGAGCACCATTTTCTTCCGTGGATCGCGTGGAGTCCCGACGGCGCCACGATCGCGGTGTGCAACTGGAGCGAAGGCACGATCGACCTCTTAGACGCCCAATCGCTGGAGCCGGCCCGGCGTTGGCCGCACGGTCACGGCGCCCCGCTCCGGTCGTTGGCCTTCAGCCCCGACAGCCGGCGGCTCCTGACAACCGCGGAGGACGGGATCGCGCGGGTCTGGGACGCGACGACCGGCGCGCGGTTGCACGACCTGGTCGGCCACGCCGGTCGCGTTCTTTGCGCGGTTTACAGTCCGGACGGCAAACGCATCGCCAGCGGCGGGGACGACCACAACGCGCGCATTTGGGATGCCGAGACGTTCGACCAGGTGGCGCGGCTCGGTGGCCACGAAGACTATGTCTATTCGCTGGCCTGGCGGGCCGATAGCCAGCAGCTCATCTCCGGCTCAGGCGACAACACAATCCGCATCTGGGAGACGCAGCCGCTCAAGGAGCGCATCCAGGCGCGGCGCGAGCGGCAAACCATCCTGGGGCAAGTCGAACCGATGGTGCAACGGCTCTTTGCCGAGCTGGGCGATGCCCACGAGGTCGTCGAACGAGTGAAAGCGGACCCGTCTTTAGGAGCGCGCGCACGACAGATCGCGCTCCAAGTCGCCCTCCGGACCTCGCTGGCCCGGCAGCACACCGGCCAGCCGTAGCCGCCGAACTCCGAAGCCGTGCGGGGAAGATCGGGGGCGCCGGATGGTCGGCAAGTTATGGACTGAGCCACGGGCCGGTCCGGATCGGGCCTGCCGGCCCTTGAGCCCGGCGCAACGGAGCAACGCGCCCCCCCCCTCAGCAGCATTCCAAAAAATAATCGCGATTGGATGACCGTTTAGGCGGTCGGAAAACGTAAGGAAGGGTGTGCGGCGGTTCCCGGTAGCGCGCGGCGATGATCCAGCGCGCCGGAAGCGGCCCCCATTGAAACATGAAAACCAACTCCTTGTTGACCCATCTTCGAACCCTCCTGCGGGCTGTCGTGGTTTGCGCGACGGCCTTTCTCGTTGCGTCCTCCGGGACGGTGGCGCGTGGCGACGCGCCACTTCCGCCGGGCGAAACCGGCCAACCGGCCGCCGCGCCCAAGGCGCCGGAAGTCGGCGATTTCAGTTTGCTGGATCAAAACGGACGCTTTCACCAATTGCGCCGGGTGGACGGCGCCCGCGCGGTGGTGCTGATGATCGGCGGCAATGGCTGCCCCGTGGTGCGGCAGAACGCCGCCAAGCTCAAGGCCTTGCGCGACAAATTCCCCGAGGCGCAGTTCTGGATGCTCAACGCCAACCCGCAGGACGACCGCGCGAGCATTCTCGCGGAGGCCAACGAATTCGAGTTCGGCGTGCCGGTGCTCAAAGACGAGTCCCAAATGGTCGCCAGCTCGCTGGGCGTGAAGCGGACGGCGGAGGTCGTGGCCATCAGCGCCAAAGACTGGACCGTTTTCTATCGCGGCGCGCTCGACGATCAAATGGTCCAAGGCGCGGTCAAAGCGGCCGTGCGCGAACCTTACTTGGAGAACGCGCTGCGGGCTTTTCTGGGCGGCAAACCGGTGGCGCCCGCCAGCACGGTGGCAGCGGGTTGCCTGGTCCATTACGACTTCACGAGCAGCGAGCCGGTGTCTTACGCGCGGCAGGTGGCGCCCATTCTGGCGACGAAATGCGTGTCCTGCCATAGCGCCGGGAACATCGGCCCGTTCGCCATGTCCAGCTATGCCAAGGTGAAGGGCTTTTCGGATCAAATCCGCGAAGAGATTCTGACCCAGCGCATGCCCCCCTGGAGCGCGGACCGCCATTACGGCGTTTTCCAAGGCGACCGCTCCCTGGCGCCGGCGGAGGCGCAAACGCTGGCGCGCTGGATCGACGCGGGCGCCCCGCGCGGGGAAGGCGAGGATCCGCTGGCGGCCCTGGCCCTAACCCAGTCCAAACCCGACGCCTGGGTTTTGGGCCGGCCCGACTACGTGGTCACCCCCTCGCATCGGATGCAGATTCCCGCCACCGGGGTGGTGGACTACATCACCAACATCGTCGATTGCCCCATCCCGACCGACGCCTGGTTGAAAGGCGCTGTCGTACGACCGGATAACAAGAAGGCCCTCCACCACGTCATTGTTTATCTCGATTTCCCGGCCGGCTACGCCGGAGCCGAGCGTTGGGAAGAGCAGTGGTTGATCGGTTGGGCGCCCGGCATCATGCCGGCCTTTTTTCCCGAGGGGACCGGCAAGTTCATTCCCAAAGGCACCAAACTTCGCTTCCAACTCCATTACACACCCTACGGCAAGGAGGCGACCGATATGACCGAGATCGGGTTGTATCTGCATCAGCAGGCCCCCGCCGCCGAACTGCGGATGACCGGGGCCGCCAACTTTGAGTTTAACATCCCGCCCCAGGTCGCGAATTACCAGACGATGGCCGTCCTCGACTTTCCGAAAGACACGATCCTCTACGACCTGGCGCCGCACTTGCACAAGCGCGGTTCCTGGTTCCGCTACGAGGCCCTCTATCCCGACGGCAAGTATGAAGTGCTGCTTTCCGTGCCGCGCTACAATTTCAACTGGCAAAACGGCTACCGCTTTGCCCAACCCAAACACGTTCCGGCCGGGACCCGCATTCTGTGCACCGGCGGTTTCGACAATTCCCGTTCCAACCCAGACAACCCGGACCCGACCAAGAGCGTCCGTTGGGGCGATCAATCGTTCGACGAAATGTTCGTCGGGTTCGTGACCGCTTCGGACGCGGTGCCGCGAGCGGGCGCCGGACCGCAACATGCCTCGGTGCACCGGAATTGAGTGCCGCGCTGACCAGCCAATGAACCAGCTAGAAATGGAATGCGCACCGGAGGTCGAAATTGAAAGCGCGCCCGAGGTTGCGACGGAGGTTTATCCCGCCCCCCGCTATGCCTGGTATGTGGTGGCGCTGCTGACGCTGGCGTATGTGTTTTCGTTCATTGATCGGCAGATTCTCAACCTGCTGGTCGGCCCGATTCAGCGCGACCTGGGCATTGGCGAAAAGCAGATGAGCCTCTTGATGGGCTTGAGTTTCGCGGTGTTTTACACCTTCTTCGGCATTCCGCTCGGGCGGTTGGCCGACACCTGGAGCCGGCGCGGTCTGGTCGTGCTAGGCATCGCCTTTTGGAGCCTGATGACCGCCGGCTGCGGGTTGACGCGCCGGTTCTGGCAACTCGCCCTCGCGCGCATGGGGGTGGGAGTGGGCGAGGCGAGCTTGTCACCGGCGGCTTACTCACTCATCGCGGACTACTTCCCGCCCGAACGCCGCTCCACCGCCCTGGGTGTCTATGGGATGGGTATTTACATCGGCTCAGGGTTGGCGAACATTTTGGGCGGGCTGGTGATCAAGTTCGCCTCGGTCCAAGAAAATGTAATCCTACCACTGGTGGGCACGGTGCGTTCGTGGCAGGTCGTATTTTTCATCGTGGGCCTGCCTGGTCTGCTGGTGGCGCTGCTGCTCTTGACGATTCGCGAACCAGCGCGCCAGGGTGCGCGCAGGAAGGCGGTGGCGAACGTCTCGCGGGTCGTTGCGGTCCCGTCGTTAGGCGAAGTCTGGGCGTATATGTCCGGGAATCGCGGGACGTTCCTGTGCCTCTACCTTGGTGTGGCCATGGCTTGTTTGAGTAGCTACGGCGTCTCGTCGTGGCTTCCTACTTTCTTCATTCGGCGGCACGGCTGGACGGCGGGCGACACCGGCCTGGTCCTCGGTCTCATGGTGGGGATCTGCGGGACTGCCGGCATGGTGACGGGCGGCCGGCTGGCCGACTGGCTCCGCGCGCGGGGCAGGAGCGACGCGAACTTGCGGGTGGCCTTGCTGGGGGTGGTCGCGTGGCTGCCCTTCGGGGCCCTGTATCCCATCGTGTCGTCGGGGTGGTGGGCGGCGGCGCTAGTGGCTCCGGCGTTATTCTTCAGCAGCATGCCGTTTGGCCTCGCCCCGGCGGCCATTCAACAACTGATGCCGAACACGATGCGTGGCCAGGCTTCGGCCATTTACCTGTTTGTCATCAATCTCATCGGTCTGGGACTCGGTCCGACCGTCGTGGCCACGCTGACGCAGGATGTTTTCCAGGACAAGAACGCCGTGCATCTTTCGTTGCTGGTCACGGGTTTGACGGCCCACGTGTGCGCCGCCGGGCTGCTCTGGCGCGGGCTGAAGCATTACCATCAAAGCCTCGATTATCTGCGCGAATGGAGCAAAGTAAACGTGTGAATCCCGAATCCTATCCGTCTGCCATCGTATGTGTGGCATAGCCGCTTTCTTCGCGTGCAACCAACCCGTCGCCCAAGCGGCGCTGCAACGCGCCACCGCCGCGCTGCAGCACCGCGGACCGGACAATCAGCACCAATGGGTGTCCGCGGACGGCCGCGTGGGCCTCGGCCATGCGCGCCTGAGCATCATTGATCTGCGCGGCGGCGACCAGCCCATCGCGAGCGAGGATGAATCCCTGCACCTCATCGTCAACGGCGAGTTCTACGACTTCGAGCGCATCCGTGGTGAACTCGAAGCGCGCGGCCACCGCTTCCGCACCCATTCCGACAGCGAAATCGCGCTGCACCTTTACGAGGACTTCGGGGCGCATTGCCTCCCGCAACTGCGCGGCGAATTTGCGTTCGTTCTCTGGGATCGGAACAACCAGACGCTCTTCGCCGTGCGCGACCGCTTTGGCATCAAACCGCTTTTCTATGCGTGGCACAACGACACGCTGTATCTGGCGTCCGAGGTCAAGGCCCTGTTCGCCGCCGGCGTGCCCGCGCGCTGGGACCACCCGTCATTCTACCACCATGCGACCGGCCCCGCGTTGTCCGACCGCACGCTGTTCGAAGGGGTCTTGCAAGTCCCGCCCGGCCATTACCTCCTCGCCACGCGCAACAGTTTTCGCCTCCTGCGCTACTGGGATTTCGATTACGCGACCGCCGCCGAAATCGCCGCCAGCCCGCGCGATGACCAATCCTACATTGAGCAGTTCCGCGCCGCGCTCGATGAAGCCGTCCGCCTGCGGATGCGCGCCGACGTGCCGGTGGGCTGCTATCTCAGCGGCGGCCTGGACTCGTGCGCGGTGCTTGGCCTCGCCGCGCGATACGCCCGTGAGCCGATTCACGCCTTCACGCTCACCTTCGAGCAGGCCGCTTACGACGAAAGCAAAATTGCCGCGGAGATGGCCGCCCACGCCGGCGCGAAGTTTTATCCGATTCCGATCCAGCAGGCCGATCTGGCTGATCATTTCAGCGACGCCATCTGGCACGCCGAGACGCTCTTCTACAACGGCCACGGCATTTCCAAATATCTGCTCAGCCGCGCCGTGCGCGAGGCCGGCTACAAGGTCGTTTACACAGGCGAAGGCTCGGATGAACTGCTCGGAGGCTACGCGCATTTCCGCAGCGACATGGTGCGGTACAACACGCAGGGCCAGAACCCCGCCGAAGTGCGGCGGCTCTTGCAGGAACTGGAAGACAGCAATCCGGTCTCGCGCGGCCTGCTCCTGCCCGACGGCGAGGCGCTGCCCATGGATGGCGTCGAGCGCACGCTCGGCTTCGTGCCCACCTGGTTTGAGATCGGCGCCACGATGGCGGCCAAACGCCTCGCGCTGTTGGCGGATGATTTTAAAGCCACGTTTGCCGGCGGGAACGGCGCGCGCGTGTTTTTGAACCAGTTCGACGTGCCCGGACAACTCGCCGGACGCGATCCGTTGAATCAATCCCTCTACCTTTGGAGCCGCAGCGCCCTGCCGAATTACCTGCTGGTGCTACTCGGGGATCGGATGGAAATGGCCCATTCCATCGAAGGCCGACTTCCTTTCCTCGATCATCACGTGGTCGAGAGCCTGCGCCGGATCCCCGTCTCGCTCAAGATCCGCGGCGTGACGGAGAAGTTTCTTTTGCGCGAAGCCACGCGTGATGTCATCACCGACACGGTTTATCGCCGCCAGAAACATCCGTTCCTCTCGCCCCCGGTGACCACGCTCCCGTCGGAACGGTTCCACCAAATGTTGCAGGACACGTTGCGCGGTCCGGCCCTCGCGGGACTGCCCTTCTACGACCAGAAAAGAATTGCGGCGTTGCTGGACCGGCTGCCCGCCATGACCGACGCCGACCGCGTGGCCTGGGACCCGGTGCTCATGTCGGTATTGAGCGCCTGCGTGTTGCAGGAACGGTTTGGCCTGAGCTGAACCATTCTCTCATTCAGGATTGCTCCATACTGACGCAGCTCCCAACCCATCCCCAAATTCAGGACACCCTATGATTGACCAGCCACTCCGTCGCCGGACATTTTTGGAAAAGTGCATCGTGCGCGGCCTGCTGGTGGGGGCCGCCGCCGTTTCCCAATCACATTTGTTGGCGGTCTGGGAGGAAGCGCAAGCAAAAGCCCGAAAGCCGACCCCGCCGGAGGTGCTCGGTCCCTTCTTCAAGAAGGGCGCGCCGCACCATGTCAACCTGCGGGTGCCCCGCGAACCGGGTATGCCGCTGCGCATTTCGGGCAAGATTCTGGACAGCCGTGGCGAGCCCGTGCATGACGCCCGCATCGATCTCTGGCACGCCGACTACCGGGGCGTTTACGATGTTCTCGGCTACCGCTACCGCTCGAATCTCCGCCTGGAGAACGCCGCGGAATACGCGGTGGAGACCATCATGCCAGGCCATTATCCAAGCCGTCCGGCGCAACATGTGCATTACCTCATCACGGCTCCGGGTTGCCAGCCGCTGGTGACCCAGCTCTACTTTGCCACCGATCCGTTTTTTGAAGGCGACCCCGATGGAAACTACCAGAAACAGGGGATTGTCCATAATCGCGAATGCATCCGCCCGGTCACGCTGTTGGACGAAAACACCTCGCCGCGCTCGGCGGTCAGCTTCGATCTCATTTTGGAAAAGGCTTAACCATGTTGCGCTTGCTGCAATTCGCCGCCCTGGGATTCGCGGTCTTAACGGCGGTGGCATCCGATGAGCGGGTAATAACAACGGAATCACCGTCCGCGGGCGTCGCCTTCGCGAAGGAGGGCAATTCCTTGGCCGTGTTTGGGGAGGACAAGAAGATTGGCGTTTGGGATGTCGCGAGCGGCAAATTGGTGCGGAACATCGAACTGCCAAAGGACGAAACTCCGCCTTTCCTGCTGAGGTCGGGCCGTCATGTTGCCACCGTCACGACTAATGGCGTGATCAAAACCCGCGAGCTGGGCAGCGGTCTTGCGATCGCGGCCTTCGAGGTTCCGCCGCCGAGCGTCTTTGGAGAGGGGATGACGTTGGTCACCGATGGAGTGCTATTCGCTGCCTCGGGCAAAGATCCAGTCTCGCCGAGTTCCGCTCTCATCCGGGTGGTTGATCGCGCTGGCAAGGTGCGTTTCCAGGCACCGGCCGGCGTCGGCGGCCATTACGCAATGGCATTCTCACCCAACGAAGACAGCGTCGTCGCCGCGGGTCTGGACACCGATATCCGCGTGTGGGATGCGCGAACTGGCGAACTGCAGCGCGTCATCTCCGAGATGAAGCTCGCGATGTTCGCTCTGGCCTATTCTCCCGACGGGAAATACCTGGCGACCGCCGGAGCCGATCGCACCATCTATCTCTGGGACACGAAATCATGGAAGATTGCTCGCAAAATCACGGGACAGCCCGAAACGATCGTGGCAATCCGCTTCTCACCCGATGGCACCATGCTGGTCACTGGTGGAATGAATGAACGGAATTTTGCTGCTCCGGTGAAAGTCGTTCTTTGGGACTTTGTTTCCGGCCGAAAACTCCACACCTGGACGGCCGAACACATGGTTCAGGGACTGTCCTTTTCGCCGGACGGCAAACAGCTGGCCGTCGCCGATGGGACCAAGCGCGTGAAGTTGTGGGCCGTGCCGAACAAGGCCAGCACCGCAAAGCACTAAGAGTGCCTTCAGGTAATTCGTTTTCGGTACAAGGCATTGCAGTGAGATGTATCCCAAGTAAAAAATTTCCTTAGCGGCCCGCTCATCACCAAAGATTCTTTGAATTCCCCGGTGTTCAGCGGCGGCAATAATCACGAGAGTTCGATTCCCTTCACCCGGAGCGGTTTGGGTGATGCGATTGGTCGGTGCCTTTGATTTATGGGACGCCCCATGATGAAATGCCATTTATGATAACGCGATTGACCGTTGATAGCGCCGGGCGCATCGTTCTTCCCAAGCCTTTGCGCAAGGACTTGGACCTGAGTCCCGGCGATTGCCTGGAACTGGAGAGCGCAGGTGAGCGGATTACCCTGCGACCGGTGCGAGGCACCGCCCCACTGGCCAAGAAAAAGGGCGTCTGGGTTTTCCGAACGGGCCAACCGTTGCCCGCTTCCGCGACCGACGACATGCTGAACCAGATTCGGGAGCAGCGCGACAGCCGGAATCTCAAGCCGGCCGAATGAGAGCATTTCTGGATACGTCGGTCCTGGTGCCGTTTTTTTTACGGCGATCACGTTCATCAAACCGCGAGTCTCGACGTCTTCACCCGCTTCCCCAAAAAGGATGTTGGCTGCGGGACACACAGCCTTATCGAAGTGTATTCAACGCTGACGCGGATGCCGGGCAAACATCGCATCAGTAGCGAGCAGGGTATGCTTTTCGTTAGCAACATCCGCGAACGCCTCACCGTCGTGGCGCTTACCGCCAACGAATACGGTGACATGCTCCAGAAATTCACCACCATCGGCATTGTTGGCGGGACCATTTATGACGCGCTTCTGGCCGCCTGCGCCCGAAAGGCCAAAGCAGAAGCGCTTTATACCTGGAATACGCGCCATTATTCGCAACTCGGACCTGAGGTCATGCAGATTTTGAAGACGCCATAACGACATCCGGTGAATTCAAACGTCTACCGATTGATGGTTGAAACGCCAACCAATAGTGACAACTACGACCGAAACGGCCTTTAAGCCGATTTCTGATAAAGTTCACTCTGAGCCACTGGCCACCACGTGCCCCTGCCGATGCTCCTGCCACAGCAACTTCAGCGTCACCGATTCCCCCCGGACAGTCAGCAAACACCCCAATCTCTTCACTTCCCGCTTGCCGGAAAGCCCGCGACTGACAAGAGTCGGGGATGCTCTTATTCCGGGAAAAATTCGGGGCCGACTGGTGGCCCAAGGTGCGGGCGAATTTGCCGGCCGTGTTGGTGGATCATGCGCACCTCGAGCGCAAAGCGGCAACCACTGCCCTCAACCTGGAAAAATACCGCGATCTTTATCCCCGCGTCGGGGAGTTGAACGCGATTGCGATCGAGGAATTACAGCACTTTCAACTCGTTCTGGCCCTGCTGGCCCGCCGCGACATTCCGTTTGGCCAACCGCATCCCAGTCCCTGGATCACCGGGCTCATGCGGTCCATTCGGA
Source organism: uncultured Pedosphaera sp. (assembly GCA_903918755.1). Classification (GTDB taxonomy): domain Bacteria; phylum Verrucomicrobiota; class Verrucomicrobiia; order Limisphaerales; family Pedosphaeraceae; genus CAIXFN01. The sequence continues at coordinate 71,419 of CAIXFN010000099.1, forward strand.
ACGGCCAGAGGCTGCAAGTCATTGATCACCTGCTCTGTTGCGCGCTGATCGAGGGGCGCAGTTGTGAAAAATTCCAATTCCTGGCCGCCGCGCTGGTCGGAATCGATGACGAGTTGGCGGCTTTTTACGGCAGTCTGGTGGAATCGGAGGGCAACCACTATGCCACCTACCTGCTGATGGCCCGCGCGATTGATGAGGCGGAAACGGATCGTCGGCTCGACTTCTATCTCGATTTGGATGCGACCTTGATCCAGGTTCCCAACCCGTTACCGATGCTGCATTGAGCCCCGATTTTTCGTTGTAACGTCCGCGCAATTCCCCACAATCCTGCCATGGTTTCCGCCATCATCGTCGCCGCCGGCCGCGGCACCCGCATGGGTCCGAACATCGACAAATTATTCCTGGAAGTGGCCGGTCTGCCGGTGGTGGCCCACACCTGGCGGCGGTTTGCCGCCGCCCCGGTGATTGACGAAATTGTGCTGGTGGTGCGGGCCGGGATGGAGCCCGCTTTTGTGGAGTTGGCGGCGGCCTGCGCGGGAGGAAAGCCTTACCGTTTGGTCGCGGGGGGCGCGGAGCGACAGGATTCCGTTTGGAATGGACTGCAAGCCCTGGGGCCGGAAGCGGAGATTGTCGCCATTCAGGATGGTGCCCGACCGTGCACCAGCACCGCGCTGATCACCGCCACCATTGCCGCGGCCCGGCAGCATGGCGCGGCGGTCGCTGCCCAACCCGTGACGGATACCATCAAAGAATCCGCCGATGGCCGGGTCGTGTTACGCACCTTGGAACGCTCCCGGCTGTGGGCGGTGCAGACGCCGCAAACTTTCCAGGTAACCGTGTTGCGCCAGGCCTTGGCGGCCGTGCGGGATCAGGGGCGGGTGGTGACCGATGATACCGCCGCTTGCGAATTGATCGGCCAACCGGTTAGTTTGGTTCCGAGCACCGCCCCCAATCCGAAAGTGACCGTGCCGGCGGATTTGCCCTACATCGACTTCCTGCTGCGCGCGCCGGGTTAAGCCCGGCAGTGCCGGATGAAGTTGAGGGGAGCAGATGGTAAAAGACCATGAAAATCGAACTGCGGGGAGTTGTGAAGTCGTTCGGAACGGGTCGGGCGCTGGATGGGGTTTCCCTGACCATTGAACCGGGCCAGATCGTTAGTTTGCTGGGGCCCAACGGCGCCGGTAAAACCACCCTGATGCGTTGCCTCTGTGGGGTGGTGGCGCCCGACCGTGGCGGGGTCTATCTTGATGAATCTCAATTCCGCCGCGATCGCCTGGATCTCCGCCGTCGCCTGCATTTCCTACCGGATTTCCCGCTCCTGTTCTGGGAACAATCCGTGCTGCGGGACCTGGCCATCATATTACGCCTGTACGGGGCGGATGGTCCGGGGACGGAGGAGCGGGTCCTAGAATTACTCCGGGATTTTGATTTGCTCCCGCTGGCTCAGCGTCCCGTGAGTGGGCTTTCCCGTGGCCAGGCTTACAAGGTGGGGCTGACCGCGTTGCTGGCGGCGGATCCCGAACTCTGGCTGCTGGATGAGCCGTTTGCCTCCGGCATGGATCCGCACGGGATCGATGCTTTTAAGCGGCAGGCGCGGCTGGCGGCCGGCCGGGGGCGGACGATCATTTATTCCACGCAGATTCTGGATGTGGCGGAACGCTTTTCGGACCGGGTTTGTTTGCTCCACCAGGGCGTGGTGCGCGCCTTCGACACCTTGCCGCGACTGCGGGAACGCGCCGCGGACAAGGATCATGTCTTGGAGGAAATGTTCCGCAACCTGCGGGAAACCATGACATGAGACTCCACTCCCCGCGATTTGAGGCCGCCCTCCGCCGCCGCATCAAAGTTGCGGTGGCCGCATCACCCGCTTTGCGCGCGGAGGTGCGCCGGACGCGGAATATCTTGAAACGCAACCTGCCGCCATGGTCGCTGCGGTTGGGCGGATCTTTGGCTTGCGGAGCCGGGACCTATGCGATTGCCAATGCGGCGGGACATCCGGCAAACGCCCTGGCGGCCCTGGCGCTTTGGTCATTTTTCTTCGCCGTGGTTCAAAGTTTGGATCTCACCGCCCGGTTCGGGGAAAATACCGATACGGTGGCGTTGCGCGCTTTGCCGGTCGCCCCCACTTTAATTTTCAAGTGGCAATGGTGGAGGTTTCTCCGCGGTTCCGGGTTTTCCTTGCTGGATCTGTTCCTGGGCCTGGGGGCGCTGGCGTTACAGCAGGACTTGCCGCCCGGAAAATGGCTGGCGATTCCGCTGCTCGCTTTGCTGGGTTGGGGCTGCGGGCTCTCGCTCGCGGTGTTGTTGTTTTTGTACGTGCCCATCCTCCTGCGGCAATTGTTTCGTTTCCTCTTCACGGTCAGTGGGGTGGCCCTCTTTTCCCTCATCAAGGACTCCCCGTCGCTGCTGCAATCCGTCAACGGGGAGGGGCTCGCAGCTTACGTGGTCGAGGGATTGCCCACCGGGTGGCCGCTCGCCCTTTTCCAACTGCTGCTGCCCGGCTCCCGGCTCGCCTTGCTCTTGCTACTGCCTCCGATCGCCGGGATCTTGTGGTTGCTGCAATCCAACCGGGAGCGGCTGCGCGATGCTTTTGTTGCCTCCGAGGAAACTCTGGTCCCGGTGGCAGCGGTCCCGCCTTCGGCTAACTGGGAGGACGAGGCGGCCAGCGGGCCCGCCGGCTTACCTTTGCGGGAAGATCACGATTCGACCGACCTCGAGGAGACCATCCGGTCCTGGCAGTTTTTGGCGCCCCTGTCCTGGGGGCGGAACGGTTGGTGGGAACGTCAGTTATGGCAACGGTTGAATGACCGGGAACGGGTGCTCGCGGAATTTGCATTTCCCAATGGCTATGCCCTCACGATTCATTGGGCGCGAGTCTTTCGTCAAACATTGGTCGCCTGGCTGGTGGTCGCCTTGGCGGGCCTGCTCAGTCTTGACCTGCAGGGGTGGGCTGTGGGAATCGGGTTGCTGCTTACCGGGGCGCAAGCCGGCTGGCTGCTGACGCGTTCCGGGGCGGCCTTTCGCAAAATGTTCACCAGCGGGGTCAATCTGCCCTACTATGCGAATTGCGGCATTGGCTACCGGGAACTTGGCCGGATGCTCGCCAAATGCTCGTTGGCGCAATGGCCTGGTTTTCTGGTTTTTGTCGTGGGCTGGGGGCTGTTTTTGGGTTGGCTGAAGCATTGGCCCGTCGGGGCCACCTTGGTTTTTTCCATCAAATTTGCCTGGCTGGCTTTGGCGGCCCGTTTCATCGTGCTGGTCACGGGCTTCAGCGCGGGCAGCAATGACACCTCCCGGTGCCGCTGGAGCACGGTCTTCCTCATTATCGTGGTCGGGGCATTGGCGCTGGCTTTCGTGGGCCTGGCGGTGGGTGCGCTGTTTTTGCCGTCGCCACTCCTCGCCTGGGTCTGCTGCGCGTTGGCCTTGCCGGACGCCTGGTTGATGTTCGTCGCCTATGGGTGGTTTCATAATTCCATGCGCTTTGATCTGGTCAGTTTACCGCGCTAAAAACTTCCGCCGTGGTGGACAAATGCTCGCCTCCCGGCTCGCCGCGGAATAAGCTGGCGGGGTGAAGCTGAGGGCCTGCCAATACGCATTTGAATTCCCCCGCCCCGCGCTGGTGATGGGCGTGGTGAACGTGACGCCGGATTCGTTTTCCGACGGTGGGGCGTATTTCGACCCCGGCGCGGCGTTGGAGCATGGTCTGGAATTGGCGGCACAAGGGGCGGAGATCATCGATGTGGGCGGGGAATCGACCCGGCCGGGTGCGCCCCCGGTAAGCGAGCGCGAGGAATTGCGCCGCGTCCTTCCGGTCATTGCCGCGCTGGCGGGCCGCCTCCAGCTGCCGATTTCCATTGATACCATGAAACCCGCGGTGGCCCGGGAGGCCATTGTCGCCGGGGCCAGCATCGTGAATGATGTGGGGGCCAGCCACGCAGGTGAGGAAATGCGCCGGCTGCTGGCGGAAACCGGGGCCGGCTATGTGGCGATGCATATGCAGGGGACGCCGCTGACCATGCAGAACCAGCCGGCTTATGCCGATGTGGTCGCTACCGTGGGGGAGTTTTTTCGGAGCCAATTGGGTGGATTGCAAGCCGCCGGCGTGGCGCCGGAACAGGTGCTGCTGGATGTTGGAATTGGGTTCGGAAAAACCTTGGAACATAACTTGAAGTTGCTCGGCGGTTTGGGCAGTTTTAACATTTTCGCCCGTCCGTTGGTTTTGGGCGTTTCCCGGAAATCCTTCGTCAGCAAGTTGCTGGGGGTGGGGTTGCCGGACCGGCTGCCCGCCGCGCTGGCTTGTACAACTTGCGCGGCCCTGGCGGGTGTCGCCATCTTCCGGACGCACGAAGTGGCGGCGACGGTTCAGGCCTTGCGGATGACGGAAGCCATTCAGGCGCAGAGACGATGATCGATTTGACCATGTTTGAGGGGGCCTGGCGGCCCGCGTTGGAGATTTTACTCCTCGCGGTGGCGATTTATTATGGCCTGACCTTTGTCCGGGGGACGCGCGGTTGGTCCGTGGTGCTCGGATTTCTGGTCCTCATGGGCTTCACCTTTGTGGCCTGGAAACTCAAACTGGAAGTCTTGAGTTGGCTGCTCAGCCGGTTCTTTGCCTTTTCCGCCTTCGCCATCCTGGTCATCTTCCAGCCCGAACTGCGGCGGATGCTTTCCGAATTGGGCAATCTGCCGCTGTTTCATACGGCCCGGGAACAGCGGGAGAATATTGAAGTGATCATCCAGACTGTCGCGCGCCTGGCGGATGTCCGGATTGGCGCCCTCATTGCCGTGGAGCAGGCGATCCAGTTGCAGGATGTGGTGGAGTCCGGCATCCGGGTGGATTGCGAAGCGACTCCGGAAATGCTGGAGACAATTTTCTTCCCGAATAATGCGATCCACGACGGCGGGGTCATCATCCGGGGGGATCGCATCGCGTTTGCCGCCTGTATTTTCCCGCTGACCCAGCGCCAGGATTTGAACAAATCCCTGGGCACCCGGCACCGCGCCGCGATCGGCCTGAGTGAGGAAACGGACGCCGTGGTGGTGGTCGTTTCCGAGGAAACCGGATTGGTCTCCTACGCCTACAAGGGGCAGTTGGTGCGTGGTTTGAGCGAGGAGGAATTGCGGGCCTTTCTGACCTCGGTCCTGGTCCGGAGCGGCCAGTCCAAAAGTTTCCTGGCCGAATTGCGGCGTTGGTCGCGGGAGCGGCATACGCCCGGGCCGGCCGCGGTGCGAAAGGAGCTGGAATAGCCATGGCGAAACGCGACCTCGTCTTGCACAACTTCGGCTGGAAGGTGCTCTCCCTTTTCCTGGCGGCGCTGATGTGGATGGCCATTTCCACCGCGGTCTTGAAGGATGAGCAGCGGGCCTGGACCTTGCAGGAGTCACCCGTGGAAAGTATGCGCCGGTTCGCGGTTCCCATCACCTTGTTAACCCGGGCGGACACCGGCAGCCAATTCACCGTCACGCCGTCGGTCGTCGAAGTTGCGGTGAGCGGCAAGGCTGCGGATTTGGAAAAGCTCCAAGTTCGGCAAATCGCCGCCTTCGTGGATGTCACCACCGCGACGGAGGAAAAGCTTTTCCGCCGGGATGTTCGGGCCCAGGCACCTCCGGAATTCCGGATTCAATCCGTCACTCCGGCCGCGGCCAGCGTAGAACGGCTGACCCCGACCAAATAATTTCATTCGGCTGCAACCCAATTCCTCTATGAGCAAGAAAATTTTCGGCACCGATGGTGTGCGTGGTCGTGCCAATGTGGAACCCGTCACCGCGGAAACCGCCCTCAAGCTGGGGCGCGCGGCCGGCCATGTGTTCAAGAACCTGGAAAGTCAGGCCCGCGGCCGCGGCAAACACAAAATCGTGGTGGGCAAGGACACCCGGCTTTCCGGTTACATGCTCGAGAACGCGATTTCCTCGGGCATTCTGTCCATGGGCGTTGACGTTTTGTTTATTGGGCCGCTGCCGACCCCGGGCGTGGCCTATGTCACCCGCAGCCTCCGGGCGGATGCCGGAATCGTGATCACGGCTTCCCACAATCCTTACGACGACAACGGCATCAAATTCTTCCGGGCGGATGGTTATAAGCTCGATGACGGCATCGAAGGCCAGATCGAAAACCTGGTTTTTAGTGGCGATATCGAGAATATCCGACCGACCGCGGGCGAAATCGGCAAGGCCGTTCGTATTGATGACGCCCTGGGCCGTTATATCGAATTCGCCAAGGCCTCGGTCCCGCGGGGGATGACCCTGGAAGGCATGAAAGTCGTGGTGGATTGCGGTCACGGCGCGGCTTACAAATCGACCCCTTGTGTGCTCCGCGAATTGGGCGCGGACGTGGTGGTCTATGGCAACCAACCCGATGGCACCAACATCAACCGGGGTTGCGGCTCCATGCATCCCGAGCAGATGTGCCAGCGCGTGCGGGAACATCAGGCGCACATCGGCATCGCCCATGATGGGGATGCGGATCGCGTGCTCTTTTGTGATGAGACCGGGGCTTTGATCGATGGCGATGATGTGATGGCGATCGCCGTCCGCGACATGATGGCGCAAGGTACCCTGGCCGAGAAGACCCTCGTGACCACCGTCATGAGCAATGCCGGGCTCGACGCCTTTATCCGGGAGCGCGGCGGTTCCGTGGTGCGAACGGATGTGGGCGACAAAAACGTGATCGATGAAATGTTGCGTCACGGGTTCAACTTCGGGGGTGAGCAGAGCGGTCACCTTATCTTCCGCGACTTCGGCACGACCGGCGATGGCTTGGTCGCCGCGCTGCAGGTCCTGCGCATCATGAAAGCCACGGATACGCCCCTGTCACGTCTCGCTGGTTGCTGGAAGCGCTTTCCCCAGATGCTGGTCAACCTCCGCGTCCGGGAGAAAAAGCCTTTTGAGCAGCTCGAAGGGGTTCTGGAATTAGTGGCCGCCGCCGAGGCGGAGCTGACCCCGGCTGGCGGGAGGGTGCTGCTCCGTTACTCCGGCACCGAACCTAAGGTCCGACTTTTGCTCGAGGGCCGCGAACAGGACGTCCTGGAACGTCATGCCCTGCGGATTGGGGATTCGTTGAAACGGCAGATCGGCGCCTGATGCCCCACGGGCGTCGGCGGGATCAGGGGTTGAGGATTTCCGGTCGCAACCGGCCCAGCAATTGTCCGGGCAGGCGCTGATCCTGCGACCCGGGAAGCGGATTCTCGCGGGCCACGTGCCCGTCGCAAAACACCACATTGGCCCTTTTCTCATGCCGGAAATGGGCGGTGGCCTCGGTTGGGTTGGTGCCGACGTAATAAAACTCCTCCAGCATGGGATGGCTGGCCGAGGCGGGGGCCAGAAAAGTGTTCACCTGGGCCGCATCGGCCAGGAAGGTCAATTCGGCAAGCCGCCGGAGTTTGCCGACATTCACGGCGCCCTGCAACCCGGGCGAAAGATTCAGGTCGTAGCCATAGCCATAGGCCGCCCCGGTGGCCTTGAGTTTGAATTCCGGGGCGGAGTAATTGAGGGCCGGACAAAGATCCACGCCGCTGGCCGGGACGTAGGAATAAAGTGCGCCGTACCCGGGATCGAAGCCGCGCTGCCCCTCCGCGCCATTTTGCAGCCAGCCGAACCAGTAGATGACTCCGCCATTGGTGGCACCATCCCGATAAGCGAAGAAATTCCCCCCATTGTCATCGAGGTACATTTGCCCGGCGAGCCCCAGTTGGCGGAGGCTGCTGGCGCATTGAATGCGTCGGGCGGCCCGCCGGCCACCTGCCAGCACGGGCAGCAGCAAGGCGGTGAGAATGGCGATGAGGCTCATCACCACGAGCAATTCGACCAAAGTGAAAGCCGGACTCGCCCCGGGCGGGGGCGGCCGTTCCGGCTTCAACCGACAGAAACTGAACATGCGCTGATCTTTCCCTCATTCCGGGGTTGGGCCGGAATGGTTTGCCTGCGAGACCAGCGCTGAAAATAGCGGGACCCGGCGAACCCGGTTCGCCGACTGGCCTCATCCTTCTCTTGTCGGAGAAGTTGATTGACGGACAAATCCGCGAACGGACCCCAGTCAACCGTGACGAGCATCGGCAAAGCGATATCCTGACTTCGGGCCTCCAGCCTCGCTCCCGCCTTCCCAGATCCTTGAAGATCCAGTGGCTGTGGGAGTTTGTAGCCCGTTACAGTGGCGCAACCGTCCCCGATTCTCACGGGGTTCCCTAAACCTTGCCGATGTGATTACTGACGGGCCAACCGCCCGCCAATTTCAATGAACATCCTCAACCTAAATCCGGCCCGGAATTATGCAAGCCAAATGGCGGCCCCGGGTTTTCCGTCACCGCAAAAGGACCGTTCGCTGACGAGCGGACTTTTCACTTTAGCCCGCAACCAGTTACCATGGCCACCGGAAGCTGCGGGCGCATTCCGCCTCCATGGCCGAAGCACTTAAAATCCTGTTTGTGTGCAGTCAAAACCGTTGGCGCAGTCTGACGGCGGAAAAACTGTACACAGGAATGGCCGGCTACGCGGTCCGTTCGGCGGGGACTGAGCCGGGCGCGCGGATCCGGGTGAACGCCGGGCATCTGGGCTGGGCCGACCTAATCTTTGTGATGGAAAAGCGCCATTGGGACCGCTTGCGCGACAAGTTTTCCGAATCATTGGCGGGGAAACAGGTGGTTTGCCTGCACATCCCCGACGATTACGAATTCATGGCTGCCGAGCTCGTGGATGAACTTAAAACCAAGCTTTCCCCGTACTTGGACCTGCCGGAATGATTCCTCCGCCGGGAAGGACGCTCGCGTTTCGTGCAAACGAGTTGCCCCAGGTTCGATTCTGCGGCATCGTGGGCGCGTATGTTAGATGATGGCTGGCTTGTGGAAATGCCGCGTCCAACCAACTCCCCGTTGGTTCGGGCGTTCGCCATCTCGTTGCTCTTTCATCTCCTGGTGTTCGCCACCTTCAAGACCGGCCAACGATTCGGGATGTGGGAAAAAAACTACGTGCCGTCGTGGTTCCAGAAGGTGGCGGAGCTTCCGGCCAACCTGGAAAAGGCTCTGCAGGCCGCCAAACCCCCCGAGTATCCGGACATGGAATTGACGTTTGTGGAGGTGAATCCCGCCGTGGCCACTCCCGAGGCGCCGGATCAGGCCAAATATTATTCCTCGCGCAACGCGCTGGCCGCCAATCCCGAACCCAAGAAAGACACCCTGACCCCGGAAATTGACGGCAAGCAGGTCCACGTGGTCAAAACGGAATCAGTGCCGAAGGCCGCCCCGGTCCCGGTGCCCGCGCCCGTCACGCCGACGCCCCCTACCAAAGAACCCGAGGTGGCCAAGGAATTGGCCCCCGCCGAAGCCAAACCCAAGACCGCCCCCGCCGCCGGCGATTTGACCGCCGCGAAACCCGATCCCAAACAAAAGGAAGGCAAAACGGCGGAGGGTGAGTCAGCCGCGACCAAGGGAACCGAGCCCAAGGCCACTCCGCGGCAGCGGCCCCGCACCCTGGCGCAGGTGCAGCCCCCCAAAGAGGGCGGGATTCCCGGCGAGAAAATGAAACAGGAAGGCGGCGTGAAACGACCCCGGATCGCGGCATCGCTGGACACCAAAGCCACCCCTTTTGGCGCCTACGACGAGGCGCTGATCGCGGCGATTCAAAGTCATTGGTGGGCGCTGATCGATGAGCAACAATTTGCCCGGGACGCCGCCGGGATGGTGGTCGTCCAGTTCCGCCTGTATTACGACGGGAGCATCCGGGTGCCCCCGCAGGTCATCAAATGCACCGTGGGCGATCTGCTTTCGTATTTGTGCCAGCGGGCCGTCTCCGATCCGGCGCCCTTTACCGCCTGGCCCAGCGACATGCGGAATTTGGTAGGACGAAATTATCGCGACGTGACGTTCACGTTCATTTATGAATAGCCGGCCGGGCGGCGGTTGTAGTACCGGTCGCCCGGCCAGTCCAGAAACAAAGCAGCAACATGGAAAAGTTTTTTATCATCATCATGGCCCTGACCTCGATCTCGGCCCTGACCTTCATTATCGAGCGCGGGCTCGCGCTTCGCTGGAGCCGGGTAATTCCCCGCAGTGTGGAGACCGCGCTCGAAGCGTGCCGCACCGGGCATGACCGGCCCATGTTGCGCCGGGTGTGCGAGCAGAATCCCTCGCCGTTCAGCCGGTTGCTGCTCGTTGCCGAGCAGAATCTGGATCAACCGCGGGAGGACAATGAAAGCGCCTTGCAGAACCGCGCGCGCCACGAGGTGGTGCAATTGGAGCGCGGCCTGGTGTTTCTGGAAATCGTGGTGGGCATCGCCCCTTTGTTGGGGTTGGTCGGCACCATTTACGGCATGATGACCCTGTTTGGCGGATTGGGTCGCACCGGCCTCAGCGATAACACCGTTCTGGCCGCCGGCATCGCCATCATCCTGCAATTCACCATGATGGGCTTGCTGATCGCCATCCCCTCCCTGATCGCCTGGAGTTATTACAGCAAGAAAGTGGAGAATCTGGCCGTGGAAATGGAAATTCTGTGCGTGGAATTTCTGCGCCGGCAATACCGCGACCAAAGCCGCAAATAACCATGCGCTTCATTTCTCGCAGACGTCGTCAGCCCCCCGCAGTCATCATCGTCGCCTTGATTGATGTCCTGATTGTCGTCCTGATTTTTCTTCTGGTCACGACGACCTTCAAGAAGAACCAGCCCGCGTTGCGGGTTTCGCTCCCTGAATCCTCGCAGGCCGGTAAACCGGGGGCGAATGAGAATCCCCCCCTCGAACTGGTGATTGAGCCGAACGGCAACCTCCGCCTCGGCCCGGAGCGCAAACCGGTCGCGCTGGATCGCTTGAAGGCGGAACTGGCGGCCGCGTATGCCAAGAATCCCAAGGTCAAATTGACCCTGAGCGGGGATAAAGAGGCCACTTGGGGTCAGATGATCAAGATCATGGATGCCGTCAAGGAATCCGGCATCAAGGCCGTCAGCGCTTCTGTCATGTCGGCCGGGGCCAAATGAGGCGAAAAACTTTGGCGGGATGGCCCGTGATCGGACTGGTTCGTTGTCGTTGCCGCCCGGTTCAAATCCGCCAGCCGGGGCGGTAGTGGTGGTGGATAAACTGCTCGGCTTCCGGACAATTCTTCGCCCGAATGTGCTGGGCGTCCCATTCCAGTTTCCGGCCAGTGCGGTAAGCCACATTGCCCAGCAGCCCCGCCTCGGTCAGCAAACCGCCGTACGCAAAGTTGCACGTGGTCGGTCCATTCGTCTTGATGGCGTCGATCCATTCCTGGTGATGGCCGACGGATTTCGGGATCGAAGCGGCCGGCGGAATAAAGCCTTGGAATTTCTCCTCGGGCAGTAGCTTCATCCGGCTGTAATCGGTCAACAGCATGCCTTTGTCCCCCACAAACAAAACTCCATTCCCCCATCGCGGTAAGGTGATGGGCGGCCGCTTGCCGGAATACCAGATCACTTTAACCGGCGGCGCGTCGGCCCGGGCCGCATACTCGTAACGGACTATCAGCCACGGGGGCACACAATATTGATGCACCGCCGGACCTTCGGCCTCAATGGTGAGGGGATGCTTCAAGTCCAGCGCCCAAAAAGCCAGATCCGTCAGATGACAGCAAAAGTCGGAAAGGGTGCCGCCGCCAAAGGCCCACCACCCGCGCCATTTGAAGGGAACATACTCTTTGCTGTAAGGCTGGAATTCCACCGGCCCCAGCCATTGTTCATAGTCGAGATTGGGCGGCACGGTCTCTCCCTCCGGACGCGGCTTGTTCTCGTAAGCGCCGTCCACCCAGCAATGCACTTCCCGAATGGCGCCCAGCGCCCCACTCCGGACGATTTCCACCACCCGGCGGTAATGTTCTGTGGCGTGAATCTGGTTGCCCATTTGGGTCACCAACCCGGTTTCCCGCGTGGCGGCCATCACCACCCGGGCTTCGGAAATGGTGTGGGTCAGGGGCTTTTCACAGTAAACGTGCCGGCCGCTGCGCAGCGCGGCCACCGTGGCCACCGCGTGGGTGTGGTCGGGGGTGCCCACGACCACGGCATCAATGTCATTTTGCTCCAGCAACTTGCGGAAATCCGTGTAGCGCTTCGCCCCGGGAAATTGGCGTTGGGCGGCGTCCAGATAATTGGTGTCGATATCGCAGATCGCCACAATGTTTTCCCCCTGCACACCCTTGATATCCTCCGCCGCGCGATTATGGGTGCCGATGACCCCGAGGTTGAGTTTTTCGTTGGGGGAAATCTTCCGGCGCACCCGGGATGGCGCGGTGGTGCAGGAAGGAACCGACCCCAAAAGCAGGGTTGCGGAAGCGGCCGCAACGGAGTGGTGAACAAAGGTCCGCCGATTCATGCGCTGATTCATAATAAGTCTTCCATCCGGGGCGCCGATCGGCCCCGCGAAGAGGACGTTAGAGGAATTCCGCCCGCTGTCAATTCCGGGGGACTTGCGCCTGGCAGATGTCTTCCATTAAGGCCAGCGCCGTGGCTTCGGTGATGTCAGGCACGGTGAAATTCCGCGCGGTGTAACCGAGACTCGGACCGCGCCCCAGCACTTCCGCCGCCGTCGCCTGCCCGATCACCCGGGCATCCCGCAACCGGATGGCGGTGGCTTGGATATCCGGCACGGTGTAAGTTCGGTCGCCCCCGACTTCGGTCGTGGTGACGTTCCGCGTGGTGACCAGAATTTCCACCACCACATCGGCCAGCCTGCCCAAGGCCTCCCGATCCGGCGGGGCTTCAGCGCCGGCGAGTTCACCCGGAGGCCGGTTACCGGGCAGCAGGTGCGCGATGGACTCGTCCACCAGGGTGGCGCCGGCGAAACGCAGCGGCCGACCGAATAATCGCTCAATGTCGCGGATACTTTGGCGATCTGCCACCGTGAGCTCGGCCCGTTCCTGTGGCTGCAAGTGGTTCTGCACCACGGTTTGCCGGCTGGCGTCGGCGCCGTTCGTCCCGGGTCCCGTGGTCGTGATGGTTTCCGTGCGTCCGGCCACTTTCAGGGCGCCCGGCCCGGCCAGCAGGGGGCGGTTGATCAACAGCAAGATGCGGGGATTTTCCAAGCGGACGTAATTGGTGCGGAAGCGCTCCAGAATCGCCTGGGCCTGTTCCAGGGGAATCAAGGCGGTGCCCTGAGCCGCCGGTCTTTGCTCGTAAACAAACACCGCCTTCTCCCGGGGCACGGAAGTGAGCAGCGGCGGGGGCGGGGCGAAATAGATCGGGACGGGTTCCGGCGGTTGGGGCGGGATCGTTTGCGCATGCACCTGCTTTTGCGCATGGGCGGTGGCCGCCAGGCTGAGGGCGGCAACCAGAGTGGCTGCGATTTGCTGCTTCATGGCGATTTCCTTTCCCCGCCGGCCACGCGTGGACCGCATTAATGGGCCTCGCGAACCCGGATCGTGAAATGTTTGGCCTTGTTATTAAAAGACACAAAATGCACCGTTTGCTGGGCATTTTCGGTGAGGATCAGGTTCTGAAAGGGGGATTCCCCTTCGGTCACAAATCCCTGCTCGTCTTTGAATTCGCAATTGATCTGGACCTGGATCCGCCGACCCTCGCGATTGCGGATGTTGGCGTTCACTTCCAGACGCCCGTCTTCCAGCGTCCGGACTTGAATCCCGCTGCACGTCACGGAAACCTGGACCTCTGCGGTCATGAGCACGATCGGCTCATGGTTTTCGAGATCGTTGACGGTGGTGTTGACGGGCACAAAAGCACCCGTGTCCCGGGTGACACAGCCGGTCAGCAGGGCGGTGGCAGTGGTAACCAGGGCAAGCAGGGTGGCGGTGATTTTTTTCATCTCGTCTGGGGAGTTTGGGAACGGTCGCTGACATACACAACAACGTCATGCGGATCAGCCGGCACATTCAGGGTGATGGTTTTGGTGAGGTTGGGCAGGGTGTAACCGGTTGGGTCGCGGAATTCGACGGTCGCCGTGTGCTGCCCCGGGGCGAGCCGGAGGGCCGCAAAACTCAGGTAATGCGGCAGGTTATCCCAACTGCGGGTATCCGCTGCCGGGGTGGTCGCACTGGAAATGATCTTGCTGACGACGCCCGCTGCCACCAATCCGAGGCCGATTCCTAGGCCGGCGTCGCTGTGGTCGGTGGCCGCCAGGATGGCCCCGCTGGCAATGGCCGCCGTTCCCACGATGTCCGTGGTGGTTTTGAAGACCGCCTTGTTGGCCAGCACATGGTCCATCACGCGTCCGCCGCGGGTGGTGGCCTGAAAATCCAGATCATCGTAAGGACCCAGCGCCAGGGCCTGGTCCTCGACCCGGACGACGGCCGACTTGACCCGGGAGGGCGTGACGCGGAAGCGCAATTCCTCCTGGTAGCTGCCCGTGGCATACTTGGTGGGACCTTGGCCAAATTCCAGGAAAAACAGGACATTTGCCCGCGGGTCGTAAGCCGGGGGTTTGGGGTAGGGGGAGCGCAGCTTGATGACGCGATTCAAGGCATCCGAACCGTCCCCGCTCTGTTTGACCGTCGCGAGCCCATCCAGATAATCCAGCAGGATATAATCCGAGTTGTACTGCTGCTCGGCCGAACTGTCCTCGATTTGGGCGCTCTTGAAACAGGCCCGGGCGTTGTCCGGTTCGCCGTCCATCCAATAAAGAATGCCGCGATAATAATACGCCATCACCCGCTCATACGGTTCGCCGATGAACTTCTTTTTTTCCTCGCCGTGAAAATAACTGCGCGCCTCCTTCGCCGTGGCATCCTTGCCATACACCCCCCCGATGGCCGTCAGCGCGTCGTCCAGATAGCCTTTGGCCAATCCGTAATTGCCCGCACGCATGGCGCCCACCGCGGTGCGGTATTCCCACAGCACCTTGTCCCGGGCGTGGCCGTGGGCGATGGCATTCGGACCATCCACCAGGATATCCCCCGTGAGCAGGATCGGGGGACCCTGATCCACGGTGGCACACCCGGTGAACCACAGGGGAACGCACAGGAGTCCGGCCAGAAGCAATTTTTTCATCGCTGGGAACGCGCCGCGTTCGGATGGCTCAGCGGTAGGCCGCGTCTTCCAAACCCTGCTTTTTGATTTCCGCAGAGCTCTCCCAAATAATGTCGCTGGTGCGGGCGTCAATCAATTGGAAGGCATACAGGATGTAGTCGCTCGTCCCGGCGCTGGTGCGTGTCGTCAGCCCTTGTAGCGTCCCGGTGAGGAAGAAGTCCGCGCCCTTGAATTCCACCACATGCGGGTCGGCGGACGAGGTCACCTGGCCGGAAATCTTCAAGTCGCGTTCCTTCTCCAGCGCGGCCATGCGGTCACGTGCCAGAAAGAGCACCTTGCCGGCCGCTTTCTCGTTCAATTGCGCGCGGATGCGGGTCAGAAAGATGTCTTTGTTGATGGGAAACCGGGTTTCGTTTTTCACCGGATCCAGCACGATGCGGGGGGTTCCTTGCGCCTGTTGGACCAGGGGAATGGATAAAATCCCGCGCGCCATTTTATCGGTCACCGCCACCAAATCCTGGGATTCCACACCGGTGCCCGCCACAAATCCGCGTTCATCCGGCCGCATCTCGGTGACCGGCACGCCGCTGGGATTATGCACCCCGGTGGAAGCGCAACCGGTGAACAGGGCCGCTGTCGCCGCCACCATCAAATAACCGCCAAATCGATTGATCATAGATTTCATAGCCTAGGGAATGGAATAGAACGCATCAGGTCGCAAAACGCAATTAATACTTGTCACCCGCGCCCCGCGCCAGAGCTCCGGCCCGGGGCAGCTTCAGCCTGGCCATTCGCAGCTGGCCTTCCATTTGTTACCCATTGGACGCAAAATTCTTCCTTTTATTCTCCCGGAATTTGCCACAGCTTGACTCGGCCGCGCAGGCGCCGCGCCCGGGGTGGACAAACCATTGGGGTGGCCAGGGTGGCCGCCGGTGCCGGAAACGAAACCAATTTTGCTATAAACATGCTCGCAAGACGCGTCATTCCCTGCCTCGACGTTCATGATGGCCAGGTCACCCGCGGAGTTCAGTTCGGCAAGGCCGAGGCCGGGGAACTGCGCAACGTGGGCGACCCCGTGGAGTTGGCCCTGCGTTACAATGAGCAGGGCGCGGACGAAATGGTCTTTTTTGACATCACCGCCAGCGCCCACGGCCGGGCCACCATGATTGCCGTGATTGAGCGGGCGGCCGATCAATGCTTTATGCCCCTGACAGTGGGGGGCGGTATCAAATCGGTGGCGGACATGTATGCCATGCTGCGGGCCGGGGCGGATAAAATCAGCATCAACTCCTCCGCGCTCGCCACCCCGGACCTGATCCGGCTGGGCGCCGAGAAGTTTGGCAGCCAGTGCATTGTCGTTTCCATCGACGCCAAGAAAACCGCCCCGGATCGCTGGGAAGTCTTTTCCCATGGCGGTCGCAAACCCAGCGGCTGGGAGGCGGTGGCTTGGGCGCAACGGGCCGTGGAGTTGGGGGCCGGGGAAATTGTCCTCAACAGCATTGATGCCGACGGCACGAAGGCCGGTTTTGATTTGGTGATCACCCGCCGCGTCAGCGAAAGTGTCGGCGTTCCCGTCGTGGCCAGCGGCGGCGCCGGCAACCTCGAACACATGGCCGCCGTCCTGCTCGAAGGCAAGGCGGACGCGGTGCTGGCGGCCAGCATTTTCCACTATGGCCAGCATACCGTGCTGGAGGCCAAGCAGTTCCTGCAAGCGCGGGGCATCCCCGTCCGGCTGGCTTAACGCGGGGCCGCGGGAATCACGATTTGGATAACCCTCTGCTGGCGGGAAACCTGCAGGGTCAAACCTGTCCGCTGATCCGGAAATGCCGTGCTCAGGCTTTTGGCATTGCTGACCGGCGTGCCGTTCACCGAGAGAATCACATCCTGCACCTGCAGACCGGCTCCGGCCAGGGGAGATTCGCCGGGCACCGCCAGCACCAGGGCGCCGGCCACCGCCGGCAGACCCAGCGCCGACATTTCGTCTTCGTCCGCGACGTTCCGGACCGCAGCCCGCAGCCAGATGTGGCGGCTGGTATCGCGCCGCGCCACTGGCGCAGCGGGTTGTCCGGGCAATTGGGGCTGCCGGGCCAGCGCTTTGAGGGCTGGTTTTCGCACCCCGAAATCATCCATCGGAAAATTCACAAATCCCAGCGTCAGGGCGGGCGAACCCTCCCGGACCCGGTAGTCGCCCGTGGCGGGGGAAAGGAACCGGGCGTCGGCCACCACGGAATGCTGATCACGACCACTCTGCTGCTGCAGGCGGGTGGCCGGAGCGGGCGACGCTCCGGGGCGGTGGAACAGATTCTCGTCCATTTGCCCGCCCCACGGCGGCGGCGGCATCACGGCCGGCCGGTATTCATCGTAGACGATGTTATGCCGGAAAACATCACCGCCGGCGGCCAGCCAGACGTGCGGATGCAGTCCCGAATCCACCATGATGTTGTTCTCCACGCGGCGACCATAGCCTTCCCGGTTCTTGATGCCACCATGTAAACAAAGATTGTTCGTAATAATGTAGTAGGATGAGCCGTCATCCAGATCGATGTCCCATCCATGGTCGCACCGCCAGCGCGAGCTCCGCAGAATGGTTGGTTTCATCGCGTCCAGGTGCGGGAGTGCGGGCTCCTGCCGGACCCATTGGTTGATTTCGTTGGGATTGGGCCGCCAGTAGCGGTCCCGCCCCCAGGAATTGAAGGAGCCGTGATCCCCGGTTTCCTTCACCGTGTCGAACACATCGCAAAACTCCACCACATGCCCGCCCCAGCATCCGTCCCCAATGTTAATCCCCGCGCGGGGCATGTCATAGATGGAGCAGTGCCGCACGGTGATATTTTGGGCGAGGTCGATGTTGATCCCGGCGGTTTGTTTTTCGACCCGGCCGGTCAGGTAAATCAGGCAATCCTCCACCAGGCAATCCGCGGGATAATTATTTCCGCGCGGCCCCGGCGTGCGGTCCAGATTCTCCAACCGATTCACCTGGCTGTAATTGAACAAAGGGTTCCGCGCCGATTGCGGGTCCCCGACGAGACAAATCCCGCTGGCCCCCGCCCTGGCGATGTGACCACCCCGGATCGTAACCCGACGGTTGTAGTGATTCAGGAAGATCGCGTTACCGCCCACCTGGTCGAGAAAGGCGTCCTCCAAGGTGCAATCCTCGGCCCCTTCAAAAAAGACCGCCCCGCCGCGGTAGATCGCCCAATCCGTGCGCAACAGGGGTTCCCGGGTGTCCATCACGGTGCGCGCGGCGTGCCGAAACGTGAGGCCGCGCAAGGTGATGTGGCGGACGGGGGCGTCCGCGCTGCCCCGGAATTCCACGAGACTCCGCAACCGCGTGGCTTCCACCTTCGCCTTGGCCAGATCCAGTCCCGCCGGAGGATAGAAATAAAGCGTGTGGGTTTGGCGGTTGAGGAACCATTCGCCGGGGGCATCCAGTTCTTCGAAGATATTCTCAACGAAGCGGATGCTGTTGTGAACGGCGCCCCCGCGATTATTTTGCCAGCCACCTTCCTTCAGCACTTCTCCGTTGGCGTCTTTGCCGGTGATCCGCCAGGTGAAATCACCCCAGAGGGCCGGATGCATTGCGTGAAAGTAGCCACCGGCGGGATGGGCCCAGCGCGCCGCGCGTTCCTTGGAAATCGCATCGGCCGCATAACCATCGAAATATTGCGCCTTGGGATCGAAGTTGGGATAGCGGGCCAGGATCTGGCGTTCGCCGTTCACAAAAATTTCCTCCGTCACCAGATCGTCCGGCACCTTGGTTTGGAGGATCCCGGCACCCGCGGGTTGCCAGTCCAAATGGTCCAGCTGGACGCCCCCGCTGACCACGGGTTGCTCCTCACCATACGCCTGCCAGATCATCGGCCGCTCCGCCGTGCCCGAATCTCCGGGCGTGAAAACCAGGGGATTGGCGAGGTAGTAGGTGCCGGCCCGGAGGAACACGGTTCCGGGCTTTTCGCGGACCGCTTGTTGTGCTCGCGGCAGGGTGGCAAAGGGCGCTTCCGGGGAGCCGGGATTGTTGTCACTGCCGTTGGGTGCCACGAAAAAGGGTTGGCCGACCAAGGGACCGGCGGTGGCCAGGAACAGCAGGGCGGGGACGAGAATATTCTTCATAGATCGAGAGTGTTGCGCGGGCGGACGGCTACCAGATCTTGACCCGCTCCGCCGCCGGACGCCACATCGGCTGGTTGGTTGCTATTCCGTAAGCGGTGTAAAAATCCGGCATGTTGGCGAGCGGACCCAGAACGCGCCATTTGGCGGGGGCATGCACATCGCTCAGCAGGGCGCGCCGCAATCGTTCTTCCCGCTGCTGGAAAAGCCAGCCCAGCGCGTACCCTTGGAAGTAGCGTTGCAGCGGGGTGAGCCCCCCTTTGGTGATCCCACTCCGGAATTGCTCGGTGCGTTTGAATGCATCCAGGCCGAGGAGCAGACCACCGTAGTCGGCAATGTTTTCCCCGAGACTGGCCTGGCCATTGATGTGGAGGCCGGGCAGGGGTTCGTAGGCATTGAATTGCCGCACCATGACTTGGGCGCGCTCCTGGAACTGGGCCGCATCCGCGGCGGTCCACCATTCTTGCATATTCCCGGCGGCGTCAAACTTGCGGCCCTCATCGTCAAATCCATGGGTGATTTCGTGACCGATCGTCGAAGCCCCGGCGTAACCGTAAACCACGGCATCGTCGATTTCGGCGTCCCGCATCCCGGGAATCGCAAAGATCGCCGCCGGCAGGACAATCTCATTGTTTTCGGCGCGGTAGTAGGCGTTGTAGGTCTGCGGCGTCATGTCCCATTCGGTGCGGTCCACCGGCTTGCCGAACTTGGCCACCATGTCGTTCCAACGCCAGCGCGACGCGTTCATCAGATTTTCGCAATAGGAATTCGTCCCTACCACCAAGGCGGAATAATCCTTCCATTTGTCCGGATAGCCAACCTTGGCCGTGATGCCCGCGAGCTTTTCCCGTGCCCGGGCTTTCGTGGGTTCAGTCATCCAATCCAATTGGTCGATTCGCCCGCGATAGGCCTCCCGAATGGCTTCGACCAGCGCCACATAGCGGCGTTTGCTCGCTTCCGGAAAGTATTCCCGGACAAAGATCCGGCCCAGGACCATCCCCATGGCGCCTTCCTCGGCATCCAGCACCCGCTTCCAGCGCGGGCGCGGTTCCCGTTGGCCGGACAGCACCTGGTGATAGAAAACGAAGGCCGCCTGGTCCAGCGAGTGGTCGAGGCTTTCGGCATAGGCCGAGACCAGGCGCAGCCGCAGGTAGTCGCGCAACACGGGCAGGGGATTGGTCTGGATCAGACCGTCCAATGCGCGGAAAAACTCCGGCTGGCCAACGACCACGTTCGTCGGCTGCAAATGCAGCGCGGCGAGTCGTGCCTGCCATTGGATCCCGGGGGTCAGCGTGCGGGTCATCTCCGCCACGGGGAGGGGATTGTAATTGTGCTCGGGATCCCGCAGGTCTTCCAGTTTCCGCGAGGCCTGCGCCAGGGCGGTTTCCCACGCCACTAAATTGGTGGCGGCCGGGCGGGCTTCCGCCGCGGGCCGACCCAGCAGGCGCAGCACGCGCTCAATATAGACGACGTACTCCGTGCGGATGTGCGCCACCCCCTTTTCGGGATTGAAATAGAAATCCCGGTCCGGGAGCCCGAGTCCGCCCTGCGACAGGTGGACGGACATCAAATCACTGTGCTTCTCATCCTGGCTGACGCCCAACCCAAAAAATGCTCCGACGCCCAATGATTGCCAGGCAAAACACAGGTCTAAAACCTCGGCCGGAGTTTGGATCTTTTCGACCCGCTCCAGTTCCGCCCGCAGGGGCTGCCATCCCAGGCGCTCGGCCCGTTTGGCGTCCAGTGCGATGCGCCAGAAGTCACCGATTTTCTGCTGCTCCCCATCCGGTTCGCCGCCTCCGGCGCGCTTGTGTTTGACCTCGATCGCCGCGTTTTCATTGATGACCTTGAGTTTCGCGTACAACTCCTCCTGCACCACATTGCCGATGCTCCAGGCGGATTCCGAAGCCGGAATCGGGTGGCGGCGCAGCCAGCCCCCGTTGGCATAACTGAAGAAATCCACCCCGGGGTCCACGGAGGTGTCCATATTCGCCCGCAAAAGATCGCGGTCCGGTCGGTCCGGGCCGTGGTTGGGTTGGGGCACCTGACAGGAAGTCAGGCTGAACAGGCCCAGCGCGACCAATCCGGTGGCGCGGCGAAGCGGGGCGAAGGCGGATTTCATATGGATAAGGATGCGCGGCAATGGGCCGGCAACAGGGTTCTGTGCCGGCAATTGCGGCGGCAGGTAATTCACAGTTTGGTTTATGAACGGCTTTGACGCCGCGGACCGCGGGCATTTACGGGTGAATACTCTGAACTGTCCCGATTCGGGATGCAAGGATGCCCTTCCACCCTGTCGCGAGGATTTCAAAGGCGAACAAATGTGTGCGAGCAAAGGCGGACTAAGTCAAGGGCTGCGGATTTGCAGCAAAATCTTTGGGCGTTCCTTGGGATTGGGTTCTTGCGCGAGGATGGTGACCGTGCCATTGGGGTG
>CAIXFN010000100.1 GCA_903918755.1 uncultured Pedosphaera sp.
AACGAATATCGAATTGCACGCCTGGGACGGCCAATGGTACCGCCGCGCCTATTTTGACGACGGCACTCCGCTGGGTTCCGCCTCCAATCCGGAATGCCAGATCGATTCCCTCCCGCAAAGCTGGTCGGTGATCAGCGGCGCTGGAGAAACCTCCCGGTCACGCGAAGCGATGGGCGAGGTGGACCGCCGACTGGTCCGCCGCCCGGATGCCCTCATCCAGCTCTTCGATCCCCCGTTTGACAAATCCCCGCTCAATCCGGGCTATATCAAAGGTTACATTCCCGGCGTCCGGGAAAACGGCGGCCAATACACCCATGGCGCAATCTGGACTGTCATGGCGTTCGCGCTCATGGGGGAAACTGACCATGCCTGGGAATTATTCCAGCTCCTCAATCCCATTCACCATGGCGCCTCGCCGGAAGGCATCGACCGCTACAAGGTGGAACCCTATGTGGTCGCCGCAGACATCTATGCCGTGGCCCCGCACATCGGCCGCGGGGGCTGGACCTGGTACACCGGATCCGCGGGCTGGATGTATCGTTTGCTCGTGGAAACCCTCCTCGGCGTCAACCTGGCGGGTGACCAACTTCGGCTCACTCCCCGTCTCCCCGCGGGCTGGACCGGCTTCACCATCAACTACCGCTACCGCCAAACGGATTATCTCATCCGCATCACCCGCCTCGCGGCGGATGCCGCCGGTCCGGCGCAACTCTTATTGGATGGCCGGGAAATCCCGGGAAACTCCTTTCCCCTCCTCGATGACCATTTCGCCCATCAGGTGGAGTTCCGCGTCCCTGCTGAAGTTATTCCTCCACCGGCTCCACCGGCTCCGCTGGCTCCGCCGGAACCGTCCCTCGCTTTCACACCCGCCCTTGTTTCTGTCGCTTGATCGCGCGCCGTGGCGACCTACGCGATCAATTCCTTCACCACCCGACCATAAAGGTCGGTCAGCCGGTAATCCCGTCCGGAATGCCGGAACGTCAGCTTCTCATGATCGAATCCCAGGAGTTGCAGGATGGTCGCGTGCAGATCGTGCACATGCACTTTCTTCTCCACCGCCGCAAAACCATACTCATCCGTCGCGCCGTGCACATACCCGCCCCGCGCCCCGCCCCCGGCCATCCACATGCTGAAACCATGATGATTATGGTCCCGCCCGTTCACATGCCCCGCATTCGAACCCGGCGTCGGCAATTCCACCGTGGGCGTGCGCCCAAACTCGCCGCCCCAAATCACTAAAGTATCTTCCAGCATCCCGCGCTGCTTCAAATCCTTGAGTAAGGCCCCGATCCCCTGGTCGCATTCCTTCGCCAGCCGCCGGTGATTCACCTCGATGTCATCATGGCTGTCCCACGGCTGCCCCGCGCCATGCCAGATCTGCACAAACCGCACCCCGCGCTCCAGCAACCGCCGCGCAATCAGCAACTGCCGCGCTTGAGTCCCCGGACCATACATCGCCCGAATGGTCTCCGGCTCGCGACTGATATCAAAAGCATCGCTGGCATCCATCTGCATCCGGTACGCCAGTTCAAACGAGGCGATCC